>CAZQMY010000251.1:0-8851 GCA_964594405.1 uncultured Spirochaetaceae bacterium | reverse complement strand
GCTATGCGGGTCAGGATGTTGATGACGCCGTTCACCGCGTTGGCGCCCCAGATCGTACCGCCCGGGCCTCGAATCACTTCGATCCGCTCGATGTCCTCGAGCATCACGTCCTGCACGTCCCACCAGACGCCCGAGAAGAGTGGCGAGTAGACGCTCCGACCATCGATGAGCACGAGGAGCTTGTTCGCGAACTGGTCGTTGAAGCCGCGCGCGGTGATCGCCCACTTGTTGGCGTCGATTCGGGCGACGTGGACACCGGGGACGAGCCTGAGCGCCTCGGGGACCGAGGTGGCTCCGGCACGCTGGATGTCCTGCCCGGTGAGCACGAAGATCGCGGCCGCGGTATCGCCGACCCGTTGCTTCCGTTTCGACACCGAGACGATCTCGACGTCCATCAGCTCTTCGATGGATAGGTTCGGGAGGTCTGGATCCCGACCTCCGCTCGCTGTGGCAGCGGCCGGCATCGCTCCGACGAGGCAGACGCAGAGCAGTGCACGGCCAATGACACGCAGGCAGGCGTGAAGTCGACCGTCATCCTTCGACTGGAAGGTCGCCATGGATTTCTCCCGGGCACACGAACGCCCTTGCTCACGGCCAGAGGCATCGCACCGCGCTCGGGGCACGGCGAGGCTTCGGCGCATGAATACGCCTCAGAGTTCGGCTGTGCGTCGCCCGCCCTTGATGCACCCGAGCAGCGCATGCCGGGTCGGGGCTGAGACGTCTCGGGTCAGTCCCCGAACTCGATCCCGAGAGAAAGCATGAAGTAGCGGGTGTCGTGGTGGGCGAGATAGGGCCAGTAGGGCGTGCCCGAGACCTCGACTCGCCATGACTCGGCGGCGGGTGGATCGGCCTCGGGCGCGAGCAGGTAGCGGAAGTCCAGCCGCAGCCGCCGCCCCGATCCGATCGGCGTAGCGAGTCCGCCGAGGATCTGGAATCCGTAGCCCCAGCCCCGATGGCCCTGACGCACCCATGTGTGCACTCCGCCGCCCCCCAGCCCGACGTCCGCCCGCAGCCGATGGCCCAGCCGGAGCCGACCGACCAGACCGAGCATCAGCCCGAGTCGACCCTGCGATATCCGATCGAAGGGGAAGGGCTCTCCCGAGCTCGCGGGAACGAGGCGATCCTCGAGCGGACCGAGGACGACGTCGTGCTGCCAATAGAGCAGATCGCATCTCAGCCCCAGCGATCTCGTGATCCCCCGGCGGCCGAAGAGCGATGCGTGGCCGCCCACCAGAACGCCGGGCTGCTCTTCGGGTGTGTCGGTGAAGAGGAAATCGACGAGCCCACCCGAGGCGTCGTTGCGCTTCATCTTCAGGTCCTGATCGCCCGGAATGCCGACGCCGAGCGAGAGACCCGTCTCGAGGAGCCAGCCGCGCTTCCCGGTGTCGGCCAGGGTCGACGGCGCAGCCAGCGTGGCCAGGACGAGCACGAGGCCGAGCCGCACGGCGGCGCCTGCCCGTCGTCGCCCACGCCCTACGTAACCCATGAGCCGACCGCCGGAACGGATCGCCCTGCCCCCTCGCGCGCCATGCACTCTGGCAGGATCGGATGGTCGGTGTGAGTGGCTTGAGCCTCTACGCGTCGTCCAGCGGCCACTCCACGACGATGGTAGTGCCCTTCTCGAGCACGCTGTCCACGAGGATCCGGCCGCCGTGATCCTCGACGATGCCGTGTGCGACGCTCAGACCGAGTCCGGTGCCCCCTTCGCGGCCTCGGGTCGTGAAGAATGGGTCGAAGATCCGACTCGACGTCTCCGGACTCATCCCGAGCCCGTCATCGCTGACCTCGAGACGACCCCGATCGCCCGCGCGATCGACGCAGACCGAGACGACGCCACTCCGCGGCCGCGCCTCGCATGCGTTGCGGAGAACGTTGAGCACGACCTGCTCGACCTCGATCACGTTCATGGCGATGGGCAGGGCCTCGCCGCCGCAGTCCAGGCGGAGATCCACGCGTCGCCCCGCCGCGTGGCCGCGTGTGAGCTCGACGGCGCGCTCCACCACCTCTCGCAGATCCCGCACCTCGCGCTCCCCGTCGTCGTCGCGTCCGAAGCGGAGCAGGTTGCGCACGATCTCTCCACAGCGGCGCGCATCCTTGCCGATGTCGGCCAGCACCTGGCCGAGGTTCTCGGATCGCCCGTCCGCCAGCTCGAGCCGCCCGACCTCTGCCGCCGCCAGGATCGCGCCGATCGGATTGTTGATCTGATGGGCGATGCCCGCAGAGAGCGTACCGAGCGAAGCCAGGCGTTCGCTCCGGCGGAGCGCGCGCTCTGCTCGATGCATCAGCGTCACGTCGCGCCCGATCACCACCATGCGTGGGCCGCGACTGGGGTCGACGAACGCCTTCGCAGAGCATTCGAGGACGATCGGGTGCCCCTCCGCGTGCACCGTGTCGAAACGGAACTGCATGACCGGGCCCGATCGCTCCTGTTGGCCGACCGAGGCGATCGCTTCGCGCACGCGCGGGGCGGCCTCCTCCGGAATCAGGATACCCGTGGCCTCCCTCCCGAGCCATTCGGACGGCGCCACGCCCACGATGGAGGCCACGTTCGGACTCACGAAGGCGATGCGAAGCTCAGCGTCGATCTCGGCCACGACATCGCCGGCATGCTCGGCCAGGGCGCGGTACCGCCGATTGCTCTCGCGAAGCGCCGCCCGGGCCTCCTGGGCCTCCATCGCGGATCGCTGCCGCAGCCACTCACTGGTGATCACCGAGCCGCCGACGAAGCCTGCCACGCAGCCGAGCACGCCGAAGCGGGCCTCCTCCCACATGAGGGGCGTGAGCTCCACGATCGGTGCGCACCCGAGATGAGCGGCGGTCGCCGCCATGCCGTAGACCACGAACACGCCGGCCAGCCAGAACGCGCCGATCACGGGCCCCGAGAGTGAGCTGGCGAGGACAGGCACCGCGAAGAGCGTCACCATCGCACCGACGGCATCGCCCGCAGACACCACCGCGAACGTTCCGCAGATGGCGAAGAGCGAGGTGGTGATCACGTGGGGTGCGAGCCAGCGAAGGCGCGCAGTCCATAGCAGGAGCAGGGGAATCGCCCCCAGACTGCCCGTCGCGAAGATCAGCGCCAGGGTCGAGCCATGGCTTCCGGCGAGGAAGCCCCAGAACATCAGCATCGTCGCCGCGGCGAAGACCACGATGCTGCTCGAAGCCACCATCCGACCCGTGTGGCGCTCGCCGACGTCGGAGAGGCTGCCCGGCGGTCCGGCCATTGCATCCAGCAGGTTCAGCAGGCGCTGCGATGGCCGCACGATCGACTCGTTGACCGGATCCGATCTATCGAGGATACCGCCGCTCATGCTCGCCCCCGCGAAGGGTCGCTCAGATGCGACACCGACAGCTGAACCGTGCAGATCTCCACAAGGGTACAGCGCCCGGGGCCAAAAGGGGAATCGCGCCGGCCCGGCCTGGAACCCCGTGAGACCGGCCCTGACGAGGAAGGGCCGGAGCCGCATCCCGTGCGAGCCCCGGCCCTTCGACATCGATCCGTGTGGGCGTGTCAGGCCTTCCACTGCGGCCAGACGGGCATCACGCTGTACTCCGCCGTGCCCGTCCCCCTCTCACCCGTCTCCTCCACCTCGAAGTCGCAGAAGGCCTCGTAGCAGTCCATGCGATTCTCGAGGTCGTTCTCGGCCCGCAGCCAGAGCTGGATGGTCCCGTGATGACGGGTGCTTCGTACGTGGAGGGTCTCGTCCTCCGCGAGCTTGAACTCGTAGCGGAAGCTGTTGGCCTGGCGGACCGAGGACGAGCCGTCATTGGGCGAGATCTCCCCCTTCGCGTTCAGGATGGGCCGAGAGCCGTCCTTGTCGGAGACGAATCCGCCGATCGAGCGCTCGCTCGGATCATTTTCGTTCTGGTAGTAGAGCGCGAAGCAGTTGATGTGTCGGTCAGGCAGCTGGATGGAGGGCCAGAAGTGCGCCGCGAAGTGAGCCTCGTCGACCTTCCAGGCCTGTGGCTCGTTGAATCGCGAGGTCCACGTATGGTCGCGATGGCTCCAGCAGTCGATCTGCCGGGTCTCGCCCCTGGCGGGCCCGTCGTTGATCCGGAAGCTGCCCGTGCAGCTCATCGCCTGCTCGAAGTGGCCGCCGTAGAACTCGTCGAAGAGGCTCATGGGATCGCCGCTGGGGAGCGAGCTGGCGTAGTTGTAGGGTGCGAAGCGGCCTCTGAAGTCGAGGTCGTAGGCGTACTTCTCCCAATCGAGGGTGATGCGGATGTGATTCCAGGGCTCGACCACCTCGTAGCTCATGCGGCCATCGCTCCAAGGACCACGGTCATCCTCGCAATCGACGGGGAGCGGTACCTTGTTGCCATAGAGCTGGACGACGCCGTCGATCACGAAGAGCGACTCGAAGCGCGCGTAGCCTTGATTCGAGAGATGCCAGTGGCAGACGCCATGGACGCCCGCCTCAGGGTCGACGACGCTCACCCAGAGCGTGTCGCCGAAGAGGACGTGACGGCCCTCGGGCCTCTTGCGAAGGGGGTGGCGGAATTCGTCGGCGTCGATGAGGCCGTCGGGGGCTACGAAGGTCATGCGGGTCTCCATCAGGATTCGAGTGCGCGGGGGAAAGGGCCCCCGAAGGCGCCCACGGTAGGCCCGCCCTCGCCTCGCCTCAACTCGCGCGAGAAGGGTCGCGGCCGTCGCTGCGACACGCGCAAGTCCCCGAACTTGCGACGTTGTGGGAATCTGCAGCTCGTGGGCGGCCCAGCGGTTCACGTTTTCCGGGGCGGCCCCCCTGCCGGATCCCGGCCGAGCCCGCGGGCGATCAGGCCCCGTAGCGCCAGGGCCTCGCGACGCTCCGGGATCCCGGATCCGCAGGTGAGCGTGCGGCGACCGTGGCGCGCGAGGATGCGGTAGTCGGTTCGATTGCCCGACTGCATGCCCACGTCGACCTCGAGGCCGTCGATCTCCTCGGCCGGCACCGCGCGCGTTCGCGTGAGCCCCGGCGCACCCCATTCGACGCGCACCTCCGCGGGCGTGGCCTCCACCACGGTCGACGAGAGCCAGAGGTTGATCGCGCCATGGACCACGCCGATCTCCGCCAGGGCAAAGAGGATGATCACGAGTCGGGGCACGTCATCGAGCTCGGTCATGATCATCAGCCCGCCGCCCCAGACGAGGGCGAAGGCCGTGAGCGCGAACGCGATGCCCGGATTGCGCGCCGGGCCGAAGTGGAGCCGCACACCGCCGCCCGCGAGTGGACGGACAGCGACCTTGGACTGGCGCAGTGGCCCCGCCCCGGCGAGCGCTTCGTCCAGCTCGCGCACTTGGGTTCGGGCTTCGCCGATCTCCGGAGAGCTGTCCGCCGTCTCGAAGAGCGGCACGTCGAAGCGCGTCGCGAAGTCCACGCCCGGCACTTCGGCAGCGAGCTCGATGCGCCAGTGGATCGCATCGCGGGGATCGGCATCCCGGCTGGCGGGCAGCGCGTAGGGCACCTGGAAGCAGAGCGGGAGCTCCGGGCCGAACGCACCCCGCGCGATGGAATGCGCGAGCGTCTCGCGCTTCTCTTCGTAGAGGACATGCTCGGTGGTGGAGCTGCTGTCCCCACTTCCCGTGCGCTCGCTGTGGACGCAGACCAGACGCACCTCCAGCGTCGCGCCCGGCGGGAGTGCCCGATCGAAGCGGACGCGACCCGCGAGCTCGCCTCCGATCACCCCCGGCAGCGTGTCGAGCTCGAAGACCGTCTTCCCGAAGCGCCGGGCGCGTAGGGTCGCGTGGATCGCGGCGGCCAGCAGACCGAGCCCGACGGCCGGAAAGATCAGGCCGAAGAGCGCGCCCCTCTCGCCGCTGGAGACGGCCTCGAGGATCTTCGGTGTCAGCGGCCAGGCGATCAGGTTCCAGAGCGCTCCGAAGCACCAGAGGAAGACCATCGAGGCCCAAGCGTGGCCCTCGATCCGGCGCCCGGCCCACGCCTCCTTCCAGAGCCAGGGCTCGTCCGGGTGTCGGCGCTGCGCTTCGCGTTGCGCGCGCATGGCGCGCAGGCTGCACACCCCGAGTGCCACCCCCCCCAGCCCGGCGCCGATGAAGAGGAGGCCGATCACTGATGAGACCATGACGCCCTCATGATCGCCCTCGCGAAGCGCGCGCGGGAGCAGATGAATGATCGCCCCGAGGCCGGCCGCCGCGAAGACGCCACCGAAGACCATGAGGAAGAGGCCGCCAGTGGCCTCCGTGAGCCGCAAGCGCCCGGTCGACGAGGTTTGCCATCGCGGGGTCTCGAGCATTCCCCTGCATCGGCCAACCCACGACGGGACTCCAGGCACGGGAGCACCCGCCGATGGCTCAGTGCGGGCTTCTGGCGCCGGGCGCCGACTCCGCGGCGCTGGCGGCGGCCGCCGCCTGGCCCGCCTCGGGGGCCGCGGCGGCGCGGCAGCGCTGCGCATCGCCGAGGACGAGCGCCCCGATGATCAGCAGCGTGGGCGCCGCGATCGCCCAGGTCCATGACGACAATGCCCCGCGCTCCGATCCCATCTCGCACCCCTCCGACGACCCGTTGATCCATCCATTCACACGCCGTGTCGCTGCCCTGACCCGCTGCCCGGAGTGGGGGTGCGCCGAGCGCAGACGTGTTCCAGACAGAGCGGTGCCTTTCTGCGAGAAGTGTGTTGAAAACGAATTTCAGTTACATTAATTTCCGGTCCATGAAGTCACCCCATCGACTCGGCGACGCGCCCGCCAGCGCTCGCTCCCAGGGCTGCCGACAGCAGGTGCTCGCCCAGAACGCAGTGGTCAAGGTCTGCCGCTGCGATCACGGCATCATCCACCTCGTGCTCGGCGACCTCACCCTTCGCGTCGCCAGCGAGGACTTCGAAGAGCTTCAACGCGGCCTCGCCCTCGCGGTCAGTCGCATGGCGCCGCGCGCCCTGCCCTGCTGAGCGGCTGAGCGCTCACTCGACCGCGGCCGCGGCCGCACGCGGCCCGCGAGGACTGACCACAGCACTTCGAAGCTCGTGAGACCCGGCGACCGACGCGCTCCTCTTGCGCCCGCACGCGATCATGATTCTTGCCACACGATCAGAGCCATGTGGCAGAAATCATGATCGTGTGGCCGGATTCCTTCACCGAGCGCATCCCCGCCAGCCGCCGGTAGACAGCTGGTATGCTCGATTTCAAGGTGGGCACTCGCCCCGACCGATCACACCGCGCCGGCGATGGCCTCGTGGATCGGCGATGTTCTCGCGTCGATGACACGCCCGAGGTACGTTCGGACCAGACGACCCGAGCCGGGCCCGCCGCCGATCCCGATTCGGATTGCCGTCTCGAAGGGATGTCTCGATCCTCGCACTCGACCCTCACAGAGGTGCCTCGTGCCCATGAAGACCGCCGCAGCGCTCCTGCTCGCTCTCCTCACCACGCCCGCTCTCGGCGCGTGGGCGGGCGAGCCACCCCCGGCCGAGGCCTTCTTCGCCACACCGACCTTCCGATCTCCGGAGCTGTCGCCGAACGGAGAGAATATCGCGTTCTTGATGTACAAGGACGGCGTGACCTTCGTGATCGTCAAGGCGCTCGTCGGGAATGAAGCCAGGTCCATCGGCAAATTCGCCGATCCCGCGTATCTCCCCAGCAAGCTGATCTGGGCGAACGACGACAGGCTGCTGATCTCGGGTGAGGCACGCTCCGATACCGCGGTCGGCGTGCGCGCGAGAGAGACGCACCTCTATGGTGTCGACAGGGATGGCGAGAACCTGCGCTGGATGGCCAAGAAGTGGCCTCGCGTCGAGTACATCCAATACCAGGACGAGATCCTCCACACCCTCCCAGATGATCCGAAACACGTCCTGATCCAAGTCTGGATCCCGGGCGAGCCCTGGCCGAGTGTACACGCCATGATGTTGAAGACCGGACGCCTGAAGCGGAGGGTGACCCACGAGCGGCATATCTACAGCTGGCAAGCGGATCGCCACGGCGTCGTCCGAGTCGGATGGGGCGTCGATCCCCCCAACTACAAGGTGGTTGCTCGCAGCGGCCCGGACGACGACTTCGAGACCATCGCGGAGTATCACGCCACCGACGAGACAGGGCTCGGCGTCCTCGGCTTCACGAAGGACCCGGACCTCCTCCTCGTCGGGACCTATCGGCCACACGATGCCGATCCGAGCGGCGACCGCGTCTCGGTCTGGACCTACTCGATCTGCAAGCGCGAGTTCGGGGAGCTGGTCTTTGCGCATCCGCGCGTGGATGTCGAAGCAACAGTCATCTACGACCCGGCAACGCGTGAGCCCGTGGCCCTCCGATACTTCGTCGATGCACCGGAGCTCCACTTCCTCGACGAGGAGTATGCGGCGCTCCAGCGAGGTCTCGACAAGGCCCTGCCGGATCGGACGAACTCGATCATCGACACCACGCGCGACGGCCAGACGCTCCTGGTCCGATCCTCGGCAGGCCACATCGCCCCGGAGTTCTACCTCGTCGTGCGCAAGACGGGGCGGGCCGTCAAGCTCTTCTCTGCCCATCCGGACCTGGAGGGCTACACGCTCGCGCGTATGGAGCCCATCAGCTACGCAGCTCGCGACGGCCTCACGATCCACGGCTACCTGACACGCCCGGTCGGCAGCAAGGCGAAGGCGCTTCCCGCCGTCCTCCTCGTGCACGGCGGCCCCTGGGCCCGAGACATCCTCGACTACGATCCCGAGGTGCAGTTCCTTGCGAGCCGTGGCTATGCGGTTCTGCAGGTCAACTATCGAGGCTCCACGGGCTTCGGCAGTGCCCACGAGAGTGCGGGCTACCAGCGCTACGGCCTGGAGATGCAGGACGACCTCTCGGATGCGGCCGCCTGGCTGGTGAAAGAAGGCATCGCGGACCCGAAGCGCATCGGAATCAACGGCGGGAGCTATGGCGGCT
>CAZQMY010000250.1:0-8905 GCA_964594405.1 uncultured Spirochaetaceae bacterium | reverse complement strand
GCTCCTCGACCGTGCCGTGGTCGACGCGATCGGTGGCGAGCAGCTCCTGCAGGAAGGCCTGGTAGATGAAGACGTCCGTACCGGGCCGGATCGGCACGTGCTGCCCCGCCGTCCGGGCCGTCTCCGTTCGCCGGGGGTCCACCACGAATACGCGGCCACCGCGCGCCTCGATCGCCTTGAGCCGCTTGCCCGGATTGGGCACCTGCAGAAAGCTCCACTTCGAGACGACCGGGTTGGCACCGACGATCACCAGGCACTGCAGGTGATCGATGTCCGGGAAGGGCTGCGTGAAGGGGAACCCGTAGATCTCACGCGCCACCGCGAACTTGTTGCTGCAGTCCTGGGTGGCCGAGGCGTAGATGCTCCTGGAGCCGAGGCCCGTCATGAAGCCCTGGGCGAAGATCGGATGCAGCAGGCTGAAGCCGGCGGCGGTCCCCACGTACATGCCCACCGAATCGGGCCCGTGCCTCTCCACGAGGCGCCGCACGCGCGCGCCGATGTCGCCCAGCGCCTCATTCCACGACGCCTCGGCGAAACCGCCGTCCGAGAGGCGTCGCCGAGGCCGCGCCAGTCGGTCGGGCGAGGCGTAGAGCTGATGCTGCTTCAGCCCCTTCACACAGCCGAAGCCATCGGTCGCGACGTGTTCGGCATCGGGACGAATCCGCGTGACCGCGCCGCCTTCGAGCGTCACCTCGAGCCCGCACAGGGACTCGCAGATCCGGCAGATGGTGTGTCTCGTCTCGACGGATCGAGGCTGTGCCTGGGCCAAGTCGGTCCTCCGGGTGGAGCGCGGACGATAGCGCGGCATTGCCGCGCACGTGGCCAGGGCTCAGAGACCGTCTCGATTCACCACCGTCGCGCTGCTCGCCAGCTCCTCCAGCATGGAGAGCGCGCCGCTCGCGGTCATCGTATACGGATCCATCGCCGAGCCGTGCGAGTAGCGCAGTACCACGCCTCGATTCACCTTCTCGAGGTCCACGCTTCCCATGCGCCAGCTCGTGAAGCGGCGCTCGTCGACCTCACCGTAGTCGATCAACGTCACGTCGTAGTGCCGGGAATCACGGGCGATCTGGGCGAAGACCCGATTCACCTCCGCCCGGCCGCCCTCCAGCACCTGCAGGAAGATCCCCGGCTCGCGGCGCACGCAGAGGATCCCCGTGATGCCGAGCACCTCGTTGTTCTCGCGCGAGGGGCGAAGGATGGAGGCGAGCAGCGCATCGTCGACGGGCGTCATCGAGCGGCTCGCGTAGATCAGACGGACCAACATGCCTCTATCCCCGTGCGCCGTCGATCAGCGAGAGGAACTCGCGGCGCAGCGAGGGGTCCTTGAGGAACGAGCCACGCATGATCGAGTTGGTCATCTTGGAGTCGCTGTCCTTCACGCCGCGCCATCGCATGCAGTAGTGGTCCGCCTTCATCACGATGGCGATGCCGTCGGGCTGCATCTTCTCCTGCAGCACCTCCGCGACCTGATCGACCGCCTCCTCCTGGATCTGAGGGCGCGACATGATCCAATCGATCAGGCGAGCGTACTTCGACAGGCCGATCAGCTCGGAGTGCTCGTTGGGCATCACGCCCACCCAGACCTTGCCCATGATCGGACAGAAGTGGTGCGAGCAGGCGCTCCGCACGGTGATCGGGCCGATGATCATCAGCTCATTGAGCTGGGAGACGTTGGGGAACTCCGTGACCGACGGCGCCTCGCGATAGCGACCGCCGAAGACCTCGCGCACGTACATCTTCGCGACGCGCCGGGCGGTGTCCTGGGTGTTGTGGTCCTGGTCCACATCGATGACCAGGGCCTCCAGCACCTCGCTCATCTTCTGGGCCACCTCCTCCTGCAGCGCTTCGAGCTCTCCTTCGCGCAGGAAGGCGTGGATGTTGTCGTTCGCGTGGAATCGGACGCCCTGCGAGCGCAGCCGCGCGCGGATCCGGTCCGCGGTCGGAGTCGAGCTGCCGACCGGGTCGAAGAGCACCGGCGTCTCGGGCCGGGTAGCGGCGCGCGGCTTCTGGGTCTTGACCAGTGTGTCCAGGGAAACGCTCATTGAGGGGACTCCGTTGGGATGTGATCCGACCGTCGGCACGCGGGGGCGGATCTGGACGATGTGAGCAGCAAGGTTTCTTCCCTCGGATGATCCGATGAGGACGAGCTGCAGATTCGTTTCTGTCCAGGAATAATATCTACAATACCAGGACAGTCCAGAGGGAATCGACAGAAATCTGGACTTCAGCGCGCTCTGGGGGCAAGAAAACCAGACAACTGTCCAGATTGATCGAGGTGTCGTGCCACGGAAGCGGGTCGACCGGCTGATCGAAGTACGCGGTCGCCCTTGCGCACCTGGAGCGGGTTGTCGGGAGCAGTGGCGGATGACGCGTCCCGACGTGCCGTGAAGCACCGGCCTCGCCTCGTGGCAGGACGCCGAGCTGCTCCGCTCGGCGTCGGTCAGCCTCTCGCGGGCGAGCCCTGATCTCCCCTAGAGCGCGCCCGCGTCGTGCAGCAGTCCTCTGAGCGAGCGCACCAGCACGGCGCGAGCGCGTGGCTTCGATAGCCGGCGGTTCATCCGCAGAAAAGCCCAATGCATCGGGGAGAGCAGGCCGCCGGCCGCCTCCTCCACCTCGCCGCGATCCCTGGCGGGCAGCGACGCCAGCTCCGGCGCCAGGGCCCGCGCGACCTCGTTGTGTTGATGCCTGACTCCGCTGCGCGAGATCCGCATCGCCTGGCTGGATGCGTTCCCGGTCAATACCTGCGCGGTCAGCGCCCGGCTGAACGCCGATGTCGCCTCGTGAAAGGCGCTGTGGGCCCGCACGAGGTGCTCGATGCGCTCGAGCAGCGGCTCGTTGCTGGACACCTGCTCCAGCAAAGGCGCACAGCGCTGCATGCCGGCCTCCTGGACCGCATCATAGAGCTCGGCCAGATCGCGGAAGTGGTTGAAGACCGAACGACGGGACAATCCCGCGCGCTCCGCGATCTGCTCCGCGCTCGGCTGCAGCTCGCCTTCCTGGATCAAGTCCAGACAGGCCTCGCATATGAGCGTGCGCGAGCGCGCGGTGCGGCGCAGGCGGCCGTCTCCCCCATCGAGATCTTCGTTGGGCGCATCGGTCATGGCGCTACTCGATCTCCATCCCCTCGAAGTCGCCCGCCTTCCGCCATCCGTCCAGGATCTGGAAGAACTCGATGGAGCCGCCGCCATAGAAGCCGTTCTGCGCCGAGATGTCTCCGGTCTTCCCTTCGTTGTTGTAGTAGCCGGGCGTGCAGCTCTCGAGAAAGTCACCCGCGTTGCGCGCCTTCGAAAGGCAGCGCTGCACCCAGGCCTCCGCGCCCTCCTCCGTGACCTCCACCCTTCGCGCGCCCTTCTCGAGCCCCTTCTGGATGATGTAGCTCAGGTGCGTCGCCTGCTCGTCGAGCAGGTGGGGATAGCTCGCGGTGAAGCCCGCCTGCGGGTTGCTCATGATGAAGCAGTTCGGGAAGCCGCGAACGTGCATGCCGTGGAGGGTGCGGATGCCGTCCTTCCAGGCCTCGGCGAGCGTCTGCCCGCCTCGCCCGATCAGCTCCATGCCGGCGCGCCGCCCGTAGTCCGTGCCCACCTCGAAGCCGTTCGCGAAGATGATGCAGTCGAGCTCGTACTCGACGCCGTCCACGACAACGCCCTTCTTGGTGATGCGCTCGACGCCCTGGCCCTGGGTGTCCACGAGCGTGACGTTCGGCCGGTTGAAGGTCTCGAGGTACTCGTTGTGGAAGCAGGGCCGCTTGCAGAACTGTCGATAGTAGGGCTTGAGGGCTTCGGCAGTCTCCGGGTCCTTCACCGTGGCATCCATGCGTGCCCGGATCTCGTTCATCTTCTCGAAGTCCGCCAGCTCGACGGCCTGGGCGATGCCCTCGGGCGACATGTCCTTGTTCTTGCCCTGCGCAAAGGCCACCAGGAGCTTGCCGACCAGGTCCGTCCAGCCGTCCCTCACGAGGTCCTCGGGCTGCGGCACGCCGGAGACCAGGGCATTGAAGTTGTCCATGCGGTGTCGGTGCCAGCCGGGCTTCAGTGACGCCACCCACTCGGGGTCCGTCCCGGGATTGTGCTTGACATCGATGGAGGAGGGGGTGCGCTGGAAGACATAGAGGTGCTCTGCCCACTCGCCCGTGTGCGGCACGCACTGGACCGACGTGGCACCGGTCCCGATGATGCCGACCTTCTTGCCGCGAAGCCCCGTCAGATTCCCCTCCGAGTCGCCGCCGGTGTACTCGTAGTCCCAGCGGCTGGCGTGGAAGGTGTGCCCTTCGAAGTCCTCGATGCCCGGGATGCCCGGGAGCTTGGGACGATTCAGGGGCCCCGTGGCGAGGCAGACGTAGTGCGCCTTCATGTGATCATCGCGATTCGTCGTGACGATCCAGCGCGCGGCCTCGTCGTCCCACCGGATCTCGGTGACGCGCGTCTGGAAGCAGACGTCGCGATAGAGATCGAACTTGCGGGCAATGGCCTGGCTGTGATCGAGGATCTCCTTGCCGAAGGCGTACTTCTCCTTCGGCATGTAGCCGACCTCTTCGAGCAGCGGCAGGTAGGTATACGACTCGATGTCGCAGGCGATGCCCGGGTAGCGATTCCAGTACCACGTTCCGCCGAAGTCCGTGGCCGGGTCGACGATGCGGATGTCCTCGACGCCCTGCTGGCGGAGGCGCGCGCCGGCGAGGAGGCCACCGAAGCCCCCACCGACGATCAGCACCTCGACCTCGTCGTTCAACGGCTCGCGATCGAAATCCGGATCGCCGTAGGGATCGTCGAGGAAGTGCGCGAACTTGCCCTTGACCTCGACGTACTGCTGATTGCCATCCTCGCGGAGACGCCGATCGCGCTCCTCGCGGTACTTGGCCCGCAGGGCGTCCGGGTCGAATTCCAGGTGATCTTCAGCGTTGCTCGACATGGGGTGCTCCTCGCTCTCCGTTGGCCGGGACCTGCTATTATTGCACTCCAAGTGCATCGCGACCAGTCCGGCGCGGCCACGGACGACGCCCGGGAAGAGCCGGCGATCGCGCCAGCGAGAGTCTAGCCGGGCGGCTCGGCCTCGACGGGCGCAGGCGGAAGGCGGGCTGGCAGCGCCTCGATCCCGACGAGGAGGCTCTCGCCCCGATGGCCCGACGGACGAGGCCCGGCGGATGAGACCAGAGGAGCAGCAGGCGCTGCCCGACATGGAATCGATGCTCAGCGACATCGACGTCCTCGATCGCCGGTCGCATCACGCTCTGGTCGCATCACGCTCTGGATGGGCGTTGCGGAGGATGGGCGTTGCGGATGGATGTCACGGATGGGCGTCCACAGCCCAGCACCGCCTCCAGCGCCGTGGGGGTGCCGGTGATCGTCGGACCAGCGAGGCCGCTGGTCGTAGCTCGCGGGGTCCACCGGCAGCATGTCCCCAAGGACGATCGGCGGCAGCGGCGTCGCCGTGTCGCGCACGAAGTCGCACTCCCTGCGCTCGGCCACTCGATCGAGGAGAGGGGCCCTCCGGCCCGCCTGCCTGTGGCGCGGAGGCCCGGCGGCCCGGGTGGGCGCAGGGGCGCGGCCTCTCTCGGGCGACTACGCTCGGGCGACTACGGCCCGCAGACCTCCTGCGAGGGACACTCCAGATCGTTGGTGCAGGGGTCGCCGGATCCCGAGCAGTGGAGGGCGCCCTCTCCGATCGGGTCTCGCGCGACGGCGCCCGCCGTGCCCATCAAGGCCATGAGGAGCAGTGATGAACCGAGAAGAGCCGTGATGCGTGCTCCCTTCATGAAGTTCTCCTTCCGCTGTTGATCCTGACCGTGACCGATCGCTACTCGCTCTGAGGCTGACTCGCGACGCTGACATCCGGTGTCCGCCGCCGACGACTGCTCTGCGCCCGAGGATCGCGGAAGTGCGCTCTGCAGTGCAACCGATCGATCCGATTCTGTGAACCTGCTCGCGTCGAGAGGATCCTTCATGGCCTGCCGGCCGCTGCTCGCCGGGCGGCGGGCCGCTACGATGCCCTCGCAGCGCCGCCGACGACTCGCGGCGAGAGCTGCCGCTCCCCTTCCGGCGCGCTATGGACGGAGGGTAGCGATCCTCGCGCGCACCCGCCGCTCACCCGGAGGGCGCCAGAGCGGGGACCTGCCCGATTCGAGACAGAATCCGGGCACGTGGAAGGCCAACGAGGATCGGGGCCGTGATCACGACCGCCCGATTTGCGAGAGGACGTGTGAACGGAGTCCGATCCACCCGGGGTCCACGAGGCAAATCGATGTCCTGGAATAGGGGTGCGACTGCGGCGCACCTGCTCGCGATCGCTGGCCTGCTCTGCGCGGGCGAGCCCGCATCCGCAGCGGCTGCTCCGGCGCCGGACCAGGAGCCGAGGTTCGTCTTCTCCACCAAGGGCGTCGAGCTCGCGCTGTGGGGGCGGGTCAAGGTGGACGTGCAATACGACTGGGGAGAGTTCCGCTACAACGACTTCATGGGCCCGGTAAAGGTGGGCGGCGACAACGAGTCCGCGAACTTCAACCCCAGTGACTCCCGCTTCGGCTTCCGCGGCGCGTACGGATTCAGGGAGGAGTGGAAGAGCACGGCGGTCATCGAGTTCGACTTCTACGGTGACGACTTCGGCAACAACCTGATGCCGCGACTCCGACTCGGCTTCGGCGAGATCGTGAACACCCGGAGCCGAACCACTCTGCGCGTCGGCCAGGATTGGACGCCCATCGCGCAGCTCAACCCGAGCATGATCGACGCCGGGATCATGCCCGCCACCGGGAATCTCTGGTGGCGCGTCCCACAGTTGACCATACGCCAGCGGGTCGGCGAGGGGTTCGAGCTGCTGGTCTCCGCCATGATGCATCGGCGCACATCCACCGAAGAGGACGATCGCATGCCCTGGGTGCTGGGCAGGCTGGCCTACGAGGGCGGTCTGCTGGGGGCCGGCAACACCGTGGCGATCGGTGGCGGTGGCCGTTACGCGGACTACTCGCAGAACGACGATCCGGTCGCGCGATGGGTGGTCGCCGCAGAGTTCCTCTTCCGGGTCCTCGACGACCGGCTGACGTTCAAGGGCGAGGTCTGGGGCGGCGCGGGCATCGGGCGGAACTTCCTCCGATACGACCTCGACGTGGACGTCGAGAACGAGGCCGTGAAGGCCTGGGGGGGCTGGGTGGACGTGAGCTACACGCTCACCCGCCGCATCCGACTCACCGCCGGCGCCGGCCTCGACGACCCCGAGAACGGCGTCGTCTTCGGCGGCGACCCGGATCGCACCTTCGAACGCAACTGGACCGTCTTCGCCAACGCATGGTACGAGCTCGGCCGCTACACCATGGTGGGCATCGAGTGGCTCAGGGTCCAGACAGAGCGCGCCCCCGGCAGCGATGTCGCCAATCGCATCCAGCTCGGCTTCCAGTGGCTGCTCTGATCACGACGAGGCCGATCCACCGGAGCACGTCGCGCCCATGCACTCGGTGCGGCCGGAGTGCACGAGCACGGAGGAAGCGGCGGCCGGGCGACGTGCGCCGTCGCTGGATGTCATGCAGCCGACACTCGCTCGTTGTGGTCGCCTGCCGCACCCGGCACTCGCATCGGCACGAGCTGGGACCCGTCCCCCACGGAGGCCGTGCGACGCAGGGGGAGTTGGCGGAACGCGGGCGATTAGGAGCTGACTTGTGAGGACCGCGTCGTGTATATGAGGTGCAGGGATCGAGACAGGGCGAGGTATCGCATCCCGCTTCGCAGCGGCGAGGTGGATGTATATCGTGGACGCCGGCGGGACGCGGTGACGTCCCGCGATGACCACCATCAACGCACCGCGCCAACTCATCCGCGCGGGTCGAGGGGTTTGCATGACGACGCGGACGACGCAGAAATGGGTCTATGGCTTTGGTGAGCTCAACGAGGTAGAGGCGCGCGTCGAGGGGTGGGACGCGGTGCGCGGTCTACTGGGCGGCAAGGGCGCGAACCTCGCGGACATGACTCGCCTGGGGGTACCGGTACCGCCGGGCTTCACCGTCACCACCGAGGCCTGCATCGCGTTCTCCGAGAATGAAGAGGCGCTTCCCGACGGTCTCTGGGATCAGACGCTGACGGCCATCGAGGTGGTCCAGAAGGAGACCGGCCGCGAGTTCGGCTGTACGGAGACCCCCCTGCTGCTCTCGTGCCGCTCGGGCTCGAAGATCTCGATGCCCGGCATGATGGACACGATCCTCAACATCGGTCTCAACGACGATGTGGCCGAGGCGCTGGTCTCGAGCAGCGGAGACGAGCGCTTCGTCTTCGACCTCTACCGCCGCCTGGTGCAGATGCTCGGCTCCGTGGTCCTGGGCGTCCCGGACGAGCTCTTCGAAGGCGTCCTCCGCGCCCGCCGCGAGTCGGTCGGCGTCGAGCTCGATTCGGAGCTGAGCGGAGAGGATTGGCGCTGGCTGGTGGAGCGCTTCAAGGGCATCGTCGTCAACTACACCGGCGAGGACTTCCCGGCCGATCCCCACGAGCAGCTGCGCCTCGCGATCATCGCCGTGCTGCGCTCCTGGAACAGCCGCCGCGCCATCGACTACCGGAACGCCGCCGGCATTCCCCACGACCTCGGGACCGCCGTGAACGTGCAGGCGATGGTCTTCGGCAACCTGGGCGCCGACTCGGGTACGGGCGTCGCCATGTCGCGCAACGCCTCCACGGGAGAGCCCGATCTCGAGGGTGACTTCCTGCTCAACGCGCAGGGTGAGGACGTGGTCGCGGGCATTCGCAAGACGCTGCCCATCTCCGAGCTGCGCGTACAGATGCCGAAGATCTACGAGCAGTTCGAGGGCATCGCGAAGCGACTCGAGCAGCACTACCGCAACATGCAGGACATGGAGTTCACCATCGAGCGCGGCCATCTCTGGCTCTTGCAGACGCGCGATGACAAGCGCACCGCCCAGGCGGAGGTCCGC
>CAZQMY010000249.1:0-8928 GCA_964594405.1 uncultured Spirochaetaceae bacterium | reverse complement strand
CCCCTCTCGGGCTCCCGGGTGGGGGCGTGGTGCCGCGGGCGGGGGGCTCTTGGGGGCCATCAGCGATCCAAGGCGCGCGACGCAATGTCGCGTCTGTAGTGGGCCCCGTCGAAGCTGACCTTCGCCACCGCGGCGTAGGCACGATCCCGGGCCTCTTTGACTGTGGCACCCCGGGCCGTGACCCCGAGCACCCGGCCGCCAGCGGTGACGAACTGCGCCACGCCGTCGGCCTCCTTCATGTCGTCTTCCAGGGCGGCGGTGCCGGCGTGGAAGACCACGACTCCATCATCTTCTTCTGCCTGGCCGAGTCCGCTGATCACCTTCCCGGTCTCGTACGAGCGGGGGTAGCCGCCCGAGGCCATCACGACGCAGACCGCGGCCTGCCCCCATCCTACACGGCAGGCGTCGTCGAGGCAGCCCTTTGCTGCGGCGTCGAGCATCGGGAGCAGGTCGCCCTCCATGCGCGCCATCAGGGCCTGGGTCTCCGGGTCGCCGAATCGGACGTTGAACTCCACCACGCGCGGATCGCCGGCCTCATCGATCATCAGGCCCACGAAGAGCACACCCACGAAGGGATGACCGTCGACGGCCATGCCGCGAATCGCCGGCTCGACGATCCGCTCCAGCACCTTCTCCTCGACCTCGGGGCTGCAGACCGGCGCCGGGGAGTACGCCCCCATGCCGCCCGTGTTCTCGCCCTGGTCGCCGTCCAGCGCTCGCTTGTGATCCTGAGCGGCGGCCAGGGTGACGAAGCGCTCGCCGTCCGAGATGGCGTAGTAGGAGGCCTCTTCCCCCTGCAGCCACTCCTCGATCACCACGCGATCGCCGGCGGCGCCGAATCGCCCTTCGCCCATCATCTCCTGCAGCGCGCGCTCCGCGGCGCCCACGGTGTCGCACATGGCCACGCCCTTGCCGGCGGCGAGCCCGTCCGCCTTGACCACGCAGGCGCCCCCGAGCGATCGGACGTGGGTCAGCGCGGCTCCGAGGTCGTCGAATGTGTGGTACGCGGCGGTGGGGATGTCGTGGCGCGTCATGAAGGCCTTTGCGAAGGCCTTGCTGCCCTCCAGCCGTGCGGCGGCCGCGCTGGGCCCGAATGTGGCGATGCCCGCCTCACGCAGGCGATCCGCCAGGCCAGCGGCGAGAGGGTCCTCGGGGCCGATGACCGCCAGATCGATTCGCTCCTGCCGGGCAAGGTCGACGAGGGCGTCGAGGTCGCCCGACTTCACGTCGGGCCGGCACTCCGCCAGGGCGGCCATGGCGGCGCTGCCCGGCGCCGCGAGCCGCGCTACGAGGCGCGCACACTGGGCGATCTTCCAGACCAGCGCGTGCTCGCGACCGCCCGATCCGACGACGAGGACTCTCATGGGTCGAGGACTCTCATGCGTTGAGGACTCTCATGGGTTGAGGACTCTTACGGGTTGAGGACTCTCGTGGGTTGAGGACTCTCACGGGTTGAGGACTCTTACGGGTTGAGGACTCTCGCCCTCTCGACACTCGCACGCCCAGAGACGCGTCGAGGTGGGATTGCCTGCGAAGTCTGGACTCGAATGGCAGTGCTCGCGAGAGACCTGTCGATCAGTGCCGGAAGTGACGCACACCGGTGAAGATCATCGGGACGCCGAGGCGGTCGGCGGCTTCGATCACGAGCTCGTCTCGGTTGGACCCCCCGGGCTGGATCACGGCCCGCGCCCCGGCCTCCACCGCAGCCTCCAGACCGTCCGGGAAGGGGAAGAACGCATCGCTGGCCAGCACCGAGCCCGCGAGCGAGAGCCCGACCCGGCCGGCCTTGGCGACGGCATTGTGCACCGCATCCACCCGCGAGGTCGCACCTCCGCCGCTGCCGAGGGTCCGCCCCTCGCCGCCGAAGACGATGGCGTTGCTATTCACGTGCTTCACCACCCGCCAGGCGAATTCGAGCGCCTCGCGCTGGCCTTCGCTGGGCTGGGCCCGAGTGACGACCTTGGCGCCCTCGAGCTCGTCCACGCTGCAGTCGGCCTCCTGGACGAGCAGGCCTCCGTAGATGCGACGCCACTCGTGCTGGGCGCGATCGATCCTCGAGGCGTCGAAGGCCAGCAGGCGGCGGTTCTTCTTCTTGCGCAGCAGCGCCAGGGCCTCCTCGGAGAACGCCGGCGCCACCAGCACCTCCGTGAAGATCTCGTCCACCTTCTCGGCCAGTGACAGATCGAAGGGGACGTTGGTGACGATGATGCCACCGAAGGGCGAGTCGGGGTCCGTCTCGAAGGCCCGCTCGTAGGCCTCGAGCGCCGTCCCCCCCAGGCCCACGCCGCAGGGCGTGTTGTGCTTGAGGATCGCGACCGCGGCCCCCTGCGCGTCGGGGAAGTCGAGGATCAGCGAGAGGGAGGCCTGCACGTCGATCAGGTTGTTGTACGAGAGCGCCTTGCCGTGGAGCTGCTCCGCGACGTCCAGGAAGTCGCCATAGAGGGCGGCGCCCTGATGCGGATTCTCTCCGTAGCGAAGGGCGGTCGCCTTTCTCACGCTGGCCACCAGACGCGGCGCGAAGGGATCGTCGTCCGCCTCCCTCAGCTCGTCCGAGAGCCAGCCGGAGATGGCCGCGTCGTAGGCCGCCGTGCTCTGGAAGGCCTTCAGTGCCAGTCGCCTTCGCGTCGGCCGAGAGAGGCCACCCGATTCGCGCAGCTCGCCGAGCACCGCGTCGTAGTCGGCGGGATCGCTCACGACGCCCACGTACTCGTGGTTCTTGGCCGCCGATCGCACCATCGAGGGGCCGCCGATGTCGATCTTCTCGATGGCCTCCTCGTAGCTGACGTCGGGCCGCGCCACCGTCTGCTCGAAGGGATAGAGGTTCACCACCACGAGGTCGATGGTGCCGATGTCGTTGACCTCCAGATCACGCCGATCGGCCGCCAGGTCACGGCGTGCGAGGATGCCGCCGTGCACCTTCGGATGCAGGGTCTTCACGCGGCCGCCGAGCATTTCGGGGCTCTGGGTCAGCGCGGCCACGTCGAGCACGGTGAGCCCTTCATCGCGCAGGGCCGTCGCGGTGCCGCCGGACGCGACGAGCTCGATTCCGAGGCCTGCGAGCCCCCGGCCGAGGTCGACCAGGCCGGTCTTGTCCGAGACGGAGAGGAGTGCGCGCGCGACCTTTCGCGCGGATTCGCTGGGGGGCATTGCATTCTCCTGGAAGATCGATGTGTGGTCCGGGCGGGCCCCGCACGGAGGCCGCGGCACGACCGACTTCCGGGATCTCGGCAGGAGCCGCTTCGAGCAGTTTCGTCGCTGGACGCGTCGGCCGTGGCTCGCACGCTCGAGCGCTGGACGAACGGGTTTCGGGAAGAGAGCGGCTGGGGGGAAGGCGATGGAACGCCCGAGGCCTCACCGTTTGTAACGACGCCCGCGGGCGAAGTCAATTCGCGCGCGGGCCTGGGAGTCCAGCTGGGCCGAGCTTCACGGTGCGACGATCAGTCGCTCGCGGTCATGCCGATGAACCTCCGGGGAATGCGCTCCCCGATGCGGATCATGACTTCGTAGGCGAGCGTGCCAGCCGCCTCCGCGACGTCCACGATAGGGACACCCGCCGTCGCGGGGCCGCGGTCGAGGGCCTCGGGCGCCATGCCGATGACCGTGGCCTCGTCTCCGATCGAGACCTCGGCGTCGCCGACTTCCACGGTGATGTAGTCCATCGAGACACGGCCCACGATCGGGCGCCGCGCGCCCGCGAGCCAGACCTCTCCGCGGTTGCCGAGCGAGCGGAGCAGGCCATCGCCGTAGCCGAGGGGCAGCGTCGCCACACGCGTCGCCCGGGCGGCGTGATAGCTGGCGCCGTAGCCGACGGCATCGCGCTCGCCCACGTCACGCAGCGCGACGACCCGGCTGTGCAGTCCGAGGACCGGTCGCAGCCGCGCCGCCCCACGCGCGTGCGCCGCGGGCGACGCGCCGTAGAGCATGAGGCCCGGGCGCACGGCGCCGGCCTCGGGCAGCGACTCGGCGATGACCGGGTCGCCCATCAACGCCGCGGAGTTGTCCGCGTGGACCAGGCCGGGATCGATACCCGCGCTCCTCGCCTCGGCGAGGACTTCGCGAAAGCGATCGATCTGCGCGAGGGTGGCGGCGGGATCGGGCTCGTCCGCGCGGGCGAAGTGCGTGAACGTTCCCGCCAGCTCGACCTGGACGGCCGCGCTGACGGCCTCGAGGAGCGCGGTGGCTGCATCGGGGGCGACTCCCATGCGGCGCATCCCGGTATCGACCTCGACATGGACGGAGAGCGGAGCGCCTCCGCCGGGCGCCGCGTCGCGGAGCATCTCGAGGCCGAAGGGGTGATGCACGACGGGCACGAGGCGCGCCTGCCAGGCGAGTCGGGCCTCGAGCGGGTCGTGCACACCACCGAGCACGAGCAGCTCGGCGTCGATCCCGGCCGCGCGTAGCGCCATCGCCTCGCGCACGGTCACCACGGCGAAGCGACGCTGTCCAACCCGGGCGAGCTCGCGCACACATTGCACGGCGCCATGCCCGTACGCATCTGACTTGACGACCGCGATCAGCTCGCGCCGCCCCGCCAGCTCGCGCGCCAGCCGATGATTGTGGCGAAGCGCGGAGAGATCGATGGTGGCCCGCGTCGGTCGATCTCCAGTCACCCGGTGTCGCTCCCCCTCTGGCATCGCACGGCCGGGGCCCCGTGTCCCGTCGGCGACGCTCCGCCTGTATTCGATCGCGACCTTCTTGCCACGGACGGGCTTCCCATGGACGGGCCGCTCGCTGCGTTGAGCGCCCTCATCGCGTTCACCGTGGCAACTGCCATGCTGCGTTCGTGCGCCCCGCGAGCCGCCCTCTGGCGCGCTCCCGGTGCGCGCAGAGCCTTGCGAGCCGCGCCGATCGACTTCCGACGGCGAGCTCCCTGGACAGAACCCTAGCCCAAGGCGTCGCGCCGAGTCCGTCTCGCGCGCTTTCGCCGGCAGCGCCGATGCGCGTCCGTTACGCTTGCGCAGTGACCTCGACGACACTCGAACAGTCCACCGGCCGGATGGCCATCACGGTCAATGGCGCATCCGTCGAGCTCGACTCCGCCAGCACGGTCAGCGACCTGCTCGCGCATCTCCAGCTGCGCACGACGCGGGTCGCCGTGGCCGTCAACAAGGTGGTGGTCCCGCGCAGCCGACACGGGGCGACGTCGCTGAGCGCGAATGACGAGGTGGAGATCCTCGAAGCGGTGGGAGGAGGCTAGGCATGAGTACCTGGAAGGTGGGCGAGCACGAATTCGGCTCGCGACTGATCATCGGAACGGGCAAGTACGAGTCGTTCGAGCAGAACCTCGAATGCGCCACCGAGTCGGGGGCGGAGATGGTCACGGTGGCGCTGCGCCGCGTGAACTTCGACGCCGCGAAGGGCCCACGCCTGCTCGATGTGATCTCGCCCGAGCGCTTCACCATCCTGCCGAACACCGCCGGCTGCTACAGCGCCGCCGAGGCGATCACCACCGCCCGGATGGGTCGCGAGCTGCTGGAGACGGACCTCGTCAAGCTCGAGGTGATCGGCGACGAGCGAACGCTCTATCCGGACGTGGCCGCCACCCTGGAGGCCGCTGCGGTCCTGGTGAAGGATGGATTCACCGTGCTCCCCTACATCACCGACGATCCGGTGGCGTGCCAGCGCCTCGAGGGCCTCGGATGCCCGGCGGTGATGCCCCTGGCCGCGCCCATCGGCTCGGGTATGGGCATCCGCAATCCCGCCAATCTGCGCATCATCCTCGAGTCCGTCGAGGTCCCGGTCATCGTCGATGCGGGCGTGGGGACGGCGAGTGACGCCGCCATCGCGATGGAGCTCGGCGCCACGGCGCTGCTGCTCAACACCGCCATCGCGCAGGCGAAGGATCCGGTCGCGATGGCGCGGGCCATGAAGCTGGGCGTCGAAGCTGGCCGGCTCGCCTACGAGGCGGGGCGCATGGAGAAGCGCCTCTACGCGACGGCCTCGAGCCCTCTGGATGGCCAGGCGCACTTCTAGCCGGGGAGCGCGCGTCGGGTGAGCGCGGCGTCCGCCCCGATCCTCTGCCTCGTGGTCGACCGGGCACTGCTCGAGGCGCGGGGCGGCGATCCGCGCGTGGTCGTCGCCAAGGCCTGCGAGGCGGGCGCCGACCGCATCCAGCTGCGCGAGCGCGCGCTCGAAGGGGCCGACTGGCTGCGATGGGCCGAGGTGATGGCGGCGGCCGCGCGCGAGGGGCGATCCGACGTCGAGATCATCGTCGGGCGCCGCGTCGACGTCGCGCTCTGCATCGGAGCGGGGGGTGTGCAGCTCGGCTTCGACGCCATGGCGGTGGCCGACGCCCGCCAGCTGCTCGGCGCCGACGCACTGATCGGCGTCTCGACGCATGCCTCCGGCGAGGTGGAGGCCGCCCGAGACGCAGGCGCCGACCTCGCGCAGCTCGCCCCGATCTGGGCACCCGCCTCGAAGCCGGCAACACGCCCCGCGCTGGGCACCGCGGCGATCTGCGAGGCCGCGAAGAGCGGGCTGCCCCTGCTCGCACAGGGCGGCATCCGCCCCGATCGCTGCGAGGCAGTGATGGCCGCGGGTGCGGCGGGCGTCTGCGTCACCGGGGATGTGCTGCTGGCGAGACGGCCCGACCATGCCTGTGCCACGCTGCGCCGAGCACTGGATCGCGCTGCGGGCGTCCAGCCCTGATCCGTCGAGCGGATCGCGGCTCGAGCCCCCATCCTCGAAGAGGCCCGCCAGCTCGAGGCCGAACGCGCAGCCTGCCCGGTCGCGCACGGGCAACGCGCGGCGTGAGCACCTCCGCGCGGCCTCGCACCGCTGGTCGCAGGCCGAATCCTGGCGCGGGAGCCCCCGAATGGGCGATCGCGCAGGGCTCGAGAACGCCCGATCGCGGCTAGCCGGCCGCCCGCCCCGGCGGCCAGTCGAACGCCCGCGCCCCGGCCCCCACGCGCGCCTCGATCACCTGAGGCGTGGCGCCGAAGCGCCGCGCGAAGCCGCCCTGCAGCGCCGCCCGCGCCTCGTCCATCCCGCCCTCGGCGACCAGGTTGAGCGTGCAGCCGCCGAAGCCCGCGCCGCAGAGCCGCGCGCCGTGGACGGCTTCACAGGCCTGCGCCTGCTCGCAGAGTGCGTCGAGCTCGGGCGTGGAGACCTCGAAGTCGTCCCGCAGGCTCGCGTGCGAGGCGTCCGTCAGACGCCCCAGCGCGTGCACGTCGCCGGCCCGCAAGGCTCGAGCGTAGTCGCCCACCCGGGCGTTCTCCGTAATCACGTGGCGGGCACGGCGGTAGAGACGCTCCGGAAGGGCGCGCTCGAGGGCCTCGAGATGCGCAGCGTCGAAGTCGCGCAGCGAGCGCGCGTCAGCGTCGCCGATCCCGGCGCCCCGCGCGCGGGCCACCGCGTCGGCACACTCGTCGACGCGCTCTCGATAGCCCGCCTCCGCCAGCGCGCGTGTCCTGCCCGAGTGGACGAGCAGCAGCTCGAAGCCCGCGCCCGCGATCGGAATCGGCTCCACCTCGCCGGTCCGACAATCGATGTGCAGGGCGTGGCCGGGCCGGCCGAGGGCGGAGGCGAACTGGTCGAGGATGCCACAGCCCACACCGACGAATCGGCTCTCCCCGAGGTGCGCAAGGCGCGCGCGCCCATGCGGGGACAGGGAGAGCCCACAAGCGCGATCCCACGCTCCGATCACCGCCACGCCGAGCGCGGCCGAGCTGGAGAGCCCGGAGCCCAGCGGGACCCGGCTGCTGATCAGGAGGTCGAGCCCGCGCGGCGCGAAGCCCTCCTGGGTCAGCGCCCAGGCCGGCGCCCGCACATAGTCCGCGAAGTCTCCTTCCCGCACCAACGAATTCAAGTCGAATTCTGCTCGGCGATCGAGATCGAGGGCCACCGCACGGACCCGCGCGTCGTCGCGAGGCGCAGCCATCACCACCGTGTCCAGGTCGATGGCGCAGGGCAGGACGAGTCCCTCGCTGTAGTCCGTGTGCTCGCCGATCAGGTTCGCTCGGCCCGGTGCGCGCGAGCACGACGACGGCGCCCGACCGAATCGACGCGTAAAGGCGTCGGCGAGGTCGTCGAGCCGCTCGGCGGCGTCGTTCACGCCGTGGCCCGGCCCATCGGATCGATCGTCGCCCATGGAGATTGCCCCCTCCGCTTCGAAGAGACGGGTGAAAAGCCCGCCACTTCGATTGAACCGCGAACGCCTCGGCGGGGCCAGAACCGGCCCGCCCGTGTGGACCCCGGGCCGCCGTCGGGGCGGAGCTGCGGGAGGGCGGCCGAGTGCCTAGGCTTCCGGGCCTCGGAGATCGCCGATGGGAGGCGGGGGGCGCGGCCCGCGGCCGGGCTCCGGTGGAGCCGACCGGCCATCACGAAGAGGGAACTCGATGCAGCAGGGCGTTTGCGTAGCTGATCTCCGCGGGAGGCTTCGGGTGATTCGGCGAACCGCGGGGTTGCTGGCGCTCGTGCTGGCCCTGTCGGGGGCCGCGGGGCCCGTCCTGGCCGGCGATCCCTTCCTGCGACGCACGGCAACGGTCCGCGTGGTGGACAAGGTCGGGCCGGCGGTGGTCAACATCACCACCGAGCAGATCGTGCAATGGCAGAACCCCTTCGGCGGCCGGGGTGCAGACCCCTTCTTCGACCGCTTCTATCGTGACTTCTACGAGCGGCGGCGGCAGCGTCGATTCCAGAGTCTGGGCAGTGGCGTGATCATCTCCCGCCAGGGTCACGTCCTCACCAACGAGCACGTCGTGGCACGCGCCTCGCGCATCAATGTGACGCTCGCCGATGGCCGCGAGTATCAGGCCGACGTGGTCGGCGCGGACCCGACCAACGACGTCGCCGTGCTCAAGATCCAGACCGACGTCGAGCTGCCGTGGGTGCCGCCGGGAGACTCCAGCGACCTCTTCGTCGGCGAGCCCGTGATCGCCATCGGAAATCCCTTCGGCCTCTCGAACACCGTGACGACGGGGGTGCTCT
>CAZQMY010000248.1:0-8979 GCA_964594405.1 uncultured Spirochaetaceae bacterium | reverse complement strand
GGCCCAGCAGATCGATCTTGATGATGCCGAGGTCCGCGCAATCGTCCTTGTCCCATTGCACGACCCTGCGCCCGGCCATGCTGGCGGGCTCGATGGGCACCACCTCGTCCAGCCGCCCGGCGGCGATCACGATGCCGCCGCTGTGCTGGCCGAGGTGCCGGGGCAGTCCTTGCACCGCGGCGCAGAGCTGCACCAGCCGCTCGATGCGCGGTGAGCGCGCGTCCAGGCCCGCTTCGGCGAGGCGCCTGCAGACCGCGGCCGCCGAGTCGTCGCCCTCGAGGCGCGAGAGCTGCCTGGCGAGCCGATCCACCGTATCCGGCGCCAGCCCCACGACCTTGCCCATCTCGCGCACCGCCATCTTGATGCGATAGGTGATGACGTTGGCCGTCATGGCGGCGCCGTGCTCACCGTACTTCGTGAAGACGTACTGGATGACGCGCTCACGCTGATCGCCGGAGGGCAGGTCGAGGTCGATGTCGGGCCACTCGCCGCGCTGCTCGGAGAGGAAGCGCTCGAAGAGCAGCTCCATGCCCACCGGATCCACGGCGGTGATGCCCAGCGCGTAGCAGACCGCGCTGTTGGCCGCCGAGCCGCGACCCTGACAGAGGATCCGCTGCTCACGGGCGAAGCGCGCGATGTCGTGCACGATGAGGAAGTAGCCTTCGAGGCCGAGCCGCTCGATGATGCGCAGCTCGTAGTCGAGCTGGCGCTTCACCTTCGCGTCGAAGGGATGCCCGTAGCGTCGACGAGCCCCGTCATAGCTGAGCGCGCGCAGCCGATCGGCAGGTCGCTCGTCGGGATCGAGGGGGTACTCGGGGAAGCGGTAGCCGAGATCGCCCAGGGTGAAGGCGCAGCGCTCGGCCAGCTCCCGGGTGCGCAGGATCCACTCGGGCCGGTCGGCGAAGCGATCCACGAGGGTGTCGGGCGATTGCAGGTGGCGCTCGGCATTGGCGAGCAGGCGCCGGCCCGCGGCGTCGAGGGTGGTCTTCCAGCGCAGGCAGGTGAGCGCATCGAGCAGCGGCCGCGCCCCCGCGTGCGCACAGCGCACATCGCCGCTGGCCAGAACGGGCACGCCCATGGCCTCGGCGATCGCGGTGGCGTGGCGGCTGTGGCGCGCCTCGGCGCGATCGAGGTGTCGCGAGACGTCGACGAAGACGCGCGCCTCGGATGTGCGCGCGACGCCCTCGAAGACGCCGCGCGCGCGATCGAGCAGCGCCGGGTGCAGCCCGGCGTCGCCGCGCACGAGCACGCAGAGGTCGCGGGCGTGCTCCTCGACCCGGTCCCAGTCCAGCATGAACTCGCGCTTGGCGCGGCCGTCGTGCCCGAGTGTGAGCAGCCGCGAGAGCGCGCGATAGCCGGCCTGCGACTCCACCAGCAGCAGCAGCCGGTCGCTCTTCTCTTCGCCTGCTCCTGCCCCTGCCTCTGCCCCTGCCTCTGTCAGGGCGTGCGGCTGCGGTCGTCGCACCGAGACCTCGGCGCCGATGATCGGCCTGATCCCCGCTGCCTCGGCCGCGCGCTGGAAGCGAGGCGCCCCGTAGAGGCCGTGCAGATCGCCGAGGGCCAGGGTGTGATGACCGAGCTCCGTCGCCTGATCGACGAGGTCCTCCGGATTGGAGGCGCCCTCGAGAAACGAGAAGGCGCTGCGGGCTCGAAGCTCGACATAGTCGGCCGCGCAGGCGCGAGGTCGCGGGGAGGGAGCGGGGGGGATCGAACGGGGGGTGGGGGGCATCGGGTCATTTTCGCTTTTTGTTCGCCTTTTGCAAAGGGGTCGTTTCACATCCTCCTATGCCGTGCTCGCATCCGCTTGGTGGGATCCGCGGAGAGGGTTCCCCGAGACAAACCCGACGCCGATCCCACACTGCCAGCCGCTATGTTTGGCCAATGGCCGCAACTGTCTTGATCGTGGACGACGAGCCCCAGCTGCTCAAACTGATGGTGAGGATCTTCGAGCGCAGCGGATACCAGGTCCTCGCGGCCGCGGATGGAGACCGCGCCATCGAGCTCGTCACTCAGCGCGGCGACGCCATCGATGTCATGGTGCTCGACGTGATCATCCCGCCGAAGGGCGCCGGCGCCGTGCTGGACGCCGTGCTGCCCGACCATCCCGATCTGCACCTCGTGATGGCCAGTGGCGACCAGCTCGCCGACGAGCTGCGCGAGAAGCTCGACGGTCAGGGCGGCGTCTTCGTGCGCAAGCCCTTCGTTCCGAAGGCCATCCTGCAAGTCGTCGACCGCATGCTCCAGGGCGGGAAGTTCGAGGCGGGCTAGCGTGGCCGCCATCGTGGTGGTGGGCGCCGGGCTCTCGGGCCTGACGTGCGCGCATCGCCTGCGACGCGCTGGCCATGACGTCGAGGTCCTGGAGTCGGGCGCCGTGCTCGGGGGGCGCGTACAGACCGACGTCGGCGGCGGCTTCGTGATCGAGCGGGGCGCCGGCTACTTCGCGCCGGGCGATCGCAATCTTCAGGCGCTGCTGGCGGCCTGCGGCCTCATGGATCGCGTCAACGCATCCACCAGCGAGGACGGCGTGGTGCGCGCCGGGCGGCTCGCGCCCATGGGCCGCGCTGGCCCAGGCAATTTCATCCGCTCCCCGCTGCTCTCGGCCTCGGCGAAGCTGCGACTCTCGCGCCTCGCCTACGAGCTCTTCCAGCAGCAGGGGCAGCTCGATCCCCGCCATCCCGAGGCGGCGGGGGGCGACCTCGATGGTGAGGCCATGGCCGACTATCTCGAGCGGATGGTCGGCGCCGAAGCGCGCGACTACCTGATCGCGCCCGCGCTGGGACGCCTGCTGGGTGGGGAGTCCGACGAGTTCTCCGCTGCCATCGCCATGCTCTGCCTGCGCGTCGCGGTCTCCGGGCGGAGATCGCAGTCGCTCGCGGGCGGCCTCGGTGCGCTGATCGAGTCGCTGTCCCAGGGCGTGCCAACCCGGACCCGCTGCACCGTGCACGCCATCGAGAGCCAGAGCGCCGGCGTGCGGATCCGCTACCGGGCGGGGGCGCGTGAGCCGGGGCAGGGCGAGCGCGAATCGAGCGTGATGGCCGATGCCGCGGTGGTGGCCGTCCCGGGGAGAGCCGCGGCCGCGCTCTGCCCCAAGCTCACGCCCGATGAACGGGGCTTCTTCGAGCGCGTCGAGTACATCAAGGGACTGAACGTGCAGCTCGTCTACGACGATCGGCCCACCGCCCTCGATGACTACTTCTCCATCGCCTTCCCGCGCGTCGAAGGGCAGCAGCTGCTCTCGCTCACCGTCGAGCAGCAGCGCCGCGGCGCGGCACCGGCCGGCCGGGGGCTCGTGGGGCTCTCGCTCCGCGGCGGGGCCGTCGAGGCGCTCTTCGAAGAGCCCGACGAGAAGATCGCCGAGTTCGTGCTGGACGAGCTCGCGCGAACGCCCGTGCAGCCGCTGCTCGGAGGGCGCTTGCCGGCCGCGGTCCGCGTGCATCGATGGCCCGCCATGCTGCCACGCTTCGGCGTCGGCCACCTCGGCGCCCTCGCGCGCTTCCTCCGCCGCGCCGAGCGCTCGCCGCGCCTGGCCTTCGCGGGCGACTATCTGGTCGGCCCGCACATGGAAGGGGCCGTGACGAGCGGCATGCGCGCGGCGACCGAGGTGCTGCAGACGATGGGGTAGGAGGCGGGGCGGGAGCGGCGCGGCCTCTCGATCTTCCCCGTAGACTCTGGCGCCCCACCGAAGCAGAAAGCCCCGCCAGGCACGAAGGCCTGGCGGGGCTTCTTTCGATCGGAGCTCGCCCCACAGAGCGCTCCCCTGTGCCTTCACCGGGTATTGCCGCGTACTCGGGAGGAAGGGAAGGGGCTCGCTGTGGAGGGCTCGTGGATGTCTGGTCCGAGATTCTCCGATCTGGCTCAGGCCGCCTTGCCCTCCCACACAGGGTCTTCGGCGAGGATTCGAGCCAGCTCAATGAGCGGGTCGACGTCGGTGCTGGGGATACCTGCTCGTGTTGGAGACTCAGGCCAGCCAGGTGCGGTCCACCTGTCGGCGGGCGTCGATCAGTAGGTCAGGATGAAGTCGATCCCGAAGATGCCCGACTCGGCCATGGAGGGGTTGTTCTGATCGCCGAACGCCGGCTCTTCCTCGAACTGGTATCGGAACTCCGGACGCATCCTCAGATTGGGCAGGAGCTGGAGGTTCGCCCCCACGGTGGCCGCGTAGGTGTCGAGCTCCGCGGGCGTGTCTCCCAGGTTGGTTCGCCACCACTCCACACGAGTGCCGAGAGAGACGGTGTCGTTGACCGTGTAGAAGAGGTACTGGTTGACGCCGGCCGTGCTTGATCCGCTGTCCGGCTCGCCAGCTACTGCATCGATATCCGTGTAGTCGGACTGGATGACGTAGTTGAGCTTCTCGGTCACCTGCGTGTCGACTACGAACGAGTGCGAGTACCCCTCACCGAGTGCGCCCATGTTGCCCGCGGTGACACCGTAGATCAGAGTCGTGTTGTCGGTCAACGCAAGGCTCAGCATGCCGAGGAAGGTGTTGCCGTCGCTGCGCTGATCGAAGCCCGTATCCCAGCCAGCGCTGTAGCCCACCATGATGTCGACGTTGTCGATGCCCGAGTAGGTGAGCGTCGCGCCGGTGTGCGTGAAGGGCTCACTGTTGTACATCGTGAACGCGTGACTGAAGAAGAAGTTGTCGGGGGCCGTGACCACTTCGTATCCGATGTGCGTGTAGAACTTGCCGCCCTTGAGGACCCAGTCCTTGTAGCCGAGCTCCACGTAGAGCTGGGGCGCGGCGAAGCCGTACGTGCCATCGCCGATCGCGATGTTCTGGTCGAAGACGTCGGGGTTGTTGCCGAAGGAGTTCGTGTCGTCGTAGTCGGTGCCGATCATGACGTCGCCTCGGAATCCCCAGTCGAAACCTTCCGAAGTGTCGATGGCCTTCTCGGCATAGAACCAGAACTGTGATACCTGGAACCCACTGTAGTTGTTGAATAGACCGGTGCTGTTGCTCGATGCTCCAGCTGCGACCCATCCACCGAAGTCGTAGGCGCTGTCGTCACCGAGAATCATGTTCGAAACGTCGAACGCCTCGCCGTCATCGCTGAGGGCATCGGTGACCGGTTTCATCAGGCCATCGGCGTAGGCCGTGCCTGCAACGGTGGCACTGATCATCGCGACCAGGGCCATCTTGGATGCCCAGTTGATTTTACTCATGTGTTCCTGCTCTCCCTGTGCAGCTGCCAGCGGATGGCCCAATGCCGTCGCTGGGCAGAGTGCAGCCGTTCTCGTCGGAGCTGCAGAAGCAAGGCGCATGCCGAAGTCCCCGAAGCTCGACGATGAGAGCGGTTTCGGCGAGCAGCAGCGTCAACTCGTTTCTAATCGGGGGTTTACCGGGCTCAGAATCAGCACAGCGAGGCTTCGCTTCAAAGGCCTGTCCACCACGGCTCCGAGGGCGCCCGGCCGATCCCAGTTGTTGGGCACCCGCTGCACGAATATGCAGCATCGTGCTCGTTTGATCAGCAACCCTCATGCAGACGCGCGCGGCTCCCGCGTCCAATTTGCGCCCTTCGGGGAACAATGGTGGACTGATCGGAGGGCGATTGTGTGCTGCGATCGGTCTGTGCGGGGTGCCTGGTTCCCAATGAATCCGGCGACCGCGCATTCGAAAGCCGGATGTCCGCGGCCTCACGAGGCTTCCATCCGCGACCGTGTGCAGCTCCAGGTGACTTCACAGGCGCCTCGCTCTTGTGAGCCCGCTCACCGAGTCGGTTCCGGGCTCGGCGATGGCCCGGTCGCGCCTGGCAAGACGACCGCTTCGGCCGCCTCGCTGGGCCGCGAGCCACGGGCACCTGCGAAACGAGGCCGAGTGAGGGGAACCGCCATCGGGCTTGTCGATCCAGGGCTCCATTCACGACAGTGGAGCCGAGGCCATCCCGTCTCCGAATATGGGCTGCCGCGCTGCGGGGCTCGCAAACCGGCTGGCTCCCCCATGGAATTCGTCCTCGTCGGGCTCACCGTGCTCTATCTCGTGCCCTGGATCGCGTCCGAGGCGATGGCGCATCCGCGCCGATACTGGATCCTCGCGCTCAACATCACGGTGGGCTGGACCGGGGTCGGGTGGCTGCTGCTCCTGGCGTGGGCGTGCGAGGCACCGCTGCGGCGGCGCTGGGCACGACCGACCGGCCTCCAGCTGGTGGGACGCGACGAGCTCCATCGCAGCGGCCAGCGCTGGCATCAGCTCGGAGGGTATCTCGTGCGCGGGCTTCTCGTGCTGGGGTTGGCGGCCGCCGCCTACTGGCTGCTGCTCGTTCCGCCGCAGCGCAGGCCGATCAGCGGGCGCGCGGAGCTGGTGCGCACGTCGGCGGTGCTGCGCTCGGGGCCGGACGACGAATGGCCCAGCCTAGGCACGCTCGAGCCGCCCTGCCTGATGCGGCTGATGGAGCGCCAGGGCCAGTGGCTGAGGGTGTGGCGGCTGGCCGGCTGCCGGGGCTCCATGCGTCAGCGCTCGGGTTGGCTGCGCTCGGCCGACGTCACGCGACGCTGAGGTGCAGCGGGTGCTTCGTGTCTGCGAGCCTCGGCGAGCCGGTGGGGTAGTCGGCCTCGTGGACTCCCATGGCTGGAGGGGGGATCATTCGCAGCGTGGGAGCGATTGCTGCCGAGGCTAGGGGAGGAAGACGTGAGGCGAATCGAGGGGGCCAGGGGACCGCTCCGCAGGCCCGGCGACGCTTTCGGGTACGCTGCCAGACGCGCACGGGGCGTCCTGATCGTCTGCCTCGTCATCCAATCGCTCTGCTTCAGCGCCGCCGCCGATCCGAGTGAGGTCGAAGAGAGCGAAGGCGCCGAGGAGCGGTATCACCTCCTGACCTTCCTGGCCCTCGGAACGTACGAGTACGAATTCGAGGGTGTGACGGTGGCGACGCTGGGCGTCGACTACGAGTGGCGCTTCAGCCCTCTGCTGGGCGTCGGCTTCGTCGCCGAGCACGCGCTGGAGGACATCAACGAGACGACGGTCCTGGCCGTCGCCGACGTCCATGTCTGGCGCAGCTTCGTGATCCAGATCGGGCCCGGCGCGGCCATCGTCACCGAGCCCGAGGAGCCCGTCCGGACCGAGTTCGCGTTTCGTGTCGGCCTGATCTACGAGATCGAGCTCGGGCGTCTCGCGATCACGCCACAGCTCCACTACGACTACACGACCGGGAAGGACGCGGTGGTCTTCGGCTCCGGGATCGGCTGGCGGTTCTGAATCCCGGATCGGGCGGGCGCCTTGATTCCCCGACCCGCGCACGCAATCGTCTCGGCATGCCACGCCGGCCCGACCCTGGCCGGCCCCGTCCCGAGCCTCGCCCGCCATGAACCCCGCTCGCCCCCGCACCATCCTTCATGCGGACATGGATGCCTTCTACGCGTCCGTGGAGCAACGCGATCATCCCGAGCTGCGGGGCAGGCCGGTGGCCGTGGGCGGGACCGGCCATCGCGGCGTCGTCTCGGCCGCCAGCTACGAGGCGCGCGTCTTCGGCGTGCGCAGCGCCATGCCGAGCTACGAGGCGCGCCGGCTCTGCCCCGATCTCATCTTCCTGCGCGGTGACATGCAGCGCTATGCACGCGAGTCGCGGCGCATCTTCGAGATCTTCGCTGAGTTCTCGCCCGTGGTGGAAGGCCTCTCGCTCGACGAGGCGTTCCTCGACCTGACGGGCACCGAGCGTCTGCTCGGGCCGGCGGCCGAGGTGGGCGAGCGGCTGCGCGCGCGGGTGCGGGCACAGACGCAGCTCGCGGTCTCGGTGGGGATCGGTCCGGTGAAGATGGTGGCGAAGATCGCCAGCGCCGCCTGCAAGCCGGATGGCCTGCTCGAGGTGCGGCGCGAGGACGTGCGCGCATTCCTCGATCCGCTGCCGATCCGTCGCATCTGGGGAGTGGGGCCGGTGGCGGAGGAGCGGCTCGCCGGGCTCGGATTCCATACGGTGGGCGATCTGGCGCGGGCCAGCGAGGCGTCGCTCGAGGCGCTGCTCGGCGAGCGCGGCCTCCCGCTCGCGCGCCTCGCCCGCGGTGAGGATCTGCGCGAGATCGAGGCGCATCGCGCCGCCATCTCGTACAGCGAGGAGAACACCTTCGCCGCGGACGTCGCCGATCGCGAGACCCTCGATCGAACGATCCTCACCCACGCCGAGTCCGTGGCGCGGCGCCTGCGCCGTGGCGGCGTACGCGCGCGGACCGTGGTGCTCAAGTGGCGCGAGGGACAGCGCGTCGAGGCCGGGCCGCGCGGCTATCCGCTCCACACGCGCCAGACCACGCTGCTCGAGGCCACCGACGATGGCGCCGCGATCGCCGCCGAGGCGCGGCGCCTGCTGCGCGAGGTCGGGCCGCGGGTGCCGGTGCGACTGGTGGGCGTCGGCTGCTCGGGCATCGAGTCGAACGAGATCGGCCAGCAGCTCGCGCTCTTCGACGGGACGGGCACGCCCGTCGGTGAGAGCGGCCAGCCCCGCAGCAGCAAGCTCAACCGCGCCCTGGACGAGATCAAGGAGCGCTTCGGCGCGACGGCCGTGGTGCGGGCCAGCCAGGGGAGCGCCGAACGCGCCGGCCTCTCGATGCAGATCAAGCGGGGCGAGGCGGAGGACTAGGCCCGCGCGGCTCTCGATGCCGCCGCCGCCGCCTCGACGTCCCAGCGGTAGACGCGCATGGGCGGGACGTTGAGGACCTCGGTCTGGATGGTTGCGCGGCCGAAGACGCGCACGCCGAGCGTGTGGACGCGGTCGCGGAACTGGTAGGCGACGAAGCGGCCGCCCTCGGCGAGGCTGTCGCGCACCGAGCGCAGGATGGCGATGCCCAGCTCGCGCTCCATGGTGGAGAAGGGGATGCCCGAGAGGATCACGTCGGGCTGCGCGAGCCCGTGTCGAGCGAGGATCTCCGGGATCTCGGTGGCGCTGCCCTCGTGCACGATCAGCCGCGGGTCGCGGATGCTCTCGCGCAGCAGCCGGCAGAAGTGCGGGTTGATCTCGATGACCAGGAGCCGGGCGTCGGGCGCCATGTTGCGGAGCA
>CAZQMY010000247.1:0-9115 GCA_964594405.1 uncultured Spirochaetaceae bacterium | reverse complement strand
CATCATCGCCTCCGCCGAGGTGAAGGCGATGAGCGACCTGATCTGCACCTCGTCCAACGCCGTCAAGATGGTCGAGAGCTTCGAGGGGGCCCCGCTGATCTTCGCCCCGGATCGTCACCTGGCCCGCTGGGTCTCACGCGAGACCGGGCGGGACGATCTGATCGTCTGGCAGGGCGCCTGCGTGGTGCACGAGCAGTTCAGCGCGAAGCGGCTGGCGCAGCTCAAGGTGCAGCACCCGGAGGCCGACGTGCTCGCCCATCCCGAGTGCGATCAGGCCGTGCTCGACCAGGCGGACTTCATCGCATCCACCACCGGCATCATCAAGCGGGCCGTGGAGTTCCCGGAACGCCCGAGCATCGTGGCCACGGAGGACGGCGTCTTCCACGCCATCCGCGCACAGGCTCCTGGCAAGGTCCTCTATCAGGCGCCCGGCATCGACGAGAGCTGCGCGTGCAATCAGTGTCCTTTCATGCGCCTGAACACGCTCGCGAAGCTGTACCTCGCCCTGCGTGATCTCGAGCCGGTGGTCAGCGTGCCCCGCGACCTGGCGGACCGGGCCATCAAGCCCATCGAACGGATGCTGGCCCTCTCCTGAAGACCTGGGAGAGCAGGCCCACGCCGAGGGCCGCGGCCGCCTCGATCCGCAGGATGCCGCCGCTCAGGGAGACGCGGTGGCCGCCGCCCCTCTGCAGGGCGACCAGCTCTTCGTCGTCGAAGCCGCCCTCGGGCCCGACCACCAGCCGGACGCGATCCGGGCATCGCGTGCGATCTTCGATGGCGCTCTCCAGCAGCCGTACGACGCCCTCGCCCTCGCCCTCGCCCTCCGCTTCGGGCTCGGGGTGGAGCACGTAGGTGATCGAGACGACGTCGGCTTCGCCATGCCCGGCTCCGCTGCCCGAGCCCCAGACCGCCGAAGCCCAGGCTTCGGGTGTGCACTCCTCGCCGAGGGTGGGCAGCCGGGGCTGGCGGCTCTGCTTGCATGCTTCGCGGCAGAGCCTGTACCAGCGTTCGCGGCTGTGTGCCCCTTCGCTCGCGATGCTTCGCCGACAGCGCAAGGGGACGAAGTGCGAGAGCCCGAGCTGCGTGGCCATTCCGAGCAGGGCCGACTGACGATCGCCCTTGGGCAGGGCGGAGAGGAGCTCGATGTCCGGGGTCGGGGGCGTCACGATGCCGCGCGTGAGGATGCGCACCCCGGTGCTCCTGCCTAGGCCTTCGATCCTTGCGCGCGCGATCGCGCCCGCGCCATCGAAGACGACGACGGTCTCGCCTGCGCCGCGCCGCCTCGAGCCGACGGCGTGGCGAGCCTCTTCGGGCGCGAGCCGCGCGAGCGCGCCGATTTCGGGGATCGGAGCGACGTGAAACCAGGGCCCTGTCACGATCCGACTCTTCCTCCATCCTCTTCGGGCCGCGCCCCCGCCTGCGCCAGCGCGCCCGATCCCCTGCCGGACGAGGATGCCAAACGGGCTCTTCACCGGCTACGCGACACCGCCGCCGACGCGGCCGGGGTGCTGGTCCGCCTGTTCGCCACCTGCGAGACTCCCGCCGAGCCGATGCCCTTCCTCGCCATCCTTCCAGCGACGCAGAGCCCATCGCGACTCTGCCTTCAGAGGGGCCAGCCGCTGCCCAGCGCCTCTGGCCTGCTGGTCATCATGCTCCTCTGCTCGCACCTCGCGCTCGCGGCGGATGCGCCCGCCCCTGGCGCCGATGCGGATGCCGAGTCCACGCCATCCAAGCAGGACGAAGCCTTCGTCGATCGGTTGGAGAAGGCGTCCCGAGAGCCTCCGCGGAAGCGCACCGAGCCAGCTCCGGCTCCGCGCTACGTGCCCCTTCAATTCGACGGTCTGGGCCTGCCGATCCCGTGCACCGGGGAGGAGGACTGGCTGCGGCTGGTCTCGGGCGAATGGCTCCACGGCGAGCTCTATCGGATGCGGCGCAAGAGCGTCGAATTCAAGAGCGACAAGCTCAAGATGCTCGACCTGAAGTGGAAGGACGTGGCGGAGCTCTGCGTTCCGATGCCCACGCGCTTCGTCGTGGAACGGCGGCAGGTAGTCTTCGGGCCGGCGCGTCTGGCTGGGGAAGAGATCGCCGTGCAGACCCATGCCGGAGAGGTCGTGATCGACCGCAATCGCATCGTGGCGATCCTGCCCGGTAAGCCCTCGGAGTGGAACAACTACCTCTTCCATGGCTCCATCGGTCTCGATGCACGCACGGGCAACACCGAGCAGGCCAACCTCAACGCGAGCGCCCGGCTGGTGCGCGAGGACCGTGTGAGCCGGGCCCAGATCCGCTGGGACACCACCTTCGGCACCGCTTCGGGAGAGCGCAACGCGAATCGCCACCGGGCCGAAGCCAAGCTCGATCTCTTCATCAGCCGATACATCTACGCCAACGCCCTCGACTCCGTCTTGACCTTCGACGAGTTCCAGAACATCGATCTCCGGGCGACGCCGACGTCTGCCCTGGGCTGGCATGCCATCGATCGGCCCGCGATCGAGTGGGACATCGAGGCGGGCGTCGGATATCAGTACACGCGCTACATCTCCGTGCAGGAGGGCCTGCCGCGGGCCGAGGGCGACGCCGTGATCCGGCTGGGGACACGCCTGAGCTGGGACGTCACCAGTGACTTCGACATCCAAGCGGAGCACGACACAGTCCTCGTGGTGACCCGCTTCGGCCAGAGCAACTTCCACAGCCGCCTGGTCTTCTCCTACGACATCACCGACCTCCTGGATATCGAGCTGAGCGTCATCCACGATCGCACCCAGGATCCGGTGGCACGGGAGGACGACGTCCAGCCCGAGCGCGACGATCTGCAGCTGATCTTCAGCCTGGCCATCGAGCTTCGCTGACGAGCGGCCGACCCCGCCATCTTCAGGCGCGGTGGTCGAGGTAGACGTCGTAGCGCGCGAGCTTTCCCTGGAACTGCTCGGTTGGCTTGCCGGCGAGCGGCTCCGCGCGAAGCGGCCTCTTGACCACCACCCGCCTGGCGCCGCTGGCGAGGGCGCAAGCGACGGTGTCTGCCGCATCGGGGTCGTCGCCGACCAGCCTTCGCAGCAGCTGGATCTGCTTGCGCGGGAGCGCGGAGCGGCTTCGCTGGAGTGGGTACATCGGGTCGACGTAGACCACGTCCGGCGCGCTCGGGAGCACGCGGAGGACCTCCCGCGCATCGCCGCAGCAGACCGTCAGCCTGGCCGCGGTGGCTCGGAGCTCGCCTGCCGCGCGGGCCGCCCGCTCGCCGGCGTCGAGGAGGAGTCGGGCCATGACCGGAGAGCGCTCGATGGCGAGGACCTCGCGTCCGGACGATGCGATTGCGATGGCGTCGTCGCCGAAGCCGGCCGTGGCGTCCACCACGCGCCTGCTGCGCCGACCGATCGCGCGGAAGAGCGGTTGGCCCCTGCGTGCGTGTCCAGGATTGCGGGCGCCGGAGCCGATCGAGCGCGCCGTGAAGTCGACGCGCGCTCCGGAGCGGCGGGGCGCGGCGCCTTCGCGGATCTCGATGCCCTCCGGTCCGGGCCAGAGCAGCAGGCCCCGATCGAAGTGCTCGTCCACGAGGTGGAGGCGCAGCTGCAGCTCGTCCGCGAGTCGGCGGGCTCGGGCGTCGAATCCCGGCTCTCCCACCAGCGCGACGCGGACGGCGGCAGCCGAGGCCGCGAGGTCCGAGTCGTCGGGCAAAGGGCCCCCTCGCTCATCCGTCGACTCCATGGGCGCAGCATAGCGCTGGCGCGGCGAGCAACCGGATTCCGCCCTGGTGCGTTCCCGCTCCTCCCGCCCGGGGCCCATGCCGCGGGCTCCGGCGATTCCCCCACTCGCGATTCCCATGGGCGTAGAGTCCTCCGCAATGGGTAAAGGCCACCGGGCGACCGCCCGATCAGGCGCACGAAGCAAGGCCGATGGTCATGCCCCGTTGCCGGGAGAGCGCCTGGCACGGGATCGAGAGTCATAGAGGGCCCGCCCCGGGGAGAGAGCGTGGTGTCTACAGCAGCATTCAACTCAGAATCAAATTCGGACCGCTGGCGTACCGCGAGCTTTCGAAAGGCGCGCACGATGAGGGTGACCACGACGCTCGCCTTCGTGTCCGTACTGCTGGCCCTGCCGCTCGCCGACGCGCTGGCCGGCGCGAAGGAGTACAAGGTCAAGGCCGCCTATCTCTACAACTTCGTGAAGTTCATCGATTGGCCGGAGTCAGCGCTCAGTGGTGCCATCAAGATCTGCGTGCTCGGCGAGGATCGCTTCGACGGCATCCTCGAGAAGGCCGTCGCCGGCAAGGAGGTGAAGGGCCACGGCCTCGTGGTCGCCAGCATCGGCGCCGGCGGGTCGCCGGAGGGGGACTGCAATCTCCTCTTCGTCAGCAGCTCGGAGGCCGGACGCGTCGGCGACGTCATCGGCGCAGTGGCCGGGTCTTCGACCGTAACCGTCGGAGAGCAGGAAGGCTTCGCCGAGCAGGGTGGGGTGCTCAATTTCGCGCTCGAGGGTGGGAAGGTGAAGGTGGAGCTGAACATGGGCGCGGCCGAGAAGGCCGGCGTGAAGGTGAGCGGCAAGCTCCAGCAGGTTGCGAAGGTCATCGGAGGGTAGACTGATGAGCCTGCTGGGTCAGCTGAGCATCAGCAAGCGAATCCTCCTGATCGGGGTCGTTCCCGCACTCGCCGGGCTGCTCATCTCGGCGAGCGTCTTCTTCTTGAAGGAGAAGTCGAGCTTTCCAGAGGAGCTCGCGGCGGATGCGACCAAGCTCGCGCGGATCATCGGCGGCAACAGCGTTGCCGCGCTCACATTCGACGACACCGATATTGCGGACACCCTGCTGGGGACACTCTCCGCGGACCCGCACATCCGCGCGGCGGTCGTCTTCGACTCGCATGGCGAGCAGTTCGTGACCTATCGGCACGCCGCCGACGAGGGCGCGCGAGTCGAGCAGGCGATGCCGCTGCCGGAGAGGGCTGGTGAACTCGGCTATCACTTCGTGGATGGGCACGTCGAGGTCTACCAGGCCATCGAGTCCGAGGGCGATCGGATCGGCACGATCTTCCTTCGCATGGATACGCAGGAGCTCGATGCGAGGCTCGCGGATTTCGCGACCACCACGGCCGTGGTGCTCCTGGTCTGCATGGTCGGAGCGGTCGGTATGTCTCTGCTGATGCAGCGAACCATCACCGGCCCGTTGACCCGCATGGTCGAGATGATTCGCGACATCGCGGAGGGTGAGGGCGATCTGACCAGGCGGCTCGAGGTCACCAGCAATGACGAGCTCGCCGAGCTCGCGAAGTGGTTCAATACCTTCATCGATCAGCTCCACGGCATCATCGGCGGTGTGGACTCGGTGGCCCGCGAGATGTACGAAGGCGAGAGCTCGGCCGAGGTGCTCGCGGAAGTGGCCTCACGCATCGCGACCGGCGCCGCCGATATGGAGACCCAGGCCAACTCACTGCTGGACGCCAGCAGCGGCCTCTCCAACCAGATCTCTTCGGTGGCCGCGGCCGTCGAGGAGTCGAGCGCCAACGTCGGTACCGTCGCGGCGGCGACCGAGGAGATGAGTCAGAATCTGCGTGGAGTGGCCTCGAACTCCGACTCGGTAGCGGGCAGCGTCAACGAGGTGGCGACCGCCATCGAACAGATGGGCGTGTCGCTGGTGGAGGTCGCGAAGCGATCTTCCGAGGCGGCGCAGACGGCGAGCCGCGCCTCGGATGTCGCCGGTCGTACGAATGCGACGGTGACCGTGCTCGGCACCTCCGCCGCCGAGATCGGCAAGGTCGTGACGGTGATCAACGACATCGCCGAGCAGACGAATCTGCTGGCCCTCAACGCCACGATCGAGGCCGCGTCCGCCGGAGAGGCGGGACGCGGCTTCGCCGTCGTGGCGAGCGAGGTGAAGGAGCTGGCGCGACAGACCGGTGCGGCCACGGAGGACATCCGCGCGAAGGTGGTCGAGATGCAGACCAATACCGACGACGCAGTGCATGCCATCGCCGAGATCGTGGAGATCATCGACGGCATCAACTCCATCTCCAACACCATCGCCAGCGAGGTGGAGAGCCAGCGCACGACCACCGAGCGCATCGGCGCGTCGGTGAACGACACCGTGGCTTCGGTGGGGCTGATCAATCGCAATGTCCAGGAGGCGTCGGAGGGCGCAACCGAGGTGGCGCGCAATGCCGAGGAGCTCGCTGCGGGATCGAACGAGGTGGCCCGCATCGTGGCGGACTCGGCGCGCGCGACCCAGCAGGTGCATCGCGGTGTGAGTGAGGTCCGGGACGTCGTCGAGGAGACCCGCGCGGGGTCGGAGAAGGTCAAGAAGGCATCGAGCGTGATGGCCGACCTCGCCGGACAGCTTCGCGAGCGGGTGAGTCGCTTCCAGATCTGAGCCACGCCTCCCGGCCAACCGTGCCTTCACCCGGGTGGCTGCGCGCAGGCGCCTCCTCTGTCATCATCCACCGGGGCGCCGGTGGGGAGGCTTCGGAACGGGGCCCCCTTGCGTCTCGTGCGCTTTGCGGCGCGGCAAAGCGCCTTGGAGAGCGCGTCGGAGAGCGCGTTCGAGGACGCGCTGGAGGGCGCGCTGGAGGGCGCGCTGGAGAAGAGGGGAGACCGTGATCGAGACTGCACTGACGGCGCCGCGTGCTCGAGGATTCTTCGTCCTCACGGCGCATCCCGAGGGCTGTCGCGTGATGGCCGAGCGTCAGCAGACACGCGCGGCCCAGGCCTTCGAGAAGCCGCTGGCGGGTGCCGAGGGCAAGACGGCGCTGGTGCTGGGCAGCACCACCTTTGGCTACGGGAGCTCGACGGCCATCGCACTGCGCGCCGCGGGCTTCGAGAAGATCATCGGTCTTGGCCATGAGACGCCGCCGACGTTCCGCAATGACAAGGTCGCGATGTCGACGCCGGGCTGGTACCTCACACGCGCCCTCCATGACGCAGGCTGCATCCAGCGCACCTACCTCGCCGATGCCTTCTCCGCGGCCACCCGCGATCGCGTGCTCGGGGATCTGCGCGCCGCGGGCGAGTCCATCGACCTGGTGGTCTACAGCATTGCGGCGCCGCGTCGAAGCCATCTGGGCGAGGAGTGGGCGTCGTCGCTGCTCGTCATCGATGAGCCGATGGAGGTGACGGGGCTCGATCTGAAGTCGGGAGCGCTGAAGCCGATGACCATCGGGGCGGCGAGCGATCTGCAGATCGAGCACACGCGCCGCGTCATGGGCGGAGACGACCTGGAGATGTGGGTAAGCGGGCTCCTCTATTCCGGCCTCGCCGCGCCGGGGATGATCGTCACCGCCCTGTCGTACGTCGGTCCCGAGCTGGAGCCGCTGCGTCGGATCTACTGGGACGGTGCGCTCGGTGCGGCGAAGAAGCACGTCGATGCCACGACCGCGGAGCTCTCGACGCGCCTCGAGTCGGCAGTGGGCGGGCGGGCGTTCACGGTCATGAATCCGGCTGTCGTGACCTCGGCCTCCGTCGCCATCCCGGCGATGCTGCGATACATCTCGGACTACCTCGGCGCGGCGCAGAGCGGCGTCGGCGTCTACGACGACCCGCTCGACGTAGGCGTCCACTTCGCCCGCACGCTCTACGGCGACGGGGAGCCCTGGCGCGAGCAGCTGGACGAGGCGGGCAGGCTGCGGCTGGATCAGCACGAGCTCGAGGAAGGACTGCAGGCCAGGATCCGCGAGCTCTGGGAGGATCAGACGCCTGGTGAGCCTTCACCCAACACCGCGGCTGGCCTCGCGCGATTCAAGGTGGAGTACATGAACCTCTTCGGCTGGGAGGTCGAGGGCGTGGACTACGAGGCCAGCTACCTGATCGATGTGCCGCTCGACGAGTCCCTGGGCGTGGTCGACCTGATCGGCTGATCCGCGTCGGAGTCCTGCGCCTGCCTCGGCGCCCGATCAGAAGGCCAGCTTCAGACCTGCGCCGACGCGATGGTGATCCTCACCCTGGAGTGGTCCGCTGTGCATCACGCTGGCGGCGTCGAAGTGGAGGACGAGTCGCCGGCCGAGGTAGAAGTCACCGCCTCCGCCGATGGTCAGCACCGAGCTCCGCCCGTTGCTGGGGATGGCCAGGCCGTAGGTCCCGCCCTCCGCAACGGAGCAGCGCTGCGCCGCGCCCAGCAGATAGGGGCGGAAGAGGTCCTCGACCACCAGCAGCTTCGCCGGCGCGAAGATGCGATCCACGCGCAGCTTGAATGCATTGGCCAGGTTGACGGAGTACGTCGTTGCGTCGCTCGCATATCCGGGCAGTGGCTCGGTCAGCTCGCGAAGGCTGCGGCGGATGTGCGCGGGGCTGGCCAGCTTGCGCAGCCACTTCTCGGTGCGCAGCGCCTGGCTCAGCGCCTGCGGAGGGCGCGAGGCCGTATACCGATCGGCAATGTCCGCGTCGACGAAGGCGGCTGGCTGAGATCTTCGGATGTTCAGGAGGTCGTCCGCGTGGACGGGCGCGGCGACCATCGAAGCCGCGGCGGTGAGTGCGACCGCCAGGCTTCGAAGGCACAGCGGTGTCCCGGAACGATGATCCGCTGAGCAGTCTCGTCGAAGGGAGGGTGGGCGGGCGTACATACGTTCATCCCGGTAGAGGAGGGCTTTCTACGCAGCACTCAGTGCATCCATTACGGCAGAAAAGTTCAAGGGATTGAGCGCTAATCGTTCGGAGCAAGCGCGGAATCGGCGTTGCGATCCTGGAGCCGGCGCCTCGGGGGCCCGCCTGGGGGTTGCCGCGAATCGCATTGCGGCCCCGAATGGACGGAAGAGAAGGAGAATACCGGAACTCACCTCGCTCCTGCGCATGCGCGTGTCGCCCGACCGGCAGATGTCCCTGCAAGCCGCCGTCGCGCCGCGGATCACGACGATGGTATGGGAGTTGCTGCTGGGGATGCGTGAGATCCGGTCGGTCCTGGCCCTGGATGGGCCGACGGCGATGCAGGAGCCGGAAAGATGTGGAACGCCATAGCAGAGCACGTCGGTCGCAGACGCGACCAGGTAGGCTTCTCTCGACGCGGGCCGCTGCTCGTGCTGCTGGTCGTCTCGATGGGCGTGGTCGGCCTGGAGGCCATCTCGAACGCCCACTCCACCCGGCGGGATCTGGATCGACGGCAGCAGCAGGCGCTCTCCATCGCGCACGGTCATCGGGAGCAGAT
>CAZQMY010000246.1:0-9117 GCA_964594405.1 uncultured Spirochaetaceae bacterium | reverse complement strand
AGTCCACCTCGAGGCAGCGGGCCAACGCGCGGACGAGCAGCGTCTTGCCCAGTCCGGGCACGCCCTCCAGCAGGACGTGGCCCTCGGCGAGCAGCGCCACGAGCACCTGATCGAGCACTTCGCCCTGGCCGATCAACGCCTTCTGCACCTCTCGGCGCACGTGCTGCACGTCGTCGTGGGCCGTCTGCAGCTGCGCGCGGTCGATGCCCGGCTGAAGGCCGCTTCGCGGTGTCGTCGTTCCCTCGGTCACAGATTTCTCCTGATGGTCTGTAGCGTATGCGTGACGTGGACGAGGCCCTTGCGCGTGGTGGGCATGGGCTCGACGAGCGCATCGTCGATGGCCGAGCGCGGCACGCCGGTGATCCGGGCGAGCGCCTGCATCCGCTCCTCGTGGCTGCGCGCGTGACGGATGCCATCGTGGCGCGCGATGCGCTCCTGGGTGTCCCGCCGCAGCGCCTCGAGGGTCTCGTCGAGCCCGCCGCGACGGAAGAGGAAGCCCGCGCTCGCCTCCAGATGCTCGAGCAGCTCGCGTCGCTCGCCCTCTCCCTCGGGCTGGGCACGGCCGTAGCGAAGCGATCGCGAGAAGCCGTAGAGCACGATGCCGAGCAACATCACCATGGTGCTGAGCGGCAGGTGGGTGAAGAGCAGCTCGCCCAGCGAGGGCACGTCGGGATCGTGCAGCAGCCACACCTTGCGCACGTCGAGCGAGAGCAGATAGAGCACGTAGGCGTGGTCGTAGCAGTGGATCGAGCGGTTGTGCCAGATGTGCATGGAGGTGGTGGCGGCGACGAAGCCTTCCTCGAGATGGAGGGCCAGGATCTGCGGACCGCGCTCGCCCGTCACCACGAAGCCGTAGCGTCCGGGATCCTCGACCACCTCGCCATCGCTGTCCAGCAGCCGCAGGAAGCGCGGCGCGTCCAGATGGACCGAGAGCAGCTCGTCGCCGTGGTATACGAAGGCCCGCTCCGATTCGGGCGCGTCGCACTCCGCGAGCTCTCCGGCGATGCGGCGGCCGAGCTCATCGAGGAAGTCCTCCGCCCGGGCCTTCTGATCCTCCGGCTCGCTCGGTCCGGTGGCCTCGCTCACTTCGGGCTCGCCCGGCGACTCGTCGGAAGAGGACCGCCCTGCCCCATCGCGCGCCTCGTCACCCGCGGTGGCCTCTTGCGCTTCGGGTGGATCGTCTCCGGACTCGGCGTCCTCGCTGCCTTCCGCTTCCAGCGCCTCGATCTCGTCCAGCGCCTCGAGCTCGATGAGCTGGATCCCGTAGGCGTCGAGGAGCGGATCGAGACCGGCGCCGCCCTCGCCCCCCTGGGCCTCGTCGGCCAGCACGATCAGCGCGCCGCCGGCGTCGATCCACTCGATCAGGCGCTCGCGCCGCCGCTCGGAGAGGGAGCGCCGCGAGCTGCTCATGATGATCAGATCCCCGGTCGGCGGCAGCTCGTCGAGCAGGTCGAGCCCTCGAACCGTCTCGGTGTCGATGCCCCGCGCCTCCAGGAAGAGCTCGGCCGCGAGGAAGTGGTTGCGTTGCGCCGTGGGCCCGTAGCCGATGTCGATCTCGTCCTCCTCCCAGACGACCCCGAAGGCCAGGAAGGCCACCAGCAGCACGCCGAGGATCGAGATCAGCACGACGCCGATGCGCGGCCTTCGCGATCGTCGGGCGCGGGCCTCAGGACCCATCGCGCGGCTCCTGCGCAGAACCGCGCTCGGCGGACGCGTCGCCGAAGCTGAAGTGCTCGGTCCAGTCGTCCACCAGCGGTCCGATCACAGCATCCGCGGGCGCCCGATGGGCGTAGGCGATCTCGAGCCAGCTGCGCGTCACGCCGGCGAAGTACTCGGCGCTCTGGGCGCGAACGACATCCCGGGCCGCGACCAGGCAGTCCTGCTCGGTCATCGCGTCGTGGAGCCGCGCTCCGTGGCACTCCATCAGCCCGACCAGCGAGGCCCGGTAGAGCAGGGCCAGCGCCTCGCGCACCTCGCCCTTCGCGAGCAGGGCTCGGACCTGCGCGGGCACGTCGTCGGGCAGGCTCTCGGCCGTCACCTCGAGGCCCATCACCAGGCGGGGCCGCGGCTGATCGGGGTCGCGCACGCGCCCGCTGCGCCCCGTCAGCTGGGCCAGCTCCGCCCGGTAGCGATAGAGCAGCGCCGCGAGCACGAAGAGGACCACGCCGATGATGATGGCCTCCGCGCCGGTGGCCAGCACGTCGAGCGCGCCCACGAGCCAGCCGGGCAGCTCCCCGCTCTGCTCGCTGGACTCGCCCCCGAAGAGCCAATCCAGCAGCGCGCGCAGCCGATCGCCCAGCCACGAGCCCTCGTCGTCGGCGACGAGCCAATCCGCCAGGCGCGGGCTTCGCCGCGTGTCCTTCGCGTGGAAGGCCTCGCCGGCGAGGATGCGTTCGATCTCGGCGCGGGCCCCGGGCTGATCCAGGCGCTCGGCAGCGACGGGCGCGGCGTCTTCGACGGGATCGGGACCTTGCGCGGCGCCCGGCGACGGCGCGCCCGCCAGCACGCACGCGCCGATCCAGGCGGCGAGCGCAACGCCAGCGCCGGTCGGGTGGGTCTTCGCCATGGGGGCGGTCCGCCGCGCGCCCTCCAGTCGATCGGCCAGGCGCCGGAACGCGATCTCGAGGTCCCAGCCCTCGAGGATCGTGCGGCGGTTGATGTAGAGGCCGAACCCGCCGCCTACGAAGAAGGGCATCGCGAGCGTGACGCAGCCGAAGTAGAGCCAGCCCAGCACGCGCATGGCCGGGGCGCCACCGCCCACGGTCTCGTCGAAGAAGAAGGGGAAGAGGTCGTCGAGGATGAAGCCGAAGAGCCAGCTGAAGAGGTCGAAGTCGACGGTCGGCGGCACCCCCAGCGCCAGCAGGAGGATCAGGGAGAAGAGGAGGAAGATCTCCACGTGCGCCACCACCACCTGATGCCAGTGCGCCGAGCCGCTGGCCGTGCCGCGGCGCAGCAGGCGGAGCCGGGCTCTGGCCGCTGACCCCGTCAGTCCCTCGAGCTGTGTCACCGGCAGGTCGAGCGCCCGGGTCGGCCGAAGGCGATGGATCGTGAGCCATCCCAGCAGACCCGAGAGCCCATAGCCCGGCAGCTCCCGGAGCGTCGACCGGGCGTCGGGTGGATCTCCGAAGAGCGCCCGGGCGAGCACGTGGAGATGCGTGCGCTCGAAGAGCGGCTCGAGCCACCAGTACACGATGATCGCCCAGCCCGGCGCGTTCCAGAAGATGATCTGCAGTGCCGCGAAGAAGGGCGCCGAGAAGAGCAGCCCGCTCGCGAGCAACGCCCCGTAGTGGCGGCGCGCGAGGCGAAGGCCGAGATCGATGGCCTCCCAGGCCCCTCTCGGCTGGACCTGCGCGCTCACGTGCTCGAGGTTCACGCCCCGCCCTCGGCGGCCGGGGCGCCCGCCGGCCGGCCGGCCCTTGCCCGGAGCCGGCGGGGCCTTCCCAGGAAGAGGAAGTACGTGAAGACGAGCGCCCAGAGCAGACTCCCGACGGCCAGCTTCATCTCCGGCGTGATCGCGCCCTTGGAGGACCAGAAGGCCTCGATCAGCGCGGCGAGCACCAGCATCAGGATCACGCCGTAGACGAGCAGCAGCGCTTCGGCGGCCGCCGTGCGAAGCGCCTGCACCCGGGTCAGCGCGCCCGGCGCCACGATGGCATGCCCCAGCTTGAGCCCCGCCGCCCCCGAGATGATGATGCCGGTGAGCTCGACCGAGCCGTGACCGATCACGAAGGGAAAGAACGTGATGCCGTAGTCGAGATTGACGATGTGGGCAGCGACCCCGCCGAGCAGCATGCCATTGAAGACGAGGAAGAACGCGCTCCCGATCCCGACCAGCAGCCCCGACGCGAAGGTCCGAAACCCCACGCCGATGTTGTTCATGATGTAGAAGCCGAACATGTATACGTCGCTGCCGGCATCGCGATTGGTGCCCACGCGCTCGCTCGTGGGATCGTACATGGACTCGAAGCCCCGCACCTCTTCGGCGGACATGAAGCTGTAGATCATCTCCGGCTGGCCGATCACCAGCAGGTAGAGCAGCGCCCCGGGCAGCGCGAAGAGCGCCGTCGCGACGGCGACGTATGCCCGGTCCGCTCGCAGTCGCGCCGGGAAGCCGTGCGCGATGAAGCGCGCGATGGCCAGACCGTACTGGTTCTGTCGCCAGTAGAGGTGGCGGTGACCGGCCAGCGCCAGCGCGTTCAGCCGGGACTGGAGCGCGGGGCTGTAGCCGCGAGACCGCGCCAGCGCGAGGTCGTGACAGAGCTCGCGGTAGAGGCGCGGAAACTCACGATCGAGGTCGGGCGTTCGCGCGTCACCGGCGCGTCGCCTGCGCCCCCGGCCCAGGCCCAGCTCCCGGCCGTCCAGTGCTTCGCGCGCGCGCACGAAGCGCGCCCCCCGCTCGGCGTAGCGCTCCACGAAGGCCTGCTGCTTCACGATCGCCCCGCGAGCCCGTTTGCGATGCGCATGAGCTCGCGGGCCCCGTCCACCCCGCGCCGGGTCGTGAGCGGCTCGAGCAGGTCGGAGAGCTCGACCAGGCGCTCCTCCGAGATCTCACCGCTGCGCTCGGCGTAGCCCATGATGGCGCGCTGGTCGTCCTGTCTCAGCGGCAGCGGCGAGGTCCGGACGCCGGCCACCGCCAGCGGTTCGGCGCGCACGGACTTTCGCGGCGGCACGCCCACCACCAGCGTGCCCGCCGCCAGGTCCCCGAGCCGCTGGAAGTCGCGCGTGAGCATCATGCTGACCAGACCGAACGCGTAGAAGACCGGCAGCCCGTCCACGACACGCAGCAGATTGCGCAAGATGGAGGCGCCGATGCCGATGGGGGTGCCGTCCGCGTGGATGACCCGCACGTCGAACATGCGCTTGCCCGGCGTCTGGCCGTGACCGTAGACGTCGAAGAGCACGGGATAGAACCACTCGAGCAGGAAGGCGAAGACCATGCCGAGCACGAACCCCATCGCTCCGAAGATCGCGAGCAGCCCGACCACGAGGGTCGAGAGGGTGCCTGTGATCAGCATGTCGACACCCACCGCCAGACCGCGCGCGACGGGGCCCGCCGGGTGGACCGCGAGCTCGATGCCCTCGGGCGTCTCGATGCGATGGACGGTGTCGATCATCTCCTGGACCAGCGGCGCGCCGCGCCTCAGCTGCGCGTGCCGGCCCAGCCGAAGACGTCGTAGTAGATCACGGCCGTCGCCATCGAGACGAGCGGGATCAGCCAGATCCAGCCGATCCCCAGCGTGATGGCGCCCAGCAGGATGATCAGGCCGCAGGCGAGCACGAAGAAGAACATGCTGAACCAGACCTTGCTGATGACCTGTCGCGAGACCTCGAGCGCCTCCCACACGCCGAGCCCTCGATCGACCATCAGGGGCATCGCGAAGATGTAGGCCACGGCGAGGTAGACGCCGGGCAGGATGAAGAGGAGCAGGCCGACGCCGATCAGCAGGCCCTGCAGCAGCCCGAGCAGAAAGATCGGCACGATGTGTGCGAAGTAGTCGAAGACGCTGGTGGCCGTCACGGTCTCGTCGCCGGCGGTGCGCCGGATCGCGAACATGTAGGTGCCGAGGGTGATCGGCGCGCAGACGAAGTTCGAGAGCAGGCCGACGGCCATCGCCCCGGAGAAGGCGCCGACGATCCCCGTCACGTCCGGATCGTCGCCCATCTGCGCCGGATCCAGGCCGAGCCCGGCGGCGCCGAGGATCACGCCGCCCGCCGTCTGGATCACCTGGGAGATGATCACCGTCGAGAGCAGCCCAAGCCAGATCCCGCCCTTCGATCCGGAGACCAGCGCCCAGCCGCGGCGCAGCGCGTCACCGATGTCCAGCTCGAAATCGCCGCGAAGCGCGGACTCGACGGATCCGCCCTCGGACGGATCCCGGGCGAGGACCTGATCGACGTCGCTGGTCGGCGGCCGATAGATTCCGTCCCCCGAGCCGTCTCCGATACCCGTACTCATACGCCTTCCCCCCTCTCCATCGGGTCCCTGGAAGCGAGCCCCGCTCCGGCGAGGGGCCTCGGCGCGGCTCAGCGATCCTCGTCGGCACGTGCGCCGAGGGCCTTCGGATCTCCATCGGCATCCCAGAGCCGGAGTGAACCGATCGATTCTTGAAACCAGGGCTGCCAGGCTCGATGATGCCCCGCCGGTGACTCCGAGACCAGCATCATCACGCGATCGCCCGGGATTTCGGCGAAGCGGTAGGTCTGCGCCAACGATCCGCTCGCATCCTCGACCTCCATCCAGAGCGTACGCCGTCCTGCGAGAGCGGTCTCCCCTCGGCGCCTCATGAAGCTGCCTGCGAGCATCTGTCCCGCGCAGCACGCCAGGAAGTCCTCGATCGCGGGCGAGGGCCAGATGAAGACCCTGATCGATGCATCGTGATCCCAGCTCGGTCCGTTGGCGGCGAAGATGCCGTTGGGCTCCTCGATCTTCAGCCAGCCGGCAGGCAGATGGATCTCGAAGCCCCGACGCGCGTCCACGTGGGGCGCGAGGGCCAGCACAGGCGCTCCCGAAGGCGGCGCGGGGGGCGGCCTCGGCGCCGGCTCGCCCGCCCCGACATTCACGAAGTGCGCGCCGCTCTCCACGCGATAGAGCGAGACGAAGGAGTTGACGTCCTGGATGGAGAGCTCGTCCGGACCGCTCCGATCCGCCAGGATCGGATGCATGACGTCGCCGGGACTGGGGCTGTGCCCCCGCATTCCCAACGCGTGGCCGAGCTCGTGCAGGGCGACCCGGAACACGAAGCGCGGCGGCAGTGGGCCACTCTCGTCGACCACGTAGAGCGCGACCTCGGGCATCTCGAAGCGCACGTCGAGTCGCTCGGCGTCGTCGTCCCAGCCGCGCGCCACACAGGCGTCGTCGAGCGCCTCGGCTCGGCCGAGGGTCTGCCGACCCGGCGAGAGCTCGGGGGCGCGCTCGCCGATCAGCCGCAGCACGAGATCTGCGCGGTCGATGGACGGGGCCGGCTCGAAGTCGACCAGCCCTTCGAGCTCGCCCTCCCAGACCGCGAGTGCGCGCTCGGCTGAACGCACGTAGCGCTCGGCCGGAACGGGATTCCACTCGTCCTGCACATCGGGACCGAGGGTCGGCGCCACGACGAAGACGCGGATCGGCATCTGCTCCGCCTGATAGCGACACAGGACCAGGGCGTCGCCCTGCACCTCGTCCAGGGAGAAGCGGTGCACCATGAAGGGCAGGTAGTTGGGCTCGAGCAGCCGATCGGGGTTGGCCTCCCGGAACGCCGCGTAGTCGCGACGATCCGGAATGTAGGGGCGAGACGCGGCGGAGCCGGCCCCGCGTCCCCCCAGCGGCTGGAGCGCGCGCCCTTCGCCTCCCGCACAGCCCGTCGCTCCGCCTCCCGACGCCGCCACCGCGAGCGCCGCGAGAAGATGCAGGAGCGTGCGCGAGTCGGGCATCCTCAACTTCGCGGTCGCCCCCCGCGTCCTCGCATGGCGCGGTCCGCGTCGCGCTTGGCGTCCTTGCGCTTCAGGTCCTCGCGCTTGTCGTAGAGCTTCTTGCCCTTGACCAGCGCCAGCTCCACCTTGACCCGACCGTTCTCGTCGAAGTAGAGCGAGAGCGGCACCAGCGTGAGGCCCCGCTCGCGCACCCGACCATGAAGCTTCTCGATCTGGTGCCGATGCAGCAGCAGGCGGCGCGGGCGCATGGGATCCCGGGGATTGTCCCGGGTCGCGGGCTCGTAGGGGCTGATGTGCAGCTTGTGAACGTAGACCTCGCCGCGCTCCACGACGCCGTAGGCGTCGCCCAGATTCGCCCTGCCCTCGCGGAGGCTCTTCACCTCCGGGCCCAGCAGCGAGATCCCCGCCTCGAAGCTCTCGATGACGTGGTATTCGTGCCGCGCCCGGCGGTTGCTGGCGATGGTCTTCTTGCCCGATTCCGCCATGATGCCGGGAGCCTAGCAGCACACCGGTCACGCTCGCCGAGCCGGGCGCCGAGGCGCCAGCGCGCTACTCGCGGATGTTGTTCTGGCCGTCCACGAAGACGCGCCTGGCGTCCCAGCCCTTCACCTCGGCCTCGTCCACCTGCACGAAGCTCGCGATGATGACCAGATCGCCCGGCTTCATCAGGTGGGCCGCGGCGCCGTTGATGCAGATCTCGCCCGAGCCGCGCTCGCCCTCGATGACGTACGTCGAGAGGCGGTTGCCGTTGGTGCAGTTCCAGATCTCCACCTGCTCGTAACCCACCATGTCGGCGGCATCGAGGAGGTTCTGGTCGATGGTCACGGAGCCCTCGTACTCGATGTTGGCTTCGGTGACGGTGGCGCGATGGATCTTGGACTTGAGCATGGTTCGGATCACGACTGATCCTCCCTTACGAGCTGGACGTGCTGGGTGCCGGGGGGGCAGAGCACTCGGTTGTCGATCAGCCTCACTTCGCTGCCCTGCCCGTCCGGATCCGGACCGAAGCTGACAGCGAGTGCGAGGAGTGTGGGCCCGGAGAGCTTCTCCAGGGCGAGTTCGAGGCTTTCCGGATCGCGCAGCTCCGCGTACTCGATGCGCCCCTGCGGAGCTTCGCCGATGCGCGCACGCACCGTCTCGAGCAATTCATCGCATCCCGTCTGCCCATGGCTAAGCGCATTCTCGGCGGCGTCCAGTGCGCCGACGAGCGCGAGGGCCTGCTGACGGGCCACCGGACCGAGGCGCACGTTGCGGCTGCTGAGCGCCAGCCCATCGGGCTCACGGACGATGGGACCGCCGAGGATCTCGATGCCGAAGCCGAGATCGCGCTCCATGCGCCGGATGACGGCGAGCTGCTGATAGTCCTTCTGCCCGAAGACCGCGACGTGCGGCCGAGCGGCGAGGAAGAGCTTCGTGACCACCGTGGTGACACCGCGGAAGTGGCCCGGTCGCCCGGCGCCGCAGAGCGGAAGGCTGAGCCGATCCACCTCCACCCAGGTCTGCGCATCCTCGGGGTAGAGCTCGCCCGCAAGCGGGGCGAAGACGCGATCCACGCCCGCCCGGGCGCACAGATCGAGGTCGCGCTGGAGGTCCTGGGGATAGGTCTCGAAGTCGCGAGCGTCGTTGAACTGGGTCGGATTGACGAAGATCGACAACCAGACCTCGTCCGCGTGCTCGCGGGCGAGCTTGACGAGTGAGAGGTGT
>CAZQMY010000245.1:0-9123 GCA_964594405.1 uncultured Spirochaetaceae bacterium | reverse complement strand
CTCGGGAGCCAGGTCACCAGGGCGGGCCAGAGGAAGAGGATGAGCAGCCCCGCGACCTGCAGCCCGATGAAGGGCACGACCCCGCGATAGATCGTCACGACGTCGATCTCCCGCGGAGCGACCCCCTTCAGATAGAAGAGCGCGAAGCCCACGGGCGGCGTCAGGAACGACGTCTGCAGGCACACCGCGAAGAGCACGGTGAACCAGATCAGATCGAAGCCCAGCCCTTCGACCACCGGCGAGACCAGCGGCAACACGATGAGGGTGATCTCGATCCAGTCGAGGAAGAAGCCCAGCACGAAGGTGAAGAGGAGGATCGCCGCCACGACACCGTGTGGGCCGAGGGGCAGGCCGAGCAGCGCGCGCTCGATCAAGTGATCGCCGCCGAGTCCCCGCAGCACGAGCGAGAAGGCAGTGGCCCCGAGGAAGATGGCGAAGAGATAGCCGGCGGTGTGGGTGGTCTGGACGAGCACCTCGCGAATCACCGGCGCGGAGAGCCGACCGCGAGAGAGCGCCAGCAGCAGCGCACCGAAGGCGCCGACGCCCGCCGCCTCGGTGGGCGTCGCGACGCCGAAGAAGATGCTGCCCAGCACCGCGAGGATCAGTCCGGCCGCGGGCAGGACCGCCCGCAGCACGCCGACCACCACCCGCGCATCGACCCGTGGCGCGTCGTCGGGAGCGGGCGCCGCCTCGGGACGCAGCGCCGCGAAGGCGAGGATGTAGGTCACGTAGAGGGCCCCGAGCAGGATCCCGGGAATGAGGGCGCCGAGGAAGAGGTCGCCCACGCTGATCGCCAGCCTGTCCGCCATCAGCACCAGCATGATGGAAGGCGGGATCAGGATGCCAAGTGTCCCCACGGCGCAGACCGTGCCCGCCGCCAGCTCGCGTCGGTAGCCCTGCTCCAACATCACAGGAAGGCCGAGCAGGGCCAGCAAGACCACCGAGGCTCCGATGATGCCCGTCGCGGCAGCCAGCAGCATGCCGATCAGCGCCACGGTCACCGCGAGACCACCGCGCACACGTCCGAAGAGGCGCGCGAAGCTCTGCATCAGATCGCCCGCCACGCCCGAGCGGTCGAGGAGCAGGCCCATGAAGACGAACATGGGCAGGGCCACCAGCACCCAGTTGTCCATCACATCCCAGGAGCGCTCCACCACGAGCGAGCTGTACGACCAGTCCACCCCCGTGTAGAAGCCGAGGTCGCGCTCGAAGATGATCGCGATGGCAGTGAAGAGGACGGCCAGCCCGCCGAGCACCCAGGCCACCGGAAAGCCCGTGAAGATGCCCCCGATGAAGAGCACGAACATCGCGATGGCGAGCCACTCGCGCGCCTCCATCGATCAGCCTCGGTCCCGTTCGCGCGCTCGATCTTCCGGGCCCGCGAAGAGGAAGCGCGAGAGCCGCAGGATCCTCGCCAGGCTCGCCAGTCCGAGGAGGGCAAAGGCGGCCGGAATCGCCGCCTTGATGAGGAATCGGTAGGGCAGGCCGCCCGGCGAGGGCGAGATCTCGCCCACCTCGTAGCTCTCGGCGACGAAGGGCAGCGCAAAGACGAGCACGAGCGTGACGAAGGGGAGGAGGAGCAGCAGGTGCCCGTAGAAGTCGATCCAGGCGCGCGAGCGCGGCGTGAACCGCTCACGCAGGAAGTCGACGCGCACGTGGCCATCGGTGCGCGTGCAGTAGACGATGCCGCCGAGGAAGCCGACGGCATAGAGATGCCACTGCGCCTCCTCGAGCTCGACGCGCCCGGAGCCGAAGACATAGCGGAGCACCACGTTCGAGACGATGGTTCCGAGCAGCACGAGCCAGATCCACGAGCAGGCCCGACCGATCCCTTCGAGCAGTCTCTCGATACGCGTGGCCAGCGGGTGCGAGGGCAGGGAATCGTGGGGCGGCTCGGGCTGACTCATCGCCGGGCAGGATAGGCGAAGCGCCGCCAGGTCTCGTAGGCCGCCCGGAAGCGCCGCTGCGACTCGAGCACGCGCGCAAAGTCCGCATCGGCCTCGGCCTCCTCCTCGAGCAGCGCGACACTGGCCGTCTCGAGCGCAGCGAGGACGTCGTCGCTCAGCACCTCGGTGCGAATGCCCCGCGCGGCCATCGCCTCGATCACCGGCCCTTGCAGCGCCTCGGCGCGCGCGAAGTTCCGCGCCACACCCGACGCGCAGGCCGTCTCCACCAGCGACCGCTGCCAGGGCTCGAGCCCCCGCCACCGCTCGCTCCCCACGACCAGGTGCAGCGCCGTGAAGGGTTGGTGCCAGCCCGGGAAGTAGTTGAAGCGGGCGACCCGATCGAATCCCAGCCGCTGGTCGACCACCGGCAGACTGAACTCCGTCGCGTCGATGGCGCCCTTCTCGAGGGCCTGGAAGATCTGACCACCGGGAAGCATCGTGACGCTGGCGCCGACCCGCTGAACCGCCTTGCCGCCGAGCCCGGCGAATCGGATCTTGAGCCCGACGAGATCCTCGGGCGTCCTGATCTCGCTGCGGAACCAGCCCGCCGTCTCGGGCCCGATCAGACCGCAGAGCAGCGGACGGACGCCGACGCCCTCGTAGATCTCGCGTGCCAACACTTCCCCGCCGCCTTCGTACCACCATGCGCTGTACTCCCAGGGCGTCATGCCGAAGGGCACCGCCCCGAAGAGCACCGACGCGGGGAGCTTGCCCTGGTCGTAGCCGAGCCACGTGTATCCCGACTCGACCTTGTCCTGACGAACGGCGTCGACGATGCTGAAGGGCGGGACGAGCTCGCCCGGCTCGAAGACCTCCACCTGGAAGCTTCCATCGCTCGCCTGCACGATCGCGCGCACCACCTCCGGTGCGTTGTCACCGAGGGCCGGCAGGTTGGTCCCGAAGGCCACGGGCATGCGCCAGCGAACGCTCTGCGCGCGGGACTCGGCTCGGGCGCCGGCGACGCGAGTCGGCGGCCGCAGCGCCAGGGAGGCGATGACGCCCACGGAAAAGGCGACGAGAACGGCGAAGAGGGCTGCTCGATTGGACATGACTCATCTTAGCCCGACGGCCCGTCGATGAGCACGATGGCCGCTTCGCCCCGTGCGGTCCATCGGTCCATCGGTCCATCGGTCCATCGGTCCATTGGCAGGGAGGAGAGGAGTGGCGGGATACAGGGCCGCGATCATCGGCTGTGGCCGCACCGCCAGTCTGCTCGAGGACGACCCGCTCAGGCGCAAGCCCTGCACCCACATGGGCCACTATCGAGCGTCGAAGCGGATCCGCGTGGTGGCCGGCGCAGACACCGACGACGGGCGACGGGCGCAGTTCAGGAAGCGGTGGCGCGTCCGCCGGGTCTATGCGGATCACCGCGAGCTGCTGCAGGCAGAGCGGCCGGAGATCGTCTCGCTCACCGCCACGGCACGCGACCGCAGCCGCATGTTCAAGCATTGCGTCGAGGCGGGCGTTCGAGCCGTCTGGATCGAGAAGGCCATCGCCACCAGCCTCGGCGAGGCCCGGAACATGCGGCGCCTCGCGCGCCGGCACGGCGTGGTGACGGTGGTGAACCACCCGCGGCGCTGGGATCCCGAGTACGCGGAGGCACGCCGCCTGATCCTGCTGGGCAGGATCGGCGAGCCGCGCTGCGCGCGCGTCTCCTTCTCGGGGCGCCTCGTTCATACCGGTACACACGCCTTCGACCTGCTTCGCTACCTGCTCGGCGAGGTCAGCGCCGTCTGCGCGACACCGGATCCCGCCGCGGTGGATGCGGGGCTCCTCGAAGGCGAGGGGCGCGTGCCCGACATCGGCGCGACCGGCACGCTCTTCTTCGGGAGCGGCGCCGTCGCACAGATCAGCGGCTGCGCGCGGCGCTACTTCGCTTTCGAGCTCGAGATCGAGGGCACCGAGGGGGTGCTGCGGATCGGAAACCAGACCCCCCTCTCGCTGCTCCGCCCTGCGGCTGCCCGCTATGCGAGCGATTTCACGGGCCTCCGGGCCGAGACGATACCCGCACTGCGCGGTGCGGGCGCGGCTCCGCCGGGCGCCATTCGAGAGCTGCTGGCGGGTCTCGACGGAGGCGAGCGAGGCGTGAACGATCTCGATGAAGGCTACAAGGCCCTCGAGATCGCGCTGGCCATGCACGAGTCGATCCGTGCGGGCGGCGCCACCATTCCTCTTCCGCTGCGCCGCTCATCCCTTCGTATCGACAGCTACTGAGCGCGCTCCGCGCCGAATCGATGGTCGGAGGGAGCGATGGGAGCGCTCGCCCCGAGACCGCCCTAATCGGCCAGGAGCGACGCCTCGTAGTCCTCGGGTGCGCGCAGCCCCATCAGGTGCAGCACCGTCGCCGCGACGTTGCCGAGGTTCGGGGCCTTCAGATTCGCATCGAGCGCAAGCGCGTGGCCCGGCGCATAGACGTGCAGCGGCACCGGATTGAGGGTGTGGCTGGTCTTGACCACCAGCTGCCCGTCCTCGTCGCGCTTCGGCTCGCCGGTCTTCTTGTCCACCTCGAACATGCAGTCGGCGTTGCCGTGGTCGGCGGTCACGATGATCGCGCCCTCGAGCTTCTCGACGACCGGAATCAGACGGCCGAGCTGCAGGTCGACGGCCTGCACGGCCTGCACGGCGGCCTCCCGATGACCGGTGTGTCCGACCATGTCGCCATTGGCGTAGTTGAGGCGCGCATGTCGGTAGCTTCCGGTCTTCAGCTCGGCGATGAGCGCGTCCGTGATCTCCGCGGCCTTCATCCAGGGCCGCTCCTCGAAGGGGAGTACGTTGCTGTCGATCTCGATGTAGCGCTCGACGTCCTCGTCGAAGTAGCCGCTGCGGTTGCCGTTCCAGAAGTAGGTCACGTGACCGAACTTCTGGGTCTCGCTGATGGCGAGCTGCCCCATGCCGGCGCGGGCGAGGTACTCGCCGAGCGTCCGGTCGATGGCGGGGGGCGCGACGAGGAAGCGCGTCGGCAGCTGGAGGTCACCGTCGTACTGCAACATGCCTGCGTAGAGCACGTCGGGGCGCTGGCCGCGATCGAAGTTCGGCAGGTCGTCGTTCTCGAAGGCCTGGCTGATCTCGATGGCACGATCTCCGCGGAAGTTGAAGAAGATCACCGCGCTGCCGTCTCGAATCGGACCGACCGGAGCACCGTCGTCGGTGATCACGAAGGGGGGAAGCATCTGATCGCCGATGCCCGGAGACTCGTCACGCAGCGCCTCGATGGCCTCCCTGGCACTCGCGAATCCCCGCCCTTCACCGAGGACGTGCGTCTTCCACCCGCGCTCGACCATTGCCCACTCGGCCTCGTAGCGGTCCATGGTGATGATCATGCGGCCACCGCCAGAGGCGATGCGGTAGTCGCGCCGATCCTTGCGGCTGATCTGCTCGAGCAGCTCTTCGAGGGCGCCGACGTAGTCGAGCGCGCTGGTGGCCGGGACGTCGCGTCCATCGAGGAGCACGTGGACGCGGACCTGCTCCACCTCCTCACGATCACAGCGGCGCACCATCGCGAAGAGATGGTCGATGTGAGAGTGCACGTTGCCATCGGAGAGCAGCCCGATGAAGTGCAGAGGCGCCCCGCTGGCGCGGACGCGTTCGGTGCTGCTCTTCCACACCTCGCCGTCGAAGATCGAGCCGGTGGCCATGGCATGCTGGACGAGCTTGGCTCCCTGATCGAAGATCCGGCCCGCGCCGAGCGCGTTGTGCCCGACCTCGCTGTTGCCCATGTCGCCATCGCTGGGCATGCCCACGTGGGTTCCGTGCGCGGCGAGCTCGCCGCTGAGGGCTCGCCTGGCCAGCGCATCGAGGTTCGGCGTCCGCGCGAGATGAACGGCATCGGACTCGTCCCCGCGACCGCGGCCCACGCCGTCCATCACGCAGACCACCACCGGGCCCTTCACGCCGCCAAAGGTGGGATGTCGATCGAGCTTCCAGTCCATGCGATGCGCCCTTCCCAGATCCGTCTGCGGCTCTTCTCGGCCGAACGCGGCTTCGACCCATGATCGATCACACGGGGAGCGCAGCCCGAGAGGGCCAGCAAGGGCGAAGAGTGTGACAGCCCGGAAACGCACGAACAACTCGGCACACTTCCCCCCTCCGGGGCCAACGCTCCTGAGCGAACTCCACTGCTAGTCTTGGCGCTCCGCGCCGAGTGTGATCGCACCGGGGAGCATGGAACGAGAGGATCGAAGCCAACGTGCGCGCGCTCGAATGCAAGCCCCTCGGCCCGCCCGAGCGCCCGGAGATATACGACCGATCCGCTCCGGAGCGGATCTCCGGAGGCGCCCGGATGGACGTGGCCGCCACCAGCGTGGTGCGTCAGTCGCTCCCGATTCCAGCGGGGCTCGCGAGCGAGATCGGTGAGGGCCGGCTCGCGCCCGCGGCTCCCGATGAGCGGATCGAACGATGGGCGGTCGGCAAGCTCGCGCCCTCCACCGGCCCGACTTGAATATTGTCAACGCGAAGCGGGCCCGGAGGAGATCATGAGCGATCGTCCCAGCAAGATCACCCCCCACTACGACCCGACCAAGATCACCGGGGCCGACATGTGGGAGCAGAAGCGAAGGCTCGCCGCAGCCATGCGCGGGGTGATCGAGCGCCTGGTCCCGAGCAACGCACCGGTAGACGAGCTACGTACGGCCGCAGACGCCCTCGAGTCCTATGCGGATCGCCTCAAGGCACACCCGCGCCTGCGACGCGTCACGGGGCACGCGGAGTCTGCCAATTCGGGGGACGTCGGCGCCTTCTTCGACCAGAGCCCCCTGATCGGCCTCGCCAACCCGCTCTCGCCTCCGATCACCATCGGTCCGAGCGGCGAGCGAAGCGCCCACGCGACGGCCACCTTCGGCTCGGCCTACGAAGGGCCGCCAGGCTCGGTCCATGGTGGCTACGTGGCGGCAGCCTTCGACGAGGTGCTCGGCTTCGTCCAGTCGCTCTCGGGAAAGGGCGGATTCACGGGCACACTGACGATCCGCTACCGCAGCCCGACGCCGCTCCACACGGAGCTCTACTTCGAGGCGGAGATCACCCGCGTCGAGGGCAGGAAGATCTTCACCGAAGGTCGCCTCTACGCCGCCGACGTCCTCTGCGCGGAGGCCGAGGGCATCTTCATCAGCGTCGATGAAGCACGCGTCGACGTCCTGATGAAGCGCAGAGAGGCGATGGAGCGGCGCCTCCGCGAGGAGAGCCACGAAGACTGAGGCGCCGGCGCGTGCGGGACCGCTGCCCGGTACAGATCCCGAATCCGAACGTCCGCCGCCTGGGCTCATCGAGACGCCGGAGGCGGCGGGCCCTGCGCGCGCCCATCCCCCATCGACTCCCGGGTGCCGCTCCCGACGCTCGCAGGCACCTCGCCGACCCTGCGGCCGAGTGCGTCGTAGCGATGACGGCGCACGCGACCCTTCCAGTCCGTCTCGACGAGCAGGTTGCCCGCGGCATCCCAGCGAAAGTGGCGCTCGCGCCGACCGCTCCGTGCCTTCACCAGCCGGCCCTGCTCGTCGTACTCGAACTCGATTCGCGTGCCGTCGACCACCCGGACGACCTCGTTCCCACTCGCATCGTATCGGTGCTCGCTCACGCTCGTGTCGGTCTGCTCTCGGATCACTCGATCGAGGTCGTCATAGGCAAGGCGGGTGATGCTTCCATCGAAGTCGACCCGCTCGACGACGCGGCCGCGCACATCGCGGATGATCCGCTGGTAGGGCCCGCCCTTCCGTCCCCGCCTCGCCAGCAGACCGAGCGCATCCTTCTCGCGGATCATCGGCGCCTCGCCCGCTCGCCACTCGGCGGTCCTGAAGCCCGTCGCGTCGTACTCGAATCGCGTGGTCTCGACGCGGCCGTCCACCGTGCGCTCGCTGCGCAAGAGCTCTCCCCGCGGTCCGTAGACGTTCACGATCTCGTTGCCCCTCGAATCCCACTCGTGCTCGAGGAGATCGAGTGTGGGGTGAAAGCGACGACGGGTGGAGTCGCCGCTCGCATCCTCGCTCAGGATCACGCGACCCGCGGCATCGTGGCGAAAGCGCGTGGTCCGACCGAGTGCGTCGGTTCGGAACGACATCACGAGATCGTCGTCGCCCTGATCGATGCTCCAGCCGATGCGCGTGGTCAGCCCCAGTGGCCCCTCGATCTCGACGGGATTGCCCGTGGCATTGAGGCGATAACGCGTCTCGAACCCGCGCGGCCCGCGCACGAAGCGTGTGGCGGCGACCGACGAGCCGATCCCGCCATCGTCGTCCTCGCCGTAGCGGAATCGCGCGCGGCTGCCGTCGGGCATCCGTACCCAGGCGACGGGGTCGCCATCGCCCGACGCGGCGATCAGGGCGTCGGGGAGGCCGTGAGGGCCGCGGTAGCCGATTCGGGTCGCGTGGCCGAGAGCATCGGTGACGCGCACGAGCACCCGTCTCCGATCACCTCGGCCTGCCCTCACGACGCGCGCGTATCGATAGGACTCGCGTCGCTCAGCCCGCGAGGCAGCCAGCAGGTGTCCGGTCTGCCGGTCGTACTCGAAGTGGAGTGCGATGCCGTCGGGTCCAGTGACCGACGAGAGCCGAGGCGCTTCGCCTTGCGCGGAGGCCTCCGGCCCGACCACATACGAGAATTCGAGACTGCGACCGACGGCATCCGATACCCGACTCGGCTGCACCCGACCGCCGATCCAGACGTAGGCATAGCGCAGCGCGTTGCCGAAACGATCCTCGACGACCGATACGGGCAGATCCGGAGGAGGACGGAGCGGGCGCGCGGCTCCGTCGGCGGCGCGCTTCGGGAAGACGCGACGGGTCCCGTCGGTGGAGACATGGATCCACGCGTCGGTCTCCTCCAGCAGGCTGCCGTGGAAGCTTCGCTGCGGCGCCCAGCGGCCGTCGACGCGCTTGAAGTGCCCGCCGCCCGCCGTCACCTGCACCAGGCGCGGCCGGGACGCGGACTTCGGGAGCGAGGCGGGCGAGAAGAAGTGGCCGTCGAGGTCGACGACCCAGGCCGGCAGATTGAAGGGCGTGCGGGTCTCGCCCGAGGCAACGGTGCGCAGCCGGAGGTCGTGCGAATGCGTCCAGCCCTCACCCAGGGCGCTGCCCACGCCCTCTCGACGCGCGGCGGCGGAGTAGCGCCGCGCGAAGCCGAGCGGCGGCCCCTGGCCCTCCAGGACGAGATCGTCGCGCTCGAGTCGCAGCTCGCCGCTGTGAATCAGGAC
>CAZQMY010000244.1:0-9134 GCA_964594405.1 uncultured Spirochaetaceae bacterium | reverse complement strand
GCGGGCCGACGAGCTGCACGCCCTGCGGAATGCGGCCGCCGTGTCGAGTGAACATCTTGGGCTCCTTCAGGAAGGCGATGATCTCTTCGAGCTCGTGCTTCGACTCTTCGATGCCCGCCACGTCCTTGAACGTGACCGCCTGCTGATTCTCGGTCAGCAGCCGGGCCTTGATCTTGCCGAAGCACATGGCCTTGCCGCCGCCAGACTGCATCTGCAGGATGAAGAAGATCCACAGGCCGATGAAGATCACGAGCGGGAACCACATGATCAGCATCTGTCGCCAGAAGCTGCCTTCGTCCTTGGGCTGCGCGGTCACCTTGACCGACTTGTCACGAAGCAGGGCCAGGAGCTCTTCGGTTACGGCGGGCGCGTAGGTGGTGAAGGCCTCGGCGTCGCCCTTCTTGCCCTCGATATGGCCTTCTTCGATGGTCACCTCGACCACCTGGCCGTCCTCCACCGCGGTGATGAACTCGCTGTAGGCCAGCTCGGGCGGCGTGTCCTGCTCCTGCTTCAGCATGGTGAAGAGGAGGACCATGACCACGAGGATGACGACCCAGAGCGCCATGTTCTTGTAAAACTGCTGATTCAATTTCGCTTCCTCGAGCCGACGCAGCTGCCGTACCTGTTGGCTGGCTCTCCGCTCATCGACCGCCCGTTGCCCCCGTGCGGCCCGATGACTTGTCCTGATTCCCGGGTCTCCGGCCCCTTCGCTGCGGACGCCGTCCGCTCCGCAGCGCTATGCCGAAGTGCACCTCGTCGGCCTCATGACGTCACAGCCCACGCCATGACGCCCATCCAATAGAGATGTGCTCTCGCTAGACGCTCGCGAACAGACGCCCGTCAATAGACGCCCGTCATGAGATGCCGGTTCGACGCGCATCGCTTCGCGATGTCCCGCCCGATCCGCGCTGCCTACGGGGCCGTGGCCCCATCGGCGGTCCCCAACCGCCACGTTCTCGCCCCCTTCGTTCGGGAATCCCTCCCGGATTCGTGCCCCGATCTGGAGCGAACCCGCCCTTTCACGAGGTTGCCTCCTCAGCACGCGTCGTCAAATCGGAGTCGCCCGTTCGGCGAAGTCCGTTTTCCCTTTGACATCAAATGCCTAGGGTAGCACGCATCAACCCCCATCGGCACTGCCAGCCACTTCGTCGCGCTTCAGGCGAAACGCATCCCCCGCGCGCACGAGACGCAACCCCCCGGGCAGCTCGATCTGGCGACCACCCTGAACGCGCTTGCCGCGGGCCATGAAGGCGATCATCCGATCGAGATGAACGCGACTCACGTCCCGACCCGAGTCGACCTTCAGCCACGCCGACTTCGCCACACGGCGCGCCAGGGCGAGCGGCATCTCCGCCCAACCCTCGCCTGCCAGCACGACCTCGCCCTGCTCTCCGCGGATGCATCGATCGCACGCCTCGGCGACCAGCTCCGCCGTCCACTCGTTCTCCCTTCTCTGGGTTTCGGCCATGTTGCTGATCACCCTGAGCAGCCTCGGATTGAAGGCTCGACGGAGCTCTGGAATGAAGTCGTGACGAAGGCGGTTTCGCGTGTAGTCCCGGGACGTGTTGGAGGCATCCTCGCGCCACTCGAGATCGCGCGATCGCGCGAAGGCCTCGATCTGCTCACGCGAGACCTCCAGCATGGGACGCAGCAGCAGACCGTCGGCCGAGCGCTCCGGAATGCCGCCGAGCCCCTCCGGCCCGCTCCCGCGAAACAGGCGCATCAACACCGTCTCGACCTGATCGTCCATGTGGTGCGCGGTGACGATGCGATCGCAGGCCTCGGACTGGCGCAGGGTCTCGAGGGCCGAGTAGCGCAGTGACCGCGCGGCTTCCTGCAAGGTGAGGCGCTCGCGTCCGCTCCGCTGCTGGCGTTCGGCCTCCACGGCCACGCGGGCGAGCCGGAATCGCCAGCCGAGCTTGTCGGCCAGCCGCTGCGCCGCCCGGGCGTCGGCCTCCGAGGCCGCGCCGCGCAGCCCGTGATCCACATGCGCAAGCACGCACTCGAGCCGGTGCGCGGGGGCAAGCTCGTCCAGGGCGACCGCCAGAACCGTCGAGTCGACGCCCGCAGAAGCCGCCACCAGCAGGCGCTCGCCCGGACCCGTCCAGCGGCCGAGCGCTTCGTCGATGCATCGGAGCAGCACCTCGTCCACGCCCCGAGGCTAGCCCCGAATCACCGGCGCCATCAGGCGTCCGGACCAGGGCGTGCGCCCGCTCCGCTCGCTGGCAGCGCCGCTGGGATTCGGGTATCCCACGCGCCGTGAGTGAAACCCCTCGTCACCCCGGCAGCCCAGCCGAGCCGGAAGCCGACCTCAGTGTCGGCGCCTGGCCGCGTCGCATCGCCGCTCGGCAGCCGCATCGCCCGGCCATCGCAGACGCCCACCGTCGCCTGGACTGGGCCGACTTCGAAGCGCGCGTGGCCAGACTCGCCGGGCTGCTCGAGCAGCGCGGAATCACGCGGGGCGATCGCGTCGCGATCCTCCTCGCCAATCGCTCCGAGTACCTCGAGCTGGTCTTCGCCTGCGCGCGGATCGGCGCGCTCTCGCTGCCCATCAACCTTCGCCTCTCCCCGCGCGAGGTGGCCTTCATCGTCGACGACTGTCGGCCGGCGGCCATCTTCCACGACACCGCGCGACTGGAGCTGATGGAGCGCGCCGCCCGATTCGCCCGGCACGCGCCCTCGCTGAAGCTCTGCGTGGGCAGCGAAGACGACGGCTACGAGCGGGGGCTCGGCGACGCCCCGATCCGCCAGGAGGCGATCCCGGTCTCGCCCGACGACCCGATGATGCTGATGTACACATCGGGCACCACCGGCAGCCCGAAGGGCGCCGTCCTCCCACATCGCAAGACGCTCTACAACTGCCTCAACGCCGAGCAGTACTTCGGCATCGAGCCGACGGATCGCGTCCTGGTCGTCGCGCCGCTCTTCCACTCGCTGGGGCTGCAGATCCTCGCGCTGCCGCTCCTCCATTGCGGCGGCAGTCTCGTGCTGCAGGAGCACTTCGATCCGCAGGCCGTGTGGGCGTGCGTCCGCGAAGAGCGCATCACCTACTTCGGCGGCGTGCCCGCCATGCATCAGCGCCTCTTCGACGCCCTCGCCGACGAGGGCGACGAGGCGAAGCGCCCATCGGACCTGCGCTTCGTGTTCACCGCCGGCTCGGCCGTCTCCGCGGATCTGATCCGCGCATTCGAGGCGCGCGGGATCCTGCTCAAGCAGGGCTACGGCCAGACCGAGAGCTCGACCCTCACCTGCCTCCAGGCGCACGACGCGGTGCGCAAGGCGGGGAGCGTCGGCAAGCCCGTCCCCAACATCGAGCTGCGCATCGTCCCCCTCGATTGCTGCGATCGCCCGCCCGCGCACTGGCGTGAGGCCGCCCCGCATCAAGAGGGCGAGATCATGGTGCGGGGACCGATCACGATGCTCGGCTACTGGGAGCGCCCGGAGGCCACTGCGCAGACGCTCGTGGAGGGTTGGCTGCGCACCGGGGATCTGGGCACCCGTGACGAGGAGGGCTTCGTGACCCTCGTGGGCCGCTCCAGGGACATGATCATCTCGGGCGGAGAGAACGTCTACCCCGCTGAGGTCGAGGCCGTCTACCGCGAGCACCCCGCGATCCGGGAGATCGCCATCGTCGGCGTGCCCGATGCGCGCTGGGACGAGGTGGGCCGCGCCCATCTGGTCCTCGAGCCCGGTGCGAGCCTCGACCTGGACGCGCTCGAGGCGTGGGCGAGCGATCGACTGGCGCGTTTCAAGCGCCCGCATCACTTCGTGATCGAAGAGGAGCTGCCGCGGACGGCCAGCGGCAAGGTCAAGAAGCACGAGCTCCGGGCGCGCGATGCCTGAGTCGGGCGCTCGGCGCGGGCCCATAGGCACGCTCCAGCGAAGCGCCCTCGCACCAGCTTCCCCGAGCCCCCGGTTCACACGCTTCGATGATGGTCATGGCATCGCGCGTGCGTCTGATGTAACCGCTCGCTGTCGATCGCGCACTCACCCCTCAGCTTGACTCCGCGATCGATCGCGCGTCAGAATGCGCGCGATCCGATCCATCGCTCGCCCCCAACGGAAGGCCCTCTGCCGCGTGGACTCCATGAAGATCGCCTCTCGCGCCGAATGGCTGCTTCCGTTCGGTCTGTCGCTGCTGATGGTCCTCGCGAGCACCGAGGCCGACGCGTCGAAGCTCACCAAGGCCGCCAGGAAGGGGCGCCTGGCCGACGTCCAGGCGCTGATCGCCAGGGGCGTCGACCTGGACGAGGCGGACTGGCGCGGCAACGCCCCCATCTACTACGCGGCCCGGGAGGGGCACGCCGAGATCGTGGCGGCCCTGGGCGCGGCAGGCGCGGATGTCGACATCGAGAACGGCTTCGGCTCGACGCCGCTCCACCTCGCCGCGCGCAACGGGCACGTGGAGGTGATCCGGGTGCTCGCCCAGCTCGGAGCGCTGCTCGCACCGAAGAGCGCCGACCTCGACCTGCTGGACGATGACCTCGGCCGACCGGGACACGTGGGCGGCACGCCGCTCAGACGAGCCGCCGCTAAAGGTCAGCTCGAAGCGGTGAAGGTCCTGATCGAGGTCGGCGCCCCCCTGCCCGATCGCCAGGCCGTGGACGCCGCCTCGAGTGCGGGGCACAGCGAGATCGCGCGCTACATCGTGCAGGCCACCCGGGCGAGCGCGGGGAGCGGGCAGCGCAGCAGCCGCCGGACCGCCGGGCCTCCGGCGCCGACGACCTTTCGCGCCGACTATGTGAGGCGCGTGGCCGTCGTCATCGGCATCAGCCACTACGCGAACATGAGTGACCTCGAGGGCGCGACGCGCGACGCGCGCGCGGTCGCGGCGCGCCTTCGCGAAGGAGGCTTCGACGAGGTGATCGAGCTCTATGACGCCGACGCCACGCGCGAGGCGATGCTCGAGAAGATGGGCGTGCAGCTGCAGACGCTGACGAGCGAGCGGGACCTCGCCTTCGTCTACTTCGCGGGCCACGGCACCACCGAGACGCTGCCCAGCGGCGAGAAGCGCGGCTATCTCCTGCCCACCGACGGCCGGCCCGAGATGGCCTACAGCAGCGGCATCTCGATGGAGATGATCCGCGACCTGGCCAATCGGCTGCCCGCCCGGCACGTCTTCTACGCCGTGGACGCCTGCTACTCGGGCTCACTCGAGCTGAGCCGCGGCCAGGGTACGCCCGAGGCCGGCGGCGTCCGCCATCGCGCCGTGCAGATGATGACGGCCGGAACCGAGGGCCAGCAGGCCGTCGAGCGCGGCGGTCGCGGTCTGTTCACGAGCTACGCGCTGCAGGGGCTGCAGGGCGCCGCGGATCGCAATCGCGACGGCGTCGTCACCGCCAACGAGCTCGGCTACTTCGTCTCCACGCAAGTGGCAGCCGCGACGGGTCGGAAGCAGACGCCCAGATACGGGAGGCTCGACGGCTCCGGCGAGGTGGTCCTCCAGACGCTGCCGAGCGAGGCCTCCCGGTGACCAGGCCGCGACGCGCGGACCGAAGGACCGCCGGGGCCCTGCTCGCGTGTGCGGCTCTCCTCCTCGCGCTCCCCTCCGCCGCCGCCGAGCTGAGCGCGGCGGCTCGCGCCGGCGCGGTCGACCGGGTGCGGCAGCTGCTGGACGGCGGTGCCGATCCCAATGAGACGGACGATGAAGGCGTCGGGCCCATCCACCACGCGGCCTCCCGCGGCCACGCCGAGGTGATCGAGCTGCTGATCGCCCGCGGTGCCGACGTGGATCTGCCCGAGTTCGACGGCGACACCGCGTTGATCAACGCCAGCGCCTTCGGGCACTCCCGCGCCGTCGAGATCCTGCTCGCTCACGGCGCGGACCCCGACGTCCAGAGCTCGCTGGGCCTGACGCCGATCCAGCACGCGCGCAGGGGCAAGCACCGGGAGGTGGTCGCGCTGCTGCGCGCCGGCCGCCGGGCCCCGGCCACGACGATGCCTCTGGCGAACCGCGCCGTTCCACCGCCGCCGCGCGAGTATGGCCCGGGCTATGCCCGGCGCCTTGCGGTCGTGGTCGGCATCGACGCCTATCGCGAGTGGCCGCCGCTGGCTGGCGCAGCCGCCGACGCGCGCCGCGTGGCCGCCACCCTCCGCGGCCTCGGCTTCGACGAGGTGCACGAGGTCTACGACGAGGATGCGACACGGGCGGCGATCCTCGACCTCATGGGCCGCCGGCTTCGCCTCCAGGCCGGGAAGGACGACCTCGTGATGATCTACTTCGCGGGTCATGGCGCCACCGAGACGCTCCCCAACGGAGAGCGCCGAGGCTACCTCGTCCCGGTGGAAGGCGACGCCCAGGCGATCTTCTCCACCGCCATCCCGATGCAGCAGCTGCGCGCGCTCACCAGCCGGCTCGCGGCCAAGCACGTCTACTTCGCCATGGACTCGTGCTACTCCGGACTGGGCTTCACCCGTGGCATCAGCCGCGTCCAGCGCGGCGAGAGCGACTACTTCCGGAAGGTGACCCGGCTTCGCGCCGTGCAGATGATCACCGCAGGGGCCGAGGGCGAGCAGGCCATCGAGCGCGACGGCCATGGTCTCTTCAGCACCCATCTGATCGATGCGCTCCGAGGCGGCGCGGACAGCAACGCCGATGGCTACGTCACCGCCAGCGAGATCGCCGCCTTCGTCGGCCCTCGCGTCACGAACGACTCGGACGCACGGCAGACGCCCCAATCCGGGCGGCTGGCGGGCGAAGGGGAGGTCGCGTTCGAGCTGCCCCGACGCGAGTGAAGTGCGCCCCCATCGATCTGGATTCACCGGGCGAGGGGCCCGGCGAAGGAGAGACCCTCGCGCGCGAGCGCGGGGAAAATCAGGAGGAGAAGGACATGGAAAGCAGGAAGCTCGTGCAATCAGCCGTTGCGGCGGCGTTGCTCTCGACGATGCTGGTCGGCGGCTCTGCCAGGGCCGCAGGGGACATCGACATCGGAGGCCGCACCGGCCTCACCCTGCTCACCAGCTTGATTTCGATCATCCCCGAAACCCAGGAAGCGACCCATACGCTGCTCGTGGGTGGCACCGCGACCTGGACCACGCCGGGGGGAAGACACGAGTTCGCCGGCGGCCTCACCGTCGTCGCCATCTTCGGCGGGGGTATCGATACCCAGACCTACATCCCCAACTTCCAGTACCGGCTCAACTCCAACCTGCTCGGGCCCGAGGACAACTGGCTGCTCTTCGTCGGCGGCACCGTCGGCGCGAGCTTCATCGTCAACCCCGGCTTCGAGCAGACGCTGGCCACCTTCGGACCGAAGTTCGGCGCCGAGTACTACTTCAACCGGAACGTCGCGCTACAGCTCCAGGACATCGTGCTCTGGGATTCCGGAGGGACCGGCCAGATCAACAACTCGCTGACCATCGGGCTGAAGGTGCTCTTCTGAGCAGGCGCCCAGGCTCGGAGATCGATCGGTCGGTCGGTGTCGCCCGGGTTCATCCCGAGGATCGGGGCGACACCACCGACGGGGCCGCTACTGGACCGTGTAGCGCCCTTCGGCGATGGGGGTGACCGCCTCGTCGCCGGTGTAGACAGTCACTTGATAGGTGCCCTGCTTCCAGGCCCCCGCGCGCTCGAGGGCGACCCAGCCGCTGCGCGGACTCGTGTCGACGCTCTGCCGCTTGAGGAGCAGGATCTCGGCGCGATCCAGGCGCATCCACTTCACCGTCACGCGGGAGTGCTCGGTCGAGAAGTGGGCGTAGATGCGGGGGGCGTCCGCGTCGAAGGACGACGCCCGCGGCGCACTCCCCTCCCCGGTGGCTCGATCGGTGCTGAAATAGACCGGCGCCATCGGCTCGTCGCGGGCCCGATCCGCCGAGTCGTCGGTCAGCCCCTCCAGCGCGACGTCGACCAGGCGCATCGCATAGGCCTGGATGTCGTCGATCTCCTCGAGCTCGAAGGGCAGCAGACCCGTCGCTGCGACGACGGCCCGCTCGACGTCCTCTGGCGGCATCCGCCCGATCACCTGCTCGGCCGCCATGTAGGGAGTGATCTGGCTGCGCTCGAAGTCCTCGATCAGCGCCTCCAGCGAGTCGACCCGGGCTGCGAGACGCCAGCGATCGATGAGCGAGAGCTCGAGCGCCTCCGCCATCGCCTCGTCCACGGCGCCATCGGCGGCGAGCTCCGGCGGGCGCTCGGGCTCACACTCGACCGGCACCGCCTCGACGATCTCGATCACGGGAGCCGTCGACTGGCCGATCAACCAGCCCACCGCTCCCGAGACCAGGATTGCGCAGAGCGCAGCGAGGAGCGTCCCGCGGCGTGACCCACCGGGCGATCCATACCGTCCGGCGCGCGTGCGTTCGCTCCTCGATTCGCCCATGACTCGCCAATCGACCTGTTCAGTCGAGGTTGTACCAATCGATGGCTCGGGCGGGCGCCACGCAGTCGGAGCAGGTCAGGGGGTCCGCGAGCAGGCAGTTCGTCAACGCCTCGCGCTCGGCCGAGTCGAAGTTGTTGACACACGCCTCGACACACTCACCAACGCCGGTGCCCGGCGGAATCGTCGGCCGGGACGGAGGGGTGCTCTGCAGCGTGGCGAGTTCGGCGCTGCACGCCGACGAGAAGGCCACGTTGCAGGCATCGTTGCAGGTATCTGTCGCGCTGCCGCAGGCCGCGCCGAACGCCGCGACCAGCGCCAGGCAGAGTGTCAGGGCAACGCGCTTCGCCATCTCACGTACGATCATCGAATACTCCCTCGCTTCGGGCCTCGGGGCACTCGGGCCCTTGGGCCCTTGGGTTTGTGAGCAGTCACCGTGTCTCGATCGAAGCTTCGTGAGGGCAACGCAGGGGCCGAGCCCTACGTGGCCTACACCAAACTACGCAGACCGATTAGCACAAGGGACGATGCCCACGCTCCGGCCTTCACCGCAGATCACAGGAAGATCATACTCGGTGAATGCGCGGCTCGACCCGGTGCATTCGGGTGCCCGGGTGGGCCACCCCGCGTGATTGTCATCGACGATGGATGTCGTCCGCGGCCGGGATGACACGATCGGACGACCGGGAGCGCAGCCCGACGAAGCGCCGTGGTAGCGGTGGGCAGACTTGAACTGCCGACCTACGGCTTATGAAGCCAATTTTGGGGTTACACTGAGTTGTTAAGTGGTTGATTTCATTGCATTCAGTTCGCTCTGAA
>CAZQMY010000243.1:3016-9151 GCA_964594405.1 uncultured Spirochaetaceae bacterium | reverse complement strand
GTGGAGCAGCGTCGACTTGACGACGCCAGATTGACAGACGATGGCGACGCGATCGCCCTCGTACAGAAGAAGGTTCACCACCTTGAGAACCTCGATCGTTGCCTCACCGGTCTCGAAGCGCTTGCGCAGGTCCACCAGCTCGATCAGCGGCTTGCGCGGCTCGACGCCCATCTCCGACCCGTCCGGTGCTTGCTCGTGCTCCACCCCGGTCATTCGTGCCGCAGCCCCTCCGCCGGATCGATCCGCGCCCCCTGGCGACTGGGTAGCAGTGTTGCCCCGAGCGACAAGACCATTGCGATCACCACCACCAGCGCGACCTGGATCGGATCCACGCGCGACGGCAGCCCGGTGAACTGAAGCGCCGTGCCCGAGAGGGCGTCCATCCCCGTGAGCACCTCGATCTGCGCCTGGATCCAGTCCAGGCGATGCGTCACGGCCATCCCGGCCACGACCCCGAGGAAGGTGCCCAGCAGGCCGATCAGCGTCCCCTCCAAGGCGAAGATGCGCTCGATCACGCCGTCCTCGGCGCCCATGGCCTTGAGGATCGCGATGTCGCCGGACTTCTCCATGATCATCATGATCAGCGTCGCGACGATCACGAACGCGGCGACGACCATGATCATCATCAGCAGCAGGAACATCATCACCCGCTCGGTCTTCAGTGCCTGGAAGAAGGCCGGGAAGTAGTCCTTCCAATCGCGCGTGAAGTATGCGTCGCCGAGGGCTTCGGCCACGCGCGCACCGACCTTCCGCGAGCGGTAGTGATCCTGTGTGAGCACCTCGATCCCGTCCACCACCGAGCCGACCCGTCGGAACTCCTGCGCCACGGGCAGGTCCACGTAGGTATACACCTCGTCGTACTGATAGAAGCTGCTCCGATACACGCCGCCGACCACGAAGGTCTTGAGGCGCGGCGCCGGACCGAGGGGCGTGGGGGGGCCGCCGAAGGGCGAGATCACGCGCAGAGGATCCCCGACTCCGACGCCCAGCATGCTGGCCAGCTGGTTGCCGATCAGGATACGGGGATCCGCGGGCTCCGCCCCCGCCTCCTCCGCCGAGACGCCCGCCCCGGCTGGCAGCTGCGGCGCTTCCCGCAGTGCGTCGAGGCTTCCCATGAGCACGTCCTCGTCGAGTCGGTTGACGTCGGCGATGGCCTCCGGATCGATCCCACGTACGCGCACGCTGAAGATCTCCCCTGTGCGCCCCTTCACCATCGCGTCGGCATCCAGATAGGGCGACGCGGCGACGACCCCCGGTACGCCTCGCACACGCTGGAGCAGCGCCTCATGACCGTGGATGCCGCCCTCACGCCGATGGACGGTGAAGTGGGCACGCCCGGCGAGGATCTCCTCGCGCCAGGTCTCCTCGAAGCCGTTCATCACCGAGTACACCACGATGATGAGCCACACGCCGGCCGCGATCCCGACCACGCAGATCGCCGTGATGGCGGAGATGAAGACCTGGCGGCGGCGCGCCACCAGATAGCGACGCGCGATGAACCACTCGGCGGTCCCCCGAAGCTCCAGCAGACCACCGACCGCCAGCGGAAGCAGTCCGAGGACGCAGAGCGCTCCGGCCGCGAGGCCGCCGACATCGGCCGCGCGCTCGAGCATCCGGCGCGCTGTCTCCGGCAGGAGCAGTATCGGGACCGTGAGGGCCAGCACGCCCACCGGCCCGAGCCCGCGCCCCAACGTGAACGGCCTGCCGCGGCGCCGGCCCAGCCAGGCGAGACCGAGCAGACCCGTCATGGCACAGAAGACCACGCCCAGCACCGGCGCCACCAGGCCCGGCGCGGGCAGCTTGAAGGCGAGCAGGGCCGCCAGGGCGAGCAAGAGCATCCGACCGAGGCGCGCCGCGTCGAAGCGGGCGATCAGGCTCCGCACCACGGCCAGGGAGACGCCCGCGGCGAGCAAGGTGGGGACGAGGGTGCGCGGCAGCAGGATCAGCCACTGCCCCGGCGGCGCCTCGGCGAGCTCGGGCGTGCCCTCTCGCAGCAGGGCCAGAGCGACCAGGAGCGAGAGCAGCCCCGCGAAGCAGAGCGAAGGCCAGAGCCGGCGTCGCGCGCGCGCGAAGCGCTCGAGCACGACCACCGCCGAGCCGAGGTAGAGCGAGGCCATCAGCGCGATGCCCACGAGCAGCATCACGATGAAGAGCAGCGCGACGGCCCCACCGGCCCTCGCCGCCGCCTCGAAGAGTGCCACGAAGACGCCCACGCTAGTGCGCCGCCATCAGCCGCTCCGGCCGGGCGAGGATTGTGCGAGCAGGGTCCCGCGGATGAAGACGTCGAGGTCGCCGTCGAGTACTCCGCTGACGTTGCCCACTTCGATGTCGGTGCGGTGATCCTTCACCCGCTGCTGGGGATGCATGGTGTAGGAGCGGATCTGACTGCCGAAGCCGATCTCGCGCTTCTCGCCCGCGATCTCGGCCATCTTCGCCTCCTGCTCACGCCGTGACTGCTCGTAGAGCTGCGCGCGGAGCACCTTCATGGCCGTGGCCTTGTTCTTGTGCTGACTGCGCTCGTTCTGACACTGGACCACGACACCGGTCGGGATGTGCGTGATGCGCACCGCCGAGTCGGTCTTGTTCACGTGCTGCCCACCGGCGCCGCTGCTGCGATAGGTGTCGATGCGCAGATCACTCTCGTCGATCTCGACGTCGACGTCGTCGTCGATCTCCGGGACCGCCGTCACGCTGGCGAAGGCCGTGTGCCGCCGCGCCTGCGAATCGAAGGGCGAGATGCGAACGAGGCGATGGACGCCCTGCTCGCTGTTGAGGTAGCCGTATGCGTACTCGCCCGAGATCCGGAGGGTCGCGCTGCGGATCCCCGCTTCTTCGGCGCCCTGGACATCGATCACCTCGGTCTTGAAGCCGCGCCGCTCGGCCCAGCGCAGATACATGCGCATCAGCATCTCGGCCCAGTCCGCCGCATCCGTGCCGCCTGCGCCGGCGTTGATGGAGACGATGGCATCCGAGCCGTCGTGCTCTCCGCCGAGCAGCTGACGCAGCTCTGCGTCTTCGAGCGCCTCCTCGATCTCACCGAACTTCGCGACGGCCTCGAGGCGGGTCTCCTCGTCCTCGGCCTCGTCGGCGAGCTCGAGCAGGACCTCGGCCTCTTCCAGCGCGCCCTCGAGGCGGGCGTAGAGGCCGAGCTCGGCCTCCAACGCGCTCTTCTCACGCGAGACCTTCTCGGCGTTCTCGCGATCTTCCCAGAGATCCGGACGCGCGAGCTCGATCTCGAGCTCTTCGAACCTCGCCTTCAGGCCAGCGCCGTCACAGACGCCCCCGGAACTCGTCGAAGCGCTTGCGCAACCCGCCCAGCGTCTCGCAGAGCTCGCTCGTGTCCATCCCCCGAAGCGCCTTCGTCTTCTCGTCGCTCATGGTGCTCGTTTCCTAATCGCGATTCGCGCCGCCCGCGGCGCGCGCCCTTGCGCGTGCGCGGACCGCGCCCACGCCGAGCCAGACCGCCAGGGCCAGCCAGCATGCATGCGCGAAGATGTTGCCGTGCCTCACGTAGAAGGTCCGCGCCTCGCCGCGGCGGATCGGCACGTCGGCCACCACCACGTCCTCCACGAAGAGCTCGCTCCGTGAGATCACCCTGCCCCCCGAATCGATGATCGCGGACACCACCGTATTGGCCGCACGGACGGTGAATACGCAGGTCTCCGCCGAGCGCAGGGCCGTCATCGCCAGGAACTGGAGGGGCGCCCCCGTATCCCCGTACCAGGCATCGTTCGTGATGGCCAGGAGCACACCGGCCCCATCGTCCACGAAGCGGCGCACCAGATCCGGGAAGAGCAGTTCATAGCAGATGGGGATGCCGATCATCAGCGGCTCGGCGATGCGTTCGGGCAGCGCGGCGGGCCAGGGGAGCGCAACCGCGACGGGCTCGGCCCCGGGCGAGACGTCCAGTGTCGCCGCCCCCCGCGCCACCGCCCCGATCAGGCCGCCCACGAGCCAGCGCAGCGGTACGTACTCCCCAAAGGGGACGAGATGCGTCTTGTCGTAGCGGAGCAGCGGGGTGCCGGTGTCGTCGAAGACGAAGGCGCTGTCGTAGTAGTGCTCGACCCGCTCGCCGGCAGCATCGAGCTCGGCACCCACGCTCCCGACGATCATCGCGACACCGCGCTCACGGGCCAGGGTGACGATCGATGTCGTGCTCTCGAGATCGAAGCGCAGCAGGCCAGGCACCGCCGTCTCGGGCCAGACGACGATCTGCGCGCCAGCCGCCGCCGCGCGCTCGGAGAGACGAACGTGTCGGGCGACGAGGGCGGCGAGCCGATCGCCGTCCCACTTCTCCTGCTGAGCGATATTGCCCTGAACCGCGGCGATGCGGACCTCGGGGCCGTCCGGCGGCGCGATGCCGCCGAGCAGCCCACTGCCGTAGGCGACGAAGATCAGCAGGGCCGACACGAGCGCCACGCGATCCGCGACGGGCCATCGCGCGACCCCGTCACGCAGACCGGCGAGCGACCCGCCCATCAGCGCGGTGGTGAAGGCGAGCCCATAGACACCGGTGTGCGTCGCCATCGGCAGGAGGAGCGGGTTCGCGTGCTGCGTATAGCCCAGCGTCGCCCACGGCAGCCCGGTGAACAGGAAGGCGCGCAGGTGATCGCTGGCCACGTAGAGCAGCGCCAGCGCGAAGGCGCCGCCATGGCGCTCGCCGCCGCGGGTGAGGTGGACGTAGGCGGCGCCCATCGGCGCCAGGCAGAGCGCCATGTAGCCGGCGGGAAAGAAGGGGGCGAGCACACCGACGATCTCCGGCGCCCCCCCATGTCGGGTCACCACCACGAAGACCCAGTGCATGATGGCCGCGTGCGTGAGCCAGGTGGCGAGGAGGGTCTGCCAGAACGCGCCGCGCGGTGACGCGCCGCGCAGGGCGAGCACCAGACAGGCGGGCCCCGCGAAGGCGATCCAGCGCCCGAGGTCGATCACGTCTGGACCGAAGGGCATGGGATTCGGGTGCGGGAAGGAGGAGAAGGTGACGACGCCGTAGCCCAGCCACCAGAGGCGCTGCTCGGCGCGCTCCCGGATCATGGCCGGAGGCTCCGCCAGAGGCGACGCTCTTCGCGTTGCATGAGCCGAGCCTCTTCGTCCTGCTCGTGATCATGACCGATCAGATGGAGCAGGCCGTGGATCATCAGCCGCGCCACCTCTTCGTCCAGCGCCCGGTGGCGGGCGCCGGCCTGCGCCGCCGCGGTCTCGACGCTGATCACTACGTCGCCGAGCATGCCTCCACGATGGGCCTGATCCTCGCCCTCCATGAGCGAGAACGAGAGGACATCCGTCGGCCGATCCTTGCCGCGGTAGTCGCGGTTGAGGGCGCGGATCTGAGCGTCGTCCACCAGCGCGAGCGAGAGCTCGGCACGGCTCAGGGAGAGCGCGCGCAGGGCGATGCGGGCGCGTCGTGCGAGCAGGGCGGCGTCGACCCGGTCGCCACGCACGCCCTCGGGCGGCCCCACCAGCGACACGGGCATCAGCCCGCCCCGCCCCCTTCTTCCCGGCTCGCGTCGTCGCCGCGGGTGTGCGGCCTGCGACCGTTCTGCGGGGCGGCCTCGTAGGCCTCGATGATGGATTGCACCAGCGGATGCCGGACCACGTCGGCCTTCGAGAACTGCATGAAGCCGATGCCCTTCACCCCCTGCAGAACGCGCTGCGCTTCGAGCAGGCCGCTCTCCACGCCGTTGGGCAGATCCACCTGCGTGATGTCTCCGGTCACGACGGCCTTCGAATCGAAGCCCAGCCGCGTCAGGAACATCTTCATCTGCTCGCCGGTGGTGTTCTGGGCCTCGTCGAGGATCACGAACGAGTCGTTCAGCGTCCGGCCGCGCATGAAGGCCAGCGGAGCCACCTCGATCACGCCGCTCTCCATCAGCCGTGCCGCCTTTTCGAAGGGCATCATGTCGTGCAGCGCGTCATAGAGCGGCCGCATGTAGGGATCGACCTTGTCGGCGAGGTCGCCGGGCAGGAAGCCCAGCCGCTCGCCCGCCTCGACCGCGGGGCGGGTGAGGATCAATCGGCTGACCTCTTTCTTGTTCAACGCCGCGATCGCAAACGCCATGGCGAGGTAGGTCTTGCCCGTGCCCGCCGGCCCGAAGGCGCCGCCCACCTCGAGCGTCAGCATCATGCTGACGAAGC
>CAZQMY010000243.1:0-3006 GCA_964594405.1 uncultured Spirochaetaceae bacterium | reverse complement strand
GCGCATCGCCTTGCCAATGGGGATGTGATGGCGGGCCGCGGCCGGCCCGATGGCGAAGCCCACGTCGTGCGTCTGCATCATGCTGACGTAGCGGCGCTGCGAGATGTTCTTCGCGCGCACGCCCCGCTTGAGACCGCCGCCCTGCAGGACGTCCGAGTAGACCTCGTTCAAGGAGACGTCCGGGCTCTCGCTGACCATCTTGATGGCCGCGCGAACGTCACGCGCGTTCACGCTGCGCCCCGAACGCAGGACGTCATAGAGCTCTTCCAGAACGCGGCGCGCGAGCCCGACGGCCTCCTCACTCCCACGAAGACGGACATCGTTTCCACGCGCGTGCGCCTGCACGCCGAGCTCCTTCTGGAGCATGCGCAGAGTGTGCTCCCCGTCGCCATAGAGCTCGGCGGCCGTGAGGTTGTCGTCGAAGCTGATGAGATCTTGGGTGCTGGCTTGTGTATCGGCCAGGGGGGAGCTCCCGGGGGTTCAGCGCTCAGGTGCCAGAAGGAGGAATCCCCCGTCTCGCTGGACATAATAGTAGGGATGCGATGAAGATGGCGTCAACGCCAAATCGTCTTCGCCGCTCTCCATGGGCAGCTCGTCCAGGGCGGCCGGCCATCCACCCTGGACCATACGCTCGACTTCGATCCGGTTGTGAAGCCTTCGCGCGGCAAAACGCTGTCGCACTTCCTCCAGGGGCTGTCGCGCGATCGGAGTCCCGACGAGCCGGGTGGCGACCGGTCGGCTCTGCAGTCCGAGGAAGACCACTCCCGCGAGCACCACGACGGGCAGGGCCGCAGTCAGTCCCCAGCGCACACGCCGGCCCACCTCCCGACTCGGCTGGGTCTGCCTTCGGATACGTCGGGCGTCCTTCTCGTCCAGCGGCTCGATGGTGCCCGCGGCGACGAGGTCCGCAAGGATCCTTGTGGCTTCGAAGGTTCCGAGGCGAGAGAGGTCGATGATGCGCCGCGCATTCAGACGTCCATCGACCAGCTGGAAGACACGATCGAGCTCCGCGATCTCCTGGGGACTCGCGCCCTGCCGGTGTCGATACTCCTCCATGGAGGCCGCCCGCCGGAAGACCACGTCGTCGGAGGGCACCGCAGAACGGAAGGTCTGCCACTCGTCGAGCATCCGCAGGCCGTCCATCAGGATCTGCTCAGCGGCCAGGAGCTTCTCGGGTGGCATCTCGTGATGGATGGTCTGGGCGTCGAAGTGGAAGAAGCCGCCCGACCAGCCCATCACCTCGAAGATCGTCTCGCGCGAGAGGAGGTCGTTGATCTGCGCGATGTCCGACTCGTCCACCTCGCCCTCGCTCACGAGCAATGTGGGCAGAGGCCGCGCAGACGACTCGCTCTCCCGCACCAGCTCGTCCAGCCGTGCCCGGGTGATCAGGCCGCTGCGGACGAGCCGGTCGCCGAGCACCGCGAACTCGGTTCGGCCGACCGGAGCCGCCCACACCACGGCTCCCTCGTCGAAAGCGAGCTGGACCTTGTGATCCGCGCCCGTGATTTCGAGGAGTCCGGTCTTGCGTTGCTGCCCGATCAGCTGGAAGACCTCGGCGATGCCGAAGTCCTTGAGGTTGCCGTGGAGTGCTGCACCCATCTCACTCACCCCGCCTGATCAGGATTCCAGCCATCAGCACCGCCAGATAGAGGAGAAGCATCAGCGCGCTGCCGATCAGGAAGGCCAGCGAGCCGGCCCCACCGACCGCCAGCGGGTCGGGAACGACCCCCTCGCGCCAGACGAAGAGCAGCACCGCCCAGGCGAAGAAGAGGATGCCCAGGAAGGCCAGATCCGGACGCCTGGCGAACATCCCAGCGGCCCCCGGCACGATCATCGAGACGACGCTCTGCAGCTTGTCGAGCTTCGCCTCGCGCACGCGAAGCTCCTGCAATCGCGCCATGCGCAGGTTGGGATCGGTGCCCTGAGGTCGATGGAAGAGGTGATGGCATCCATCGCAGAGATCACTGCTCCACATGCTGTCGTCACAGCGCGCGCAGATGCGACTCCCGCAACGCCCGCAGCGGCTCGCGTGTTGGTATCGGCTCCCGACCACCGTCGCGAGCATGGCCGTCAGCGCGAATCCAGCCGCGATGTGCAGCCAGTCGCGCCCGAGCAGGCCCGGGGCCAGGAACGCGCTGGTACTGCGCGAGAAGGCCGAGCCGTCCGCCGCGCGCAGCATGCGCAGCCGGATGTCACCGATGCCATAGGGCGGATCGGCGACGAACTCCGTGTCGCCGCGACGGGAGAGCAGAGCCACGCGGTCGGGATCCAGATTCTGTGCGCGCCGAAGCGCGAGCTCGAACTCCTCCATGCGGAAGGCCTTGGCATAGGCCTGGGAGAGATTGAAGAGGACGGTGGGCTCCTCGACGAGATCGAGAGATCGCTCGTAGTAGTCGATCGCCTCTTCGTTGCGACCGGCTTCGAAAGCCAGATTTCCGAGCACGGCCAGGGACATGGCGTCGCGCGGGTTCTTGCGGAGCAGCGCGCCGTAGCGCTCGGAGGCCTCTTGGGACCGCCCCGATCGCCGCGAGCGCATCGCCAGCACGAGGCCGGCGAGGTCGTCGCCGGAGCGCGCAGCGTCGCTGAGCCGCTCGTGCTCGAGCGGCGTCTCCGTCCCGCGGACGACCGAGAGCGCCGCCGCAGCCACGGGATCCGCGTCGAGCGCCCGCAGCACGGTCCCTGCCAGATTCAACGCAGGATGGATCCCGATCACCGCGAGGACCGCTGCAAGGAGCAGCGCCATGCGATGACGTTGACCGCCATAGGCGAAGCCGATGGCGAACATCGCCAGCACGAAGCCGATCACCCCTTCTCCGAGGACCAGGGGAAGCAGGACCAGCGATGCGAGCATGGCCGCACGCGCGAATCGCGGAAGCTCGTTGGAGAGCACGTCGCCCAGATCGTGCGCCGCATGGGAGAAGAGCGAGAGCCCGACGACGACGATGAAGGTCAGCGCGCCGGCGATCAGGACCGCCGCATCCATCACGAGCAGGGAGCCGACCAGCC
>CAZQMY010000242.1:0-9167 GCA_964594405.1 uncultured Spirochaetaceae bacterium | reverse complement strand
GCCTTCACCTCCCGCTTCGAGATGCGATCGGGGGAGCGGTCGCAATGGCGCGCGAGCTGCGAGACGGCGTGCAGGTAGGCGCGCTGGGTGTTCGCCGCGAACCCGCGAAGAACCATCTGGTCGATCATCTGCTGGCGAAGCTTCGTCATCGGGGAGACCTCCGTGGCCGCACGGATCGTGCGACCTCATGGGCGCCTTGATGGCGCACGTGGAGGTTCAACGATGACGGATCGAGAGCGGGAGACGGAGACGGGGGCTCACGCGCCGGCGAGCAGAGCCGACGAGGCAGCCGGCGTAGCGCACGGCTCCCCTGCCGCGTCAGCGGCTTCGTTCAGCTTCGAGTTATCGGACCTGATCCGAAAACGCGGCTTCTTCTTCCCAACCCCTCCGCGACATGGCAACCCTTGCCTTGTAGGCCGCCGGCACCTCGTCCCAGGTACGGCCATCGAGGACACGGCCCGCCTTCTTCTTCCCCACCCGACGGCCGCCTTCGTCGTGTGCGCCCCACTGCTTGAAGAAGAACGCTGTCCCTGCCTCGGTGCACTGGGCTCGCACATCCCTCGCCCATGCTGCCTCCATCGGACGTGCACCGTGCCCTGTCTCACCGCCGACGATCACCCAGTCCAACCGCGCGAACGAGGCCAGGTCGAGCGGCCCGAGCAAGGGCTCACAAGACGCGAAATGGACGACAGCGGGGATGTCCAGCAACACCGGGATCCGCTCATCGGCCCGGGCTTGGTTCTCTGCCGTCACGCCCAGCCAGACGTTGTGCCATCCCGGCCCCCAGCTGCTCGGGAGCATCTCCCTGATGTTCTCCGGCCGCTTGGTCAGCACGAGCCAATCCAGGTGCGGGGTCTCCCGGACCTGCTGCCAGAAGTCCGTCCTCCAGCTCTCCGGCACCTCGGCATCGAAGATGTCCACCAAGCTCGCCGAGAACACGCGCAGCCTCTTCCCAGCCGCCTCGCCGGAGACTACTCCAGGCCCGCCGCGAGGGCGGGCAGAGCCAGGATCGTGATCGCGTAGACGAGGACGATGGCCGCGCCCATGGTCAGGCCGAAGCTCGTCGACATCGGAAGCAGGAGCACCGTCGAGGCGCAGAAGCCGACCGCCGTCGTCAGCATGCCGGCCAGCATGTGCGGGCCCATCGTCGCGAGCGCCCGACGTGCGGCGTCGGTCGGCGGCCGACGGCCGGCCTTCCGCTCCTCGGCGTAGCGCTCGAGCCAGTGGATGGGGTAGTCGATCCCGATGCCGACCAGGATCGCGCTGATACCGAGGTTCAGCGCGTTCAGCGAGACGTCGAAGAGGGGCAGCGCGCCCACGACGAGCGCCGAGGCGACGACGACCGGGGCCAGGGCGAGGAGCGTCGGACGGAGACGCCGCCAGGCGACGAGGAGGACGAGGCCGTTCCCCGCCAGCGAGAGAAAGAACGAGCGCGCGAGCGTCTCCACGTAGTACACCGACTCGAGGGGATAGATCACGTCGCCGCCCCCGATCCGGACTCGAACTCCCGACAGCCGATCGAGCCCGAGCGCGCGGATCTCGCGGTCGATCGCGTCGACGGCCGCGAGCGAGCGCGACCCCTCCTCGCCCGCGGCGAAAAAGCGCATGAGCAGCCCGTCGACGCCCCCCGAGCCCTCATGCACCACGTAGTCGAAGGCCTCGCGGAAGCTCATCTCGATCGCCCAGTCGGCCGTGCGCTCGCTCCGGCGCACACGCTCGAGCGCTGCTCGGACGTCCATCCCCGGCTCGACCCGCATCCCGAGCTTCTCGATCAGCCCCACGACCGAGTCGATGTTCGCCTTGCCGAGAATCCGCTCGATCTCCGGGACGCGGTCGAGTCGCTCCTCGAGCGTCTTCATGCCGACGAGCAGATCGGCGCGAGCCACGTCGCCCGCGAAGTGCACGTAGCCGACCCGGAAGTCGCCGAAATGACGTTGCATGGCCTCGTTCGCATGCCAGCTCGGCATCCCGGCCTGAAGGAGGTCTCGCCGCGCCATCTCGCTGTCGATCCGCGCCGCCGAGAGGCCCGCGAGGACCAGCGCCACGGTCAGGGCGGAGAGCACCGGGCGCGCGCCAAGGCCCACGGCGCCGGACGACACGCGGGCGAGCCGGTCGCTCGCTCGCTCGAGGGGCGGCGCCCGGACCGTCCGCCCTGCGACCCCGGGCTGCGTCGGGAGCCAGCGCTCCAGCTCCGCGCGCAGCGCTCCCTCGAGCAGCAGCGTCACCGCGAGCACGATCGCCATCGAGGCGGCGACCAGCAGGAAGAAGCTTGCGAAGACGTCGGCCACCGCCGTCAGGCCGGTGGCCAGGAAGGCCACCCCGGTCGTCACCGTCGTGAGGAACACCGCGTTCCCGCAGCCGGCGTAGGTCGCCCGCAGGGTCGGCCCGAACGCGCGCCCGCGCGGCTGCTCCTCCTCGAAGCGACGGCCGAAGATCAGCGCGTCGTCGATGCCGGTCCCCAGCAGGATCGGGAAGGCGAGGATGTGGAGGAAGGAGAGCTCGATCCCGATCGCCGACGCCAGGCCGAAGGTCCAGACCGAGCTCACGATCAGGATCGAGAAGACGATGACCACCTCGCGGCGCCGCCGGAAGAGTGCTGCGATGCAGAGCAGGTCGATCCCGAAGACGGTCGCCCCCAGGAGCGCGACGCTCCGCTGGGTTCCGCGATCGATGTCGTAGGCGACGAGCTCGTCGCTCAGGACGTAGAGCACGAGGTCGGCCGTCGCCAGCGACTCCACGTGGTCACGGATCGCCGCGAACGCCGCGCGACGCGCGGCGCCCTCGACGTCGGGCTCGGCGCGGACGAGCGCGCGCACGGCGCGCATGGTCGGGATCCGGTAGTGGCTCTCCGGCGCCCCGGGCGACGGCAGCGCGCCCACGCCCTGCGCGATACGCAGGTTCGCGTAGAACTCGATCGCCTCCGGATGCGAGAGGAAGTGGCGGCTCACCTTCATCAGGTCGCGGACGGTCCGCCCGCCTGCGAGCCCGAGGATCGCCTCGGCGACCGTCGAGTAGTCGTCGACCTCGAGGAGCCCCTGGCGCTTCACCCGCTGCAGCCCGCGATCGATCCCGTCGACGAGGCTGAAGATCGTCACGTCGTGCCGGGACTCGACCGCGCGAAGGATCCGGAGCTGCTGGTGGAGCAGCTCGGGCTCGAGCAGGCTGCGCTTGCCCCGCGCCTCGAAGATGACCGTCAGGTACGCCCCCTCCCCGAAGTCGTCCTCGATCGTCTCGACCAGGGCACGCGTCTCGGGGCGCACGAAGCTCAGGAAGCTCGTGTCGATCCGAACGCCGGAGAGGGGAACGGCGAGCGCGAGCGTGAGCGCGGCCACGGCCGCGAGGATCGCTCGGGGCTGGTCGGCGGTCGCGGCGCCGAGGCGCTCCCAGCCGGGGCGGGCGAGCGGCAAGGTGACTCCGGCCGGGCGTCAGCGCCGCCGGCGTCGGAGGGCGCTGCAGACTCCGACCCCCGCCGCGCCCGTCAGGAGGCCTATCGCGAGCGACGGCTCGGGGACGGGCTGGATTCCGGCGTCGGGGTTGGGGCTCGCCGCCGCGTCCATCAGCGCCGCGGCGTTCAGCGTGCCGACCGCGCTCGCGGGCGCCGCCGAGGCGACGACGGCCGTCGACGCCCCGCTCCCGAGGCAGGTCGTGCCGTCCGTCGAGTAGCAGTTGTCCTCGAGGGCGAGGTTGACGAGCCCGCCCGCACTATCGAAGTTGTCGATCGAGAGGGCGGCGCCGACCACGCCGACGTTGCTCTCGCGGAGCGTGAGGGAGAAGAGGTTCGGATCGAACATCGTGTCGGGGCCGAGGGCGATCTGGACGGGCACCCCAAAGAGACCGGCGGGCCGACGTCCGATCGTGAGGCCCCCCCCGATGGCCGCGAGATCCGCGTCGAGCGCGAGCGCGGGGAGGGCTGGGTTGCCGCCGGAGCGCGGCCCGCCCGAGTCCATGCCGAGCACGCTGTGGGTCACGGTCAGGTGCGTGGGCGCCGAGCGACCGGAGGAGACCGTCGCCAGGTAGTGGGACTCGTTCGGCTTGCAGAACGGACAAGCGAGCTCCTGGACGGGCGAGGCGCAGGTCTCAGCGTCGACGCTCCGGCAGGGCGCGCCCTGCGCCCCCGTCGTCGTCACGTCTTCGACGTTCGCCGTCGCGTTTCCGACCACCATCGAACCGCCGAGCGTCCCCTCGATCTGGAGGTACTTCGCGCGCACGTCGACGTTCCCCGCGACGACCAGCCCCATCCCGAGCTCGTCGCCCAGGATGTTCGTCAGGCAGTAGGCGTTCGGGGGCACGGCCTCCGCGTCGTCGGCCGCGAGCGGCTCGGCGGTACCGGCCCGGACGTTCGCGCCGCCCGACAGGCTCGCGAGGGCCTCGAATCCGCGGACGCTCGAGGGCTCGGTGGCGAGCGTCCCGACGCACTCCCCGGCCATCGCGTCGTACGCGAGGTCGCCTATGCGGCCGCGTCCGCTCCGCATGTGCAGCGCGAGGCCGTCGCCGGAGGGCAGCGTCAGATCGGTGCCGATCGGGTTCTCGATCGAGCCCATGCCGTACAGCTCGACGCGGTCGACCTCGAGGTTGCAGAGGCCCGTCGTCGCGGGCTGCGCGAGCGGCGCCGGGATGCAGGCCGCCTGGCCGATCAGGAAGGTCGAGCAGGAAGCGAGGTCGAAGGGCACGTTGCCCGTCAGGTCGTCGTTCGAGGGGTTGATGCCGATGCGCGGCCCCGCGTCGGCCGCGCAGCCGAGCCCCATCACGGCCTGGAGGAGCGTCGGGTCGGTCACGTTCGGGTCCGGCCCCTGCTGGAACACCAGCTCGTCCAGCAGCAGGTCGCTCTCCGCGCCGACCAGGCCGCTCATCGAGCCCACGATCGTGAGCGATTCGGCCTGGAAGGAGGCGCGCTTGTTCGAGCCCGCCGCGCAGCGCCCGGTCCCGAGCGCGAGGTCGAGCGGGTCGCTGACGAGGCAGGCATGCGTCGCGTGCACGCGCGGGCCCGGCGCGATCGCCACGCCCACACCCCCGCCGACGAACTCGATCCGGCTGTCGCCGAGCAGCGTCATGTCGCAGCCCGAGCAGCCGAAGCCGGTCTGCTGCTGCGAGGCGGCGTCGTAGAGCGCGGCGGTGCCCCCGGCGTTCGGGAGCAGGTCGTAGTCCGGCGCCCGGCCGTCGAAGGTGCCGAGTGCGTTGTGCATCCGGACGTCGACGTGGGCGCCGGTGACGCTCGCCGCGTCGTCGAAGAAGACGATGTGGCGGCCGTGGACCGGCGGGGCCGAGGCGCCGGAGCTCCCGGTGCCGAGATCGATGGGCGTGAGCGAGCTGAGGCGAAGGCCGAGGAAGACGGTCGAGGAGGACGCCCTGTTGCGGTCGAGGAACGCGGCGGGGGCCTTGATCACGACGAGGAGATTGCCCCCGCCCGCGGCGATGCGCGTCTCCCCGAGCGCGCCCTCGGCGAAGTTCTCGCGCAGCGTGTAGCTCGTCTCGACCAGCGGCGCGTGGATGCCGCCGTAGGCGTTGCTGCCGACCAGGTCGGGCGGGCCCGCGGTCGCGGTCTCGAGGGCCGGGTCCAGCTCGTCGGCGAGCCGCGCGAGGCCGAAGAAGGTCGAAGAATCCTCGATCGTCGTCTCCGACCCGAACGCGAGGAGCTCGACGGCGCCGAGCCGGATCCGCGAAGTGCCCGTCTCGTCGACGAAGGTGAGGTGGCGCACCGCGGGCGTCCCGACCGGGACGCCCGCGTCGTCGGTGAGCGTCCAGCCGGTCGGCAGCGTGAGCAGATGGAGGACCTCGACGTCGTTGCCGGCCGGAACGAGCGAGAGCGGGATCTCGTAGCCCATCGATACGCCGTTGGCGTGGGTCGAGATCTGCACGTCGAGGTCCGGCACGCCGCCGGGCCCGCCCGATCCCACGAACCGCGAGCGGGCGACGGCGGTCTGCCAGGTCGACTGGCTGAGCGCGGTCGCCACCTGGGCGGCGTAGGGCACGACGAGCCCCGTGACCTGCACGGGGGAGAGACCGATGATCGGGTCGGGCGGGTAGATGCTCGGCCGGGGCGAGCTGCCGACGCCGTCCTCGGGCGCGATCTCGAGCCCGTCGGTCGCCCCGAAGCGCATCCGATAGGAGGGCGTCCGCGCATGCAGCAGCCCGCTCGTGTCGGGCTCGAGCAGCGCGTTGATCGTGTCGGCGTCGCAGACGTCGCCTGTTCCGTCGGCGTCCGAGTCCTCCTGGTGGGGATTCACGTTCTGGACGCAGTTGTCGGAGACGTCGTCGACCCCGTCCATGTCGGAGTCGACCGCCGCGGCGACCGGAGTGAAGACGAGCCCCGTGAGCACGAGCAGGAGGAGCATGCGGGCGACGTGCTGGGCGACACGGGGGCTGCGCTCGGGGCCGGCTCGTCTCTTCATCGCATACCTCTCGTCCCTGTGGATGTGCCCTCGATCATACATACAGTGCCCCGTGATCCGGGGTGCGAATATTCGGAGAAGTGTCGCCCCGGCGGGGACGCACCGAGCCCAGGGACGGGGCCTCGACCCCGCACATGCTACTTGACATCACATGGAGTTGTCGGTGCTCCAGCTGAAAGCGGGGCTCTAAGCTCCTTTCCGCTTCGAACCTGAGGGGGAGACACGAGCGATCGGCGCGTGGCGAGGATGAGCGCAGCGAAGGGAATGGGGGTTCGCTCCGAGGGCGCGAAGCGCCCGAGCACGCCGGGCCGCGAAGCGGCACGAGCAGTCCCTCCCAGCGTGCCAGTCTCTACGAGCACGTACGACGACGCCGAGTAGAACATCAGGTTTTCGACCTGAGGGTCTACGGGCCGGCCGGCGGAATCGTCGTGGTTTCCGGTTGAAAGTCGATCGCTTGCAGCGATGCATCGGCGACCGCTGCATCTTCACGTGGTCACAAGTGGTCACACGCGAGCCGGATCACAGAAGATCCCGATCAGCCATGGCCATCTACTCGACGCCGTCGTCGCTCACCCCAAGAGGTGACTGCTGCGTGAACGCGCCGGCTCGCCTCTGGTACCCCATCGCCGTGTAGCCGCGGAGTCGCTTCTCGAACATCCTGGCGAGCATCGGGACCCGCGAATCGACGTAGTCGATGATCTGCACGTCGATCTTCCCGGCGTGAATACGATGCAGCCGACCGGCGTACTGGACCAACGTCCCTTTCCACGAAACGGGCATCGTCAGGAAGAGCGTATCGAGCCGAGCGTCGTCGAAGCCTTCACCGACGAAGCGTCCCGTCGCCGGGACCACGCGCTCAGCACCCTGCGGCAACGCGGCCAACTGCTCGACTGCGGCACGACGCTCCTTCTTCCCCATTCCACCGCGGAGCACGATCACGTTTCTCGCCACTCGACTCAACTGATCGCGGAGGCAATCCAGGTGGCCGCGCCGCTCGGTCAGGACCAGCGGCGATCTGCCCGCCTCGAGCGCTTGCACGACGTCGTCGATGATCATCGCGTTTCGCTCCGGGTCGGTCGCGAGTCGTCCGTACAAAATCTGAATCGGCGGAGTTGTGTCGCCGCGTTCGCCCTGGAACCGCGTCTCTCGAACGACGAGCGACCGCCGAAAGAAGCTCTGTCCTGCCTCACCACGTGCGGAAACCGAGTGCCGAATGGGACCGAGCTGAAAGGCCAGGATCGGGTCGTGCCCGTCCCGACGCCTCGGTGTAGCCGTCAGTCCCGTGACGTACTTGGCTCGAACCTCGCTCATCACGCGCTCGAAGGAGACGGCCGGTACGTGGTGGCACTCGTCCACGATCACATGGCCGTAGCCGGCAACCTCATCTGCGACCTCGCCCTGGCGCACAAGGCTCTGGACCATGGCTACGTCGATCCTTCCGGTCACCTTGCGCCTGCCACCACCGATCTGCCCTATCTCCTTCTCGGGGAGGTCCAGGAAGACGGCAAGCTGGCTGCGCCACTGCTCTAGGAGCTGCGTCCGATGGACGAGAACGAGCGCACTCCGTGACCGGGCCGCGACGAGGTGAATGCCGAGCACGGTCTTTCCGGATCCGGGAGGTGCGACGAAGACCCCGAAGTCGGCTGCGAGGAGCTTCTTCGCCGCGCGCTCCTGCTCTTCACTCAACCGTCCGTGCAATTCGACGTCGATGTCCGAGCCAGTCGTTCTCTCGTCGTCGATGCGGAGCTCGACACCAACGTCGCTCGCCAGCTCTGCGAGGGACTCCCTGCATCCGCGGGGCAGGGCCACGTATCTGGACAGCTCTTCGGCGCAGCCGATCACGCGAGGCGTGAGCGCTGTCGACAGCCGCATGGCTTGTTTCTTGTAGAACTCCGGATTCTGAAACGCCGCAAGTCGCTTGATCTCGTTGAGAAGTGACGGCGGAAGCCCCTCCTTCTCGACGAAGAGCCGGCCAGCGAGAACGGCCCGAACGGACCGCGGCAGCTCTTCCCGCGAGTTCCGATCTCTTCTCTGCTGCGAGGGTCGGGGGATCCACGGCGAGTCGGGATCGAGCTCGAAGTCGTCGACGACCGGTACGCCAACCACGTTCCCCGACTCGGATGCTTCTCGCGCGAGCTTCTCGACGACGACCGGCTCGATCCTAGGGATCGACGCCAGGTAGGCCCACTGGTCCGGATAGGGATCCCAGGCCTCATTCACGAAGACCGTGTTGCCCATCTCGCGAGAGGCATGCTGTAGAGGGAGCGCGATCAGATTCCCGAATCCGCCACGGGGCATGGTGTCTTGGTTCGGAAACAGCCGATCGTACGAAGAGAGCGGCATCTGGTGCCGCAGGGTCATCGTTTCGGTGAGCAGATACGAGCCCACTCGCCGAGCATCGGCAGCGGGAACGGGCTCCGAGAAGAAGAACCAGACGTGCGCACCGTTGCCAGACCGAGAGCGCTCGACCGCGGCGTGGAGGCCAAGTCGTTCGCACGTCTCGCGGAACACCGTCACGTCCGACTCCCACTCGCCCTTGTCGAAATCGACCGCAAGGAGCCAGCACGTCTCGTCTTCGAGCAAAGGGTAGATGCCGATGACGTGCCTTCCCTGGAGGTGATCGAGAACGACCTGGTCGGTCACGGGCTGGAAGGCCTGGTTCGGGCACTCGCCGCACTTGACGCGGGGCTTCTCGCAGAGTCCGGGCACCCACTCGTTCGTACAGGCCGGGGAGTAGCCGCTCGTCCTCTTCCGAGGATTCTGCCAATGGGTGGGGAA
>CAZQMY010000241.1:0-9210 GCA_964594405.1 uncultured Spirochaetaceae bacterium | reverse complement strand
CGCCACCTGCTGGTTGTCGCAGAGCTCCATGTAGGCCGGCATCTTCTGCAGCATGGCCTGGCCCTTCGGGCCGTTCGCCCGCTCGAGCAGCACGTCGCGGCTCGCCACGTCCTGTGCAGGAGGCGTGGCCAGCGCGGCGCTCACGGCCCTGATGCGCGGATCGAGTCGGGGGTCTGCGGCGGCGTCGGCTCTGCTCATGGGTCCTCTCGTCGGATGGTTGGGGTCGCGCGACTCTACCGGATCCCGCAGTGGCGGCATCAGCGCATGGCCTCGTCGAGGAGCGCGAGCCTCGGATCGGCCTCATGGACGAAGCGCCCGAGCCAGCCGCGGAGATACGTGACGTCCAGGCGTTCGCCGCGACAGAGCAGGATCTCGCGCACCTCGGCCCGATCCTTCGGGCGGTCGTAGAGGAGCTTGAAGAGGGCGATGTCCTCGGCGCTCAGCACGTCGATGGTGGCCTCGGCGAAAGGCACCGTGCGCCGGCGCCGGGCGCACTCGGCGTGGAAGGCGTGGTAGGCGAAGAAGCGGTGCATCGGCGTGCGGCCCCAGCGCGCGACCAGCGCCTGCCCGGCGGCGTCGAAGGGCTCGTCCTCGAAGCGGACGCCGAAGGGCTCGAGCGCGTGCCGGATGCGCGAGGCATCGGAGAGCGGGACGAAGACGTTCAGATCGAGGTCCTCCGTCCCTCGCGGCGTCGCCCAGTAGGCGAGCGCAATCGCACCGCCGAAAGCGTGCGGCACCTCCGCGTCGCGAAGCGCCTCGGCGACGTGCACGACCTTCTCATCGAGCATCGGCTCAGCCATCGGTGCGCCCCTTCGGCGCGAGCGCATGACGCTCGAGCATCTGGTCGAGCGCCCGAGCCGCCGGGTGCTCGAAGCCGACGATGGCCTCGATCCATGATCGGATATATCGAATATCGAGCTCGCCTCCGATGATTCCGAGCATCGTATCGATGTCGCGCCCATCCTTCTCACGCGCGAAGGCCACCTTGCAGACGATCAGATCCTCCGGTCCCAGTACCCGGATCTCGTCGTCGCCGAGCGCGAATCGTCGGCATCGGCGACGACAGTCCTCGTGGAAGTCGAGGTTCGAGAAGAAGAGATCGATGGGGACCGCCTGCCAGAGCAGGCGCACCTGGGCATCGCGCGCGATGCGCCGGCGCTCGGGTGCGCCGGCGGGGGCAACGCCGAGCCCTTCGAGCAGGCGCAGCACGCGCTCGGCATCGTCCACACCGACATAGACGTTGATGTCGATGTCGCGGGTGCCGCGAACCTCGCCGTAGTAGCCCAGCGCGATGGCCCCGCCGAACGAGTGCGGGAGCGCCGCGGCATCGAAGCAGCGGGCGATGGCGATCACCCGCTCCAGCAGATCCTGCATGCTCGCCTCCCCTCGCCCGGCTCGGCCGTATCAGCCCTCCGCGCCCGCGTCCGACGACGCCCGAGCCTCGAAGAGCGCCGGATAGGGCGGCGTACGGGGCGCTCGGCGCGCGGGACGGCCGCGCACGATCGCGTCGCTTAGCCGGAGGAGCCCGCGCAGGGCCTCTCCCCGCTCGGCCTCGCCGCGGCCCAGCCACTCGGCGGCTTCCTGCAGCGCATCGTCCGCCCCCCGGTCCGCTGCGGGCTCGGGCAGGGCCTCCCGCAGCAGACGCGCGAGGGGCGTCGCCAGGGCACGCCCCCGCTGCAGCTCTCCGATCAGCGCGCGCGCGTCGGCGTTGCTCGACGTGGCAACCTCGATACCCATGTCCCGCGCACGAGCACGCAGCGCGGCGCGATCGATCGGGCGAGTGGCCCGCGCCTCGGCGCGATCGAGCGCCCGATCGTCCAGGGCGCCCCGAAACGAGGCGAGCATCCGCGAGCGCGGCCCCGACTCGGACCGGATCGACTGACGGATCTCGACACGGCCACTGGGCCTCCGACTGAAGTAGGCCATGGACTGACTCCTTTGGATCCAGTGTAGTGTTAGTTCGACACTACACGCCAATCCGGTGAGCACACGAGGGCCGCCCCGAAGGGAGCATGGCGGCGAGGGTGGCGTGATTCGGGGCGCTGCGATCTAGGTCCTGAGGGGGAAGCGCAGCCAGAAGGTCGCCCCCTGCCCGACACCCGGGCTGTGGGCTCCGACCTCGCCGGCGATGCGCCTCGCGGCCTCGGCGGCGCTGTAGAGACCGAACCCGTGACCGTCTGGCTTCGTGGTGAAGCCCCGCTCGAAGAGCTGCGCCTGCGACTCCGGCGCAATCCCGATCCCGGTATCGGTCACGCTCACCTCCACCTGCGGATCGTCCTCAGGCCCGCATCGGGCGATGCGGATGGTGATCCCCGCCTTGCCGGTGGCCGCGTCGCGGATGGCCTGCTTCGCGTTGCCGATGTAGTTCACCAGGATCTGCAGGATGGCGTGGGGCTCGACGAGGATCTCGGGGAGATCGTCGGCTTCATGGACCCGCTCGACATCGTAGCCGGTGCTGCTGCCCAGGTTGAATTCGATGGCATCGTCCACGAGCGCGTAGATCGACATGCGACAGACCGCGCCCGTGGGCGACTTCGCCATCGTCTGCTGGGCACCGATGATCTGCTTGATGTGATCCAGGGAGCGCGCCAGCTTCCGGAGCTCGGCGCCGACAGCCGCCTCCTCGTCTCGAAGCTTCTGAGCCAGCCGCTCCAGATAGAGCAGGACCTTCTGGCCCTTCGGATCGTCGCGCAGGAAGCGCGGGAGATCGTCCGGGTGCTCCGTGAGCAGCCCGAGGGCCCGATCAAAGCGCTGGGACGTCGAGCTCGATCGGCGCTGCAGGAGCAGCGAGACCGAGACGGTGGCGCCGTTGAGCACGTTGCCGACGTTGTGGAGTACGCCCGTTGCGGTATCCGCCATGCCTGCGGCCTTCGATGCGTGCTCGTAGCGGGTGCTCAGCTCGGCACGTTCGTGCTCGACCCGCTCACGCTCCACCATCTCCGACATCCACGCATCGGTGCGTGCCTCGACGCGCGATTCGAGCGAGAGGTTGAGCGCTTCGAGCTCGCTGTAGCTCCGATCGGCGACGTTCCGGGCAGAGAGCGCCAACAGACAGACGCCCAGGTTGAACGTGAAGAGCCGCACGAACCAGGCCAGGACCGGGTCTTCGCCGACGCCCGGAATCGGGACGAGCACGCCGGCCACAAAGGTGGCGGTGATCACGATCTGGGTGACTGCGGTCCAACCGAGCAACGCCCGCACGCCGAGCGTGTGAGCGGCGGCCAGCAGCGGAATGGCCACGATGAAGAGCGCTCCCGAGCGCCAGCTGCCCGTGGCGTACGCCAACGCGGCGATGACGAGGATCGAGACGCCGATGCTCGCGTGGAGCACGCCCCGCACCCGGCGGACGGAGCCGGCGAGCGCCCAGCGCCAGAGGCCGACGATCAGCCCGGTCATCACCGCGGTGGCCGACGACGAAGCCAGGCTCCCGACCGCGGCGAATACGCACGAGAACAGCGCGGTGGTGGCGGCACCGCAGAGCACCATCGCGTTGTAGCGACGCACGAGCCTCCGGTCGGCACCGGAGAGCCCGCGACTCCCGAAGTCGATCCAGCGATGGACGAGGCCATGCCCGAGCAGGCGAAGCCCGTCTGCCTGCTGGCGCTCGCTCTGGCCGCTGATCTCCGGGCCCTGGTCCATAACCCGCTCGCATCGGCAGAGCGCCCGCAGAGCCTTCTCAGGAATCTCGAACCGACGATCGGATTCGACTCGACCCGAGCGCGACGACTCGGGTGGGCACCGGAGCCGCGATGGACCGTTGGCTCCAGGGGTGCGGGTGATGGGAAGGGCGGTCCGGGGACCCTGGAGCCCGGGGCGGCTGCACGGCAACGCTCCGCGCGTGGCGGATGAGCCGGGGCCTTTCGCAATCGCATCGCCCCGCATGAAGAACCATCGACGCGATTCGAGCACGCTCGGTCATGATTTCGTGGGGCGACCGCTGGACGACGCGATATCGAGCGCGCAACACTCCGCTGTATGGAACGACCGGAGGAATGAGGCAGTGCTCGAGATACCCGATGATGTCGCCGTTGCGGCAAGGGACAGGCGATCGCTGGAGTCGTGTGGTCGAGAGATCGTGAAGATACCGAGGATCGATGTCGGCAAGGCCGTCGTGATTCGCCCCGTCGAGCGCGACGAGCCGGCCAGCGTATGGGCGCACCGGGACTACGACGGCTATCGCGGCGCGTGGCAGAGCGCAGCCCGGGCCAACCTCGTCGACCCTCTGGCAGAGTGGGGTGACGGCGTGGACGTCGATCACCTCTATCCGAGGTCCTGGGCTCGTATCCCCGGCATGGAGCTGGAGTGGCTGCGTCTCTACCCGGTGTGGGCGGAGGTCAACCGTGAGGCCGGCCGGAGCCATGAGAAGCTCAAGGCGCAGCAGTGGCGCTCGAGGCCCGAGAAGCGCAATGCCGTGGTCTACGCCCGCGAGATCGCCTTCATGAAGATCCTCGGGCACCCGATCGGAACACTCCGAAAGCCCGAGCGGCTCTTCGGCTCGGCGAGCTCACGAGCCCGCTAGGGAAGCGCTGCGCTACCCGGCGCCGGGCACCTGGGCGGACGGAGGCGACCGTCGATTCCAGGTCCCCGCTCAGTCGCGTCCCGGTGCGTAGAGCTTCTCCACGTAGTCGCGCATCATGCGCTCGGCGCTGAACCCCGGAATGAAGCGCGACATCGACGCCTTCACACGGGCCAGCCAGTGGTGCGGGACGCCGTCCGGGCCGCGGTCGTAGAAGAGGGGGACGACCTCGTTCTCGAGCAGGTTGAACAAGGCCGCGGCATCGCGATCATCCTGTGACGATTCATCCGCGGGCGGCGATGCGATCCCCCAGCCGCTCTCACCGTCGTAGGCCTCCTCCCACCATCCGTCGAGGATGCTGAGATTCAGGCCCCCGTTGGCGACCACCTTCATGCCACTCGTGCCGCAGGCCTCGAGGGGCGGACGCGGCAGGTTGAGCCAGAGGTCGACGCCGGCGACGAGCCTGGGCGCCATGTGCATGTCGTAGTCCTCGAGGAAGACGACGCGGCTGGCGACGTTCTCCTGGTGGCGCAGGGCGAAGAGCGCGCGCAGGGACTCCTTGGCCTGATGGTCCTGGGGATGGGCCTTGCCCGCGATCAGCAGCTGGATCGGGCGATGGGCGTCGCCGAGCAGGCGAAGCCCATGGGCGAGACGTCGGGTCAGCAGGTGCAATCTCTTGTAGGTCGCGACTCGCCGCGCGAAACCGATCGTCAGGTGATCCGGGTGGAAGACGTCGTCAGCGGACGCCACGTATTCCGGAGACTCGCCGCGGCGCAGTCGATCCAGGACGGAGTGCTCGCGCGCGAACTGCACCAGCCGAGCGCGCAGCGCGCAGCGGACCTCCCAGAGCTGCTCGTCCGGGACCTCGTGCATCCGCGACCAGAACGCCGGATCGGCGAGACGTTCTCGCCAGTCCTCTCCGAGGTGGAGGTCGAGCAGCGACTGCATCGGCTCCGCCATCCATGTGGCGGTGTGGATTCCATTGGTCACGGACGTGATCGGAACGCGCTCCACGGGGACCTCGGGCCATACGCGCTGCCACATCTCGCGCGCCACTTGACCGTGTCGGCGCGAGACACCATTCGAAGCGCGGCTCGCGCGCAGGGCCATGAGCGTGATGGCCATCGTATCGTCCGGGTTCTCCGGCGCGAAGCCGCTGAGCCTGCGCAGGGCGTCCGGGTCGAATCCCAGCTCGCGCCGCCACGCCCCGAGGACGGGCTCCACCTCGTCTCGCCGGTACCACTCGTTTCCGGCGGCCACCGGCGTGTGGGTCGTGAAGACGGTCCGATCCCGGACTGCCTCGAGGGCCGCCTCGAAGGAGAGCCCTTCCCGCACGAGCTTGGCCATCCGCTCGACGCTGCCCAGGCCAGCGTGGCCTTCGTTCAGGTGACGGAGGCCAGGCTGGATCCCCATGGCCTCCAGTGCGCGCTCGCCGCCGGGGCCCAGGGCGGCGTACTGTGCGAGCCGTGTCTGCCGGTCACCGACATAGAGGCGATTCGTGATCCAGCGGTCGATGGCAGGGTTGTCCGGGTGATCCGCGTCCAGCAGATAGAGGGGGACGCGGCCGAAATCGATGCGCCAGATCCGGAGCTTCACGTCGCGTCCGCGAATCGGCAGCGACACCTCCAGGGGCTCGTCGTCTTCGCCCGTGACCAGGACCGCCGGAAGCCCCTCGAAGTAGGTCGGGATCCAGTACTCGCGCTGCCAGCCGTCGATGTCGACCAGCTGATGGAAGTACCCCTCCTTGTAGAGCAGTCCGACGCCGAGCAGGGGCAGCGCGAGATCGGAGGCGGCCTTGAGGACGTCGCCCGCAAGCATTCCGAGGCCACCGCCGTAGAGCGGCAGCGAGCAGTGGGCCCCGAACTCGGAGCAGAAGTAGGCGACGGGGCCGGCCGCCTCGGGACCGAGCCACAGAGCCGGTCGCGCGAGCTCCGCGTCCAGGCGCGCGGCCGCGGCCTCGACCCGAGCCACATAGCCCGCATCCCGCGACAGGGCGCGCAGCCGGCTGGGGGCCGCGGACTCCACCAGCCAGAGCGGGTTGCAGCAGCTCCGCGACCAGAGGTGCGGGTCAATCTCGCGAAAGAGCACCGCCCCGCCGTGCAGCCAGACCCACCGGTAGTTGAAGGCGAGCCGCGCCAGCGGCGCCAGCGCCTCGGGCAGCCGCTCTTCGAGGTCCGTGATGGCCCGCGCACGATCCCGCGTTCCGTCGTTCTTCCCGTAGCTCGACATCCCGGCGATTATGCTCGTGGGACGGTACTCATGAGCGTCGGCCAGATGACAGGCAGCGCGGCCGGTGGTGAGGCGTTGCCGCTTGCGTGCAAACGGTACACGGTGCGGTCGTTGGGGGGCCCACAGGGACTCGAACCCTGGACCGATGGATTAAAAGTCCACTGCTCTACCAACTGAGCTATGGGCCCGCCGGCCTCTGGTTACCACCCCGGCCCGGACATGTCGACCGAGCGAAGGCGCGCGCTGTGGCCGCACCGCTCCCAGGGCAAAAAAAGAGCGAAAGGTCAGCACGGGACGTTGATTTTCGCCTTTTCTTCGCCTAGGCTCTCGAGGTCGGTCGAGCGCATCCCGATGCGCTCTCTGGCGCCGTGCGATCAGGAAATCACGACAAGTTCCGGAAGGGTCACCCCGAACGCTCACATTCGAGAACGAACTCTGCCAGGTGCGGTCCGCGGTCTCGAACGGCGCGGAGCGGAAGCTTCAGATCTTCGGGCGACAGCGTCAACTGCGGCACTTCTGCCCCAGGAGCTCGAAGTCTGGTCACGCCAACACGGTTCGGATTCGGAAGGCGAGTGTGGTTGGCACAGGGCCAATGGGTGCCGGAACGGCGCGGGCGAGATGGCTCCCCCCTCAATCTGTCCATCCGCCCGCGCCCAAGCCTGACCTCGGGCGCGCACGAACGAGCGGCCAGGCCGTGGGCCGAGCCGAGCACGAATGAAGCTCCAGCCACAAGGCCGTATGACGAGACCGCCGAGAGCAGGAACGAGCGGTCAAGAGGAGTGGACAAGGGCAGTGGACAAGGGCAGTGGGCAAGAGGAGTAGGCAAGGGCAGTGGGCGAGAGCAGTGGGTAAGAGCCAGGGACGAGAGAAGGGGAGATGAGACGATGGCGATGACTGTGACTCCGTTCGACGACAACGCGCACGACGAGGACAACGAGGCGGATCGGTCGCGGAGTCCTCTGCGGCCGGTTCCGGATCGGCTGCCGACCGAGACTCGGCCTCAGACCTCGAAGGTGCCTGCGGCCACATCCATCACGATGGCGCTGTGGTCCGATCCGCTGACGTCCACCACCCGGAACGCCTCCACGGTGAGCCCCGAGACGAAGCCGTGGTCGATGCGGAGCAGCCTCGGCGCCGAGGACCAGGGGCCCCAGGTGGCGCGAGCCCGCCGCCCCCGCCTCTCGGCGACGGCGACCGCGGCGTCGGTCAGGTGGGACCTCATCCGCCAGTATGCCGGCCAGAGCGGCGTCGAGTTGAAGTCTCCGACGACGACCCGCTGATCGCTCGGCCGGGCCGACAGGTAAGCGTCCAGGGCCGCGACCTCGCCCGGTCGGTGCCGCAGCCCGAAGATCGGCCGGACGACGTGCGGGGCGGTGAGGTGCACATTGAGGATGCGCAGCGGCTGCGCGAGCTGAGGCCAGTGCGCGGGCGTGAGCGTGGCGAGGCGGACGTCGCGCACCGGCTTCGCGATGCGATCGAGCGTGGCTGTGCGGCGAAGGGCAATGCCCATGCCGCTGTAATCGCGCGCCGGCTCGAGGGCACCGTGCGGCATCACCGAGGCGAGCGCCTCGGCCTGCTCGGGGCTGAGCTCCTGCACGCAGACGACGTCCGCCGCTTGTGCGAGCACGAGGTCGGCGAAGCGGTCCGGGTCAGCGCGGCCGTTCCATAGATTGGCCGAGAGTATGCGCAGCGTCGTGCCCACCTGACGAGCCTTCCAAATCGTCCCGGACGCGAGGCCCGCGCACCCCCTGCGCGAGCCACGCCTCTGGCCTGCGCCCCTCTTCGGCCTGGAGCGCCGCAGACTTCAGCCCGCTCGCGCTCCTTCGCGATACGCGGACGCGCACGCCGGTCCGGTCGCCTGCGTTGCTTGCCCCGGGCAGAGTGGCGCCTCGCTCCCCGAGGCGAACAGGGCCGCTCACTTCGGCGCGCTTCAGTGCGAGAAGGGATCGCTGATCGCGATGGTCTCGTCGCGGCCCGGGCCCACCGAGAGGAAGGCCGCCGGGACGTCCACCAGGCGCTCGATCCGCTCGATGTAGCGCCGCGCGTTGTCCGGGAGATCCTCGACGCGGCGGACGCCGGTGATGTCCTCGGTCCAGCCCGGCATCGTCTCGTAGATGGGCTCGGCGCGATTCACCTCGTCCATGGTCATGGGGAAGTCCTCGGTGACCTTGCCGTCGACCTTGTACGCGGTGGCGATCGGCAGCTCGTCGAACCCGCTCAACACATCGAGCTTGTTGATCGCCAGATCCGTGAGACCGTTCACCGTGACGGCCTCGCGCAGGACGACGGCATCGAGCCAGCCGCAGCGCCGCGGGCGTCCGGTGGTTGCGCCGAACTCGGCGCCGGCCTCGCGGAGGCGCTCGCCCACCTCGCCGAGCTCTTCGCTCGGGAAGGGACCGCTGCCGACGCGCGGCGGGTAGGCCTTCGTGATTCCGATCACGCGGTCGATCCTGGTCGGCCCCACG
>CAZQMY010000240.1:0-9229 GCA_964594405.1 uncultured Spirochaetaceae bacterium | reverse complement strand
ACTTCGGGCGGCACTTCTAGTTCTCGGCGGACCCCGTCGTGAAGACACTGCCCGGCGTCATGGATGATGTCGGCTCCGAGCGCTTCTTCTGGGCCTCGGACTTCCCGCATCCCGACCATCCCCCCGAGTACCTCGCCAACATCGAGGCGCGCGTGGCGCAGATGGACGAGACCGCGCGGCGCAACCTGCTCGGGGACAACGTCCGTCGGGCCTACGGACTCGACTGATCGGCGCGCGCCCCATCTCGCGGCCAGGCTGCGTCGCGCGTCATATGCGACGTCTCCACCATCCGCCTCCCGGACGGGAAGGCCGGTGGGGTTCGTGACGCTTTCGATTGACAGCCGTGATCGCCGAAAAGACCATGGCAGAAGCAACTCAACCATGCGACCCGCGTACGCGTTGCCCCGGGCAGCATGTGGACGGAGCGCGCCGATGAGGAAGCCCGAGCCCCATGCCGCCCCCCCGAAAGCCCGCCCGCGAGGACCGCGGGGCATCCCTGCCTCGAGCGACGTACCTCTTCGCCGCGCTGATCGCTCTCACCCTGGCGTCCGGATCCGCCGGGGCGTACGTCACATTCGAGGCCGGCCACGTCCGGCCGCTTGCGCTCTCGCCGGACGGCGCCAGGCTCTTTGCCGTCAACACGCCCGACAACCAGCTCGCCATCTTCGACGTCACGCAGGATGGCCTCATGCTGCATGCGGAGGTGCCCGTCGGGCTCCGGCCGGTGGCCGTCGCGCTTCGCGAGACGGGTGGGGGCGCGCTCGAGGCCTGGGTGGTCAACCACCTCTCCGACAGCGTGAGCATCGTCGCGGTCGATGGTGCCGACCCCGCGCAGAGCCGCGTCCGCAAGACGCTCCTCATCGGCGACGAGCCGCGCGACATCGTCTTCGCTTCCGGCAAGGCATTCATCACGACCGCCAGGCGCGGTCAGCACGACACGGTGCCCAGCGCCGACCTCTCGACCCCGGGACTGCCTCGGGCCCTGGTCTGGGTCTTCGACCCCGCGAACCTGGGCGCCGGGATCGGCGGCACGCCCATCAACGTCATCGAGCTCTTCACCGACACGCCGCGCGGTCTCGCCGCCAGCGCCGATGGCACCACGGTATACGCCGCAGGGTTCCGGAGCGGCAACCGCACGACGGTGATCGCCGAAGGCGACGTCGAGAGCGGCCTGGGACTGCCGCCCTTCCCGCCCGGCTCCACGCCGGGGGCGCCGGCCACCAGCCTCATCGTGCAGTACGACGGCAGCCAGTGGGTCGACGAGCTCGGCCGCAATTGGAGTAGCGACGTCCCGTTCGACCTGCCCGACCGCGACGTCTTCTTCATCGACGCCACGCAGGATCCACCGGGCCTGATTGCCGGCACCTCCCATGTGAGCGGCGTGGGCACCCACCTCTTCAACCTCGCCGTGCGACCGGGAAATGGCAAGCTCTACGTCACCAACACGGAGATGCGCAATCACGTGCGCTTCGAGAACCTCGTCGGAACGACCCAGGGGCTGCAGGGGCACGTCTCCGAGACCCGCATCACCGTGATCGACGGCCCCACGAATCCGCCCCAACCCATCCACCTGAACCCCCACATCGACTACTCGGTGGCGAACGGGCCGCAATCCGAGCGCGATCAGAGCATCGCGCTGCCCCTCGAGCTGCTCTTCGACACCACGGGATCGACCCTCTACGTCGCGGCCTTCGGATCTTCGAAGGTCGCGGTGTTGAACCCGGACGACGTGGAGGCCGGCATCATCGGCACCGATCGCATCGACGTGAGTGGCGGGCCGAGCGGTCTCGCGCTGGACGAGACGCGCGATCGGCTCTACGTGATGTCGCGCTTCGACAACCGCATCACCGTCGTCTCGAGTCCCGCCGCGGCGGGCAGCCGCAGCATCCTGACCACCGTCGACATGCACACGCCCGAGCCGCAGGCAGTGATCGAGGGGCGGCGCTTCCTCTACGACGCGGAATTCAGCTCGGGGCACGGCGATGCGGCCTGTGGGACCTGTCACCTCTTCGGAGACATGGACAAGCTGGCCTGGGATCTCGGCGATCCCTTTGGCAGCGTCCTCCCGAACCCGAATACGAGCATCCTGCAGATCCTCGGCTTCGGCGGAGGCGGCCTCACCGACTTCCATCCGCTGAAGGGCCCGATGACGACCCAGTCTCTCCGGGGCCTCACGGGCCAGGGGCCGCTCCACTGGCGCGGCGACAAGACCAACGTCTCCGACGAGTTCGATGACGCGGCCAACTTCGAGGGCTTCCGGGAGGCCTTCGTCGCCCTGCTCGGGCGCCCGACGGCCCCGGCCCCCGCCGACTTCGACGCCTTCTCCGACTTCGTCCTCACCCTCTCCTATCCGCCGAACCCCATCAAGGATCTCACTGACATCGGCACGTCCTCGGAGCAGGCCGGTCAGAACGCCTTCATCAACGCACCCACGGGAGGCGGATTCATCGCCTGCAATCCCTGCCACGCGCTGCCGACGGGCACCAACGGCTTCACCCTCGATTCCAACATCGTCGACGTCGGCTCGCAGGGCATGAAGATCCCGCACCTGCGCAACGCCTATGACAAGGTCGGCGCCTTCGGCCTCTCCGGAAACCAGGTCAGCGGCTTCGGATTCCTCCACGACGGCAGCGACTACAGCATGTTCGACTTCCTCTCGATCCCGGCGTTCCAGTTCAGCGGCTCGCAGAAGCAGGACATCGAGAACTTCCAGATGGCGATCGACACGGGCCACAAGCCCATCGTTGGACAGCAGGTGAGCGCGGACAGTACGAACTACGCGGATGCAGCGTTGATCGATCGGGTGAACCTCATGATCGCTCAGGCCGATCTCGGCAATACGGACCTCGTCGCCAAGGGCCTCGTCGCCGGACAGCCGCGGGGCGCAGTCCATCTCGGAGGGGGCCAGTTCCAGATCGACGTCAGTGGGGCGCCCAACGTCAGCACGAGCGAGCTGCTCGCACAGGCCAGCGCTGGGGGGCAGGAGGTCGTCTTCACCGCCGTGCCCCTCGGAAGCGGGACGCGTATCGGCATCAACCGCGACGAGGACATCCACCTCGACGGCAGCGACAACTGCCCGGGCATCCCGAACGAAACGCAGACCGATAGCGATGGCGACGGCCTCGGCGATCCCTGCGACCCGACGCCGCTGCCCGAGCCGGGCACGATCCTCTCGATGATGGTGGGCGCTCCGCTGCTGGGCTGGCTGCACGGGTGGCGCAGACGCGAGTCGCGCACGGCGCGCGAGGCTCCGCCCTCGATGCCGACGCCCGACCACCCGCTCTCCGACCTGCGCGTCCTCGACATGGCGCGCGTGATGGCCGGCCCCTATGGCGCGCGGCTGCTCAGCGACCTCGGCGCCGATGTCGTGAAGCTCGAGCCGCCGGAGGGAGACATCACGCGGCTCTGGGGGAGGAAGATCGGCGGGCTATCGGGCTTCTACACCCAGCAGAACGCCGGAAAGCGGAACATCTGCATCGACCTGAAGAGCGAGCGGGGCCCCCAGATCGTGCGTCGACTCGTCGAGCAGGCCGACATCCTCGTCGAGAACTTCCGGCCGGGCGTGATGGAACGACTGGGCCTCGGCTACGAATCGCTCGCGGCGTGCAATCCGCGACTGATCATGCTCTCGGTCACGGGATTCGGTCAGCGCGGCCCCGAGTCCGGCCGGCAGGCGTACGCGCCGGTGATCCACGCCGAGGCCGGCTATATCGGTCGCCATGCCGAGATGAACGACGAGCCACCCAGCGACCCCATCTTCTCGATCGCCGACTCCTACGCTGCGCTGCACGGCACCGTGGCCATGCTCTCAGCGATCCACATGCGCGAGCGGACGCAGCGCGGGCAGCACATCGACATCAGCATGCTGCGCAGCCTCTTCGCCACCGACGACTACAGCCATCACCTGCTCGACGACGCGTTGCCTCCGGAGCGGCTGGGGGGCCAGATCTTCGACGCGCCGGGCGGTCGCATCCTGGTCTCGTCGCAGTGGAAGGGCATCTGGCACCAGGCGAAGAACGTCTGGGAACTGAGGGCCGACCCCGGATCCAGCTTCGAGCAGAAGCTCGCCAACCGCGAGCGCGAGGTACGCCGCTACATCGCCGAGCTGCCGGACCGCGAGACCCTCGCCCGGCGCCTCGCCGAGGCCGAGCTGCCCTGGGGCGACGTGCGCGAGATGCACGAGGTGATGGACGCGCCCTCCTTCTCGGATCGCCCGGCGTGGGCCGAGGTGAGCGATCGGGCTGGCGGCGTGCGGCGGGTCGTGGAGGCGCCCTACGCCTTCTCCAACGCCCTCTCCGGTCTGCGCGGCCCGGCCCCTCACCGCGGCGAGCACAACGCCGAGGTCCTCTCGGAGTGGCTCGGGCTGGGCCCCGCCGAGCTCAGCGAGCTCATCGAGGCGGGCGTCCTGCAGGATGAGGAGCGCGGCGAGGGCGAGCGCTAGCCGAGAGTCCCGCCAGGTGTGGGCATCGCACCGAGGCCTCCACCATCACCCGTTCCATGACACTCTCGCAAAGAACTCGCAGAGGCCGTGCAGTCCGAGGCGGATTGCCGCGCCGAGCCGCGACGCGTCGCCTCGCTCGCGCAGCGCGCCTCTGTGAGAGAGGGCTCCAGCGCGAGTCGTGCCCGTAGAGCTGCCCGGGCGTTGGTATGCAGCTTGCTGATTCCAATTCACATGGGCGGGCGCGCGATCGGGCGTCGCGCCAATGATCGATCCGGCCATACAAGGCGGCGAAGGGACGAACACGCGCGCTGAGGAAAGCCGCATCCTTCGCCGACCTGCGCCCTTCCAGAGGACTCGTGACCGAGGAGGAGGAGAGATGTCCGTAGAGGACTACTGCCAGAAGCATCCAGCCACGGCGAGACCCGACGAGACCGTTCGCGATGCAGCCAAGCGCATGAAGCGGCTCGGTGTCGGCTCTCTCGTCGTGGTGGACGAGAGGCGGCGCCCGATCGGGATGCTCACCGATCGCGACATCGTCCAGAAGGCGATTCGAAGAGGTCTCGACGCCGACGAGACCGCCGTCGAAGAGGTGATGAGTCGCGATGTGATCAGCGTCTGGAAGGAGGTTCCGCTGGTTCGCGCCTTCCATCGCATGCGCCAGGAGGGTGTGCGACGCGTGCTCGCCGTGGACTCCGACGGCAGGGTCGACGGCATCATCACCTACGACGACGCCCTGCCGCTGATCGCACACGATCTCTCTCTGGCCGCCGATGTCATTCGCGCCCAGAGCCCGAGCCGCAGCACAGAGCGCTGAGGAGCCACCCATGATCGATACCTATCGCTACGCCATCGACCCCGTCTGCGTCTCGCCCAGTGCCAGCTGTACCGAGATCGCCGACACCATGGACGTGCACAGCGTCGGCTGCGTACTCGTCACCGAAGGAGACGATCTGCGAGGCATCATCACGGATCGCGACATCGTCTGCCGGGTCGTGGCCATGGATCGCGATCCCGAGAAGACCTCGGCGGCAGAAGTCATGACGCCGGACCCCATCACCGCGGACGAGTCGGAGAGCATCGAAGAGCTCCTCGAGCAGATGGCCGCCAGGGGAATCCGCCGCATCCCGCTCACGCAGGAGGGGCGCCTCTCGGGCTTCGTGGCCCTCGAGGACGTGGTCGTGCAGCTCTCCTCGTCCCTCTTCAACGCCAACCGCGGCATCCTGGGCGGCCTCGACGAGAGCCGGAGGAACAGCCGCAATCGCCGGCGCCGCGAAGCCCGCGAGGAAGCATTGCACGAGCTGCGCGATCAGCTCCTGCTGGCGGGCGAGGGAGCGGCGGACCGCATTCGGGACGGTGTCCGGGACCTCCGGGAGCGCCTGGATCGCCTGATTCCGAAGCAGGACTGAATGCCCTGTACCGCGCGCGGAATCAGCCCCGCAACAGCGCCAGCTCTCGCACACCGTTGCCGGCGCGCCGACGGATCGCGCGCTTCCGTTCTCCCTCGCATCTCCCTCGCAGAGCGCCTCGCGCAGCAGCGGGTGATCGGCAGGATGATCGCCGCCCGGGGTGGGTGCCTGATCCGCCCACCCCGGGCGGCGCGCTATCCTCCTCGCTCCCGAGTCATCCGAGAGAGCCCGGACAGCGCCAGTGGACACCCTCGAGATCACACGCCCCGACGATTGGCATCTGCATCTGCGCGACGGCGAGATGCTCGCGCGCGTCCTGCCCCATACCACCCGATGCTTCGCTCGGGCCATCGTGATGCCGAACCTCACCCCGCCCGTCACCACCGTCGGCGACGCCCTCGCCTATCGCGACCGCATCCTGGAGGCCCTGCCTCGCGAGCACGACTTCGAGCCGCTGATGACCCTCTACCTCACCGACCAGACCGCAGTGGACGAGATCGCCCGCGCGGCCGACGAGCCCGCCGTACACGCGGTGAAGCTCTATCCGCAGGGGGCCACGACCAACTCCGAGGCGGGCGTGAGCGAGATCGCGAGCCTCGAGCCCGTCCTCGAGGCCATGGAGGCGCATGATCTGCCCCTCCTCGTGCATGGCGAGGTGACGCGCGCGAGCAGCGACGTCTTCGATCGCGAGCGGCTCTTTCTCGAAGAGGCGCTGATTCCGATCACCCAGCGCTTCGAGGGCCTGCGCGTCGTCTTCGAGCACATCACCACCAAGGAGGCCGCGGAGTTCGTGGCCGAAGCGCCCGCCCGGATCGCCGCGACCATCACCCCGCAGCATCTCCTGCTCAATCGCAACGCCCTCTTCGAGGGCGGGCTGCGCCCCCACCACTACTGCCTGCCGGTCCTCAAGCGTGAGCGCGATCGCCAGGCGCTGGTGGCCGCGGCGACCTCGGGCAACCCGGCCTTCTTCCTCGGGACCGACAGCGCGCCCCACACGCGTGGGCGCAAGGAGAGCGAGTGCGGATGCGCGGGCATCTTCAGCGCGCCGATCGCCATCGAGCTCTACGCCGAGGCCTTCGCGAGGGCAGGCGCGTTGGACCGCCTCGAGGCCTTCGCGAGTCACCACGGTGCGGACTTCTATCGACTGCCGCGCAACGCCGGTCGCATCCGACTCGAACGGCAGCGCCTCGAGGTGAAGGTCGAGGCCGACGATGGTCCGGACGCCCTCGTCCACTTCTGGTCGGGCGGATCGCTCGAGTACCGGCTGGTCTGAGCCTGGCTCACTCCAGGTAGCCGAGCGCCTTGAGCGCCTCGACGTCCTCGGGCGCGAGCGGCTCGATCGCTTCGCCGCGGCGCTCCGACTCGGCGAAGCGGTCCAGGGCCGATTGCAGACGTCCGACCACATCGGGCCGATCGGCGGCGAGGTCACGCTGCTCTCTCGGATCGGACCGTCGATCGTAGAGCTCGCGCTGGCCCGAGTGCAGGTCCAGGAGATAGGCGAAGTGCTCGTCCCAGACCGCCCGCTTCACGTCGTGCGCCTCGTTCCCATGGTCCGCCTCGCCGAAGAGCAGGCGCTCGCGGAAGCGCGCGACATCCGGATCGTCGCCGATGAGATGGCTGGCGTCGAGGCCATCGAGCCCGGCGAGCGCATCGACACCGAGCATCGAGAGCGCGGTCGGCACGACGTCCACGAGCGAGACGCGCACATCACTGCGACCGCCACGCGGCACACCCGGGCCTCTCATCACCCACGGCACGCGCGCGACCTCGGCGTAGTGGGTGCGTCCGTGCAGCACGCTGCCGTGGTCGAAGAACTCTTCGCCATGGTCGGAGGTCACGATGATCAGCGTCGAGTCCAGCAGCTCCTGCCGCTCGAGCACCTCCCGGATCCGCCCGAGTCCGTCGTCCATCTGGCGGATTCCCGCGTCGTAGAGATCGCGCAGCCGGTCGGCGTCGCTCGCGTCGAGCGCTGCCTTGCCCCGCCTGAACGCCTGCATCTGCGCGGTGGTCCCGTCCGCGCGGTGATCGCCGGGCGGCGCGAACGCAGCCCGGTAGCGGGGCAGCGATCGGTAGTCGCTGTGCACGTCGTAGAAGTGCAGGAAGAGGAAGAAGCGGCGCGCCCTGCGATCGGGATGGGCGAGGAAGCGGAGCGCCGAGCGGTGCACGTCGGAGGGGCCGTCGCGCGGCGGCTGCTCGGGGTGATAGCGGAAGTGCTCGAAGCCGCGGTGGAACCCGTAGCGATCCCGCAGGTTCTGGCTGTTGACGAAGCCCGCGGTCTCGAAGCCCGCCAGGGCGAGGATCTCGGCCAGCAGGGGCACGTCCGAGCGCAGCCGCTCGTCATGCGATTTCAGGCCATGGTGGCTCGGGTAGAGGCCCGTCAGCATCGTGGCGTGCGCGGGCAGCGTCCAGGGCGAGGGCGTCCACGCGTTCTCGAAGACGAAGCCCTCGGCCGCGAGGCGATCGATCTGGGGCGAGGTCGGGCGCGGGTAGCCGTAGGTCCCCAGATGATCGGGCCTGAGCGTATCGATGGAGATCAGCAGGAGGTTGCGCGCGCGCTCCCGTCCCCCCTCGGCGGGCTCGCAGCCCGAGATCGCCGCGAGGAGTACGAGCGTGAGCGCAGCCACGTGAGCGAGGCGCCGGCGCATTCCCGACCGTCCGCGACGGACCCGCTACCCGCGATTGCTGAACTCGAGGACGCCATCCTCGAGGGGCCCGTCCCGAACCATCTTCTTGTCGGCGGCGTAGCTCTGGGTGTTGCGCCAGGGGGCGCGGTCGCCCTGCTTCGGGAAGAGGTGCAGCACGCGCTGCATGTAGCCGGCGGAGAAGTCGTCGATCCAGGGCTTCGGCGTCATCGATCGATCCTGCTCGCGAAGTCGTGGCGTGCACTGCCGCGCCTTCAGCTCGCCCATGCGGTTGAGCAGCCGGCAGACGTAGTGCGCCGTCAGATCGGCACGCAGCGTCCACGAGGCGTTGATGTAGCCGAAGGTCTGGACGAGGTTCGGCACGTCCGAGTACATCATGCCCTTGTAGGTCCAGTGGTCGGGGAAGTCGACCGCCTCGCCGTCGACGCTGAAGTGGACGCCGCCGAGGAACTTCAGGTTCAGCCCGGTGGCCGCGACGATGATGTCGGCCTCGAGCTCCTCGCCGGAGGCGAGGCGGATTCCGCGCTTGGTCAGGCGATCGATGTGATCGGTGACCACCGAGGCCTTGCCGCTGTTGAGGGCGTCATAGAGATCGTCATTGGGGATCAGGCAGAGTCGTTGATCCCAGGGGTTGTAGCGGGGCGTGAAGTGCTTCTCGACCATCTCGTCACCGAGCTTCTTGCGCACCTGGTCGAGCAGCATCTTCTTCATCTGCCCGGGATGGGTACGCGTGCGCTCGT
>CAZQMY010000239.1:0-9241 GCA_964594405.1 uncultured Spirochaetaceae bacterium | reverse complement strand
GTCGTCCACGGCCACGCCGATGATGATGGTGGCCACCATCGTGTTGGCCGGGTCGATGCCGTAGTCCCAGAGTCCGAGCATCCCCACGGCGAGCGCACAGGGCAGGGCGCTCGGAATCATCGCGATCACCGCGCACTGCCAGCTCCGGAAGAACCACCCCATCAGGAGCGCGGCCGTCATGCCCGCCAGGGCGAAGCAGAAGAGCTGGTTTCCCTGCAGCGCGAGCATCATGTCGAGATAGATCGGGATCGAACCGGTGAGTGAGTGGCTCCAGCCGGGCGGCAATCGGCGCTCGAGCTCGGTCCGGATGGCTTCCATGGCTTCGATCTGGAGCGTGCTCGGGAGGGTGGGGAGCTCGGCCGTGATGCGAACCCGGGACGGTGGCCCGCCATCGGCGGGCGCTCCGAGGAAGCGCTCCGTCGTCCAGCGTTGCACGATCACGGGGTCGTTCGCCTCCAGGAGGGCCAGTCGCCGCCGATGCGACCCCGCGGCGGGCAGATCGCCGGCTCGATCACCCTCGGCCTCCAGGTGCGCCAGGCGATCGAGCGGATCCAGGATCGAGCGCGTGCGGCTCGAGAGCCCGAGGTCGCGCTCCAGCCAGACGCTCAGGTCCCGGATCACCGCGAGGCTGCCTTCATCGGCCAGCGAGGCGCCCTGCGGGAGGGTCAGCTCGATCTCGATGCTCTCTGCGTCGCGAAGGTGTCGGTCCACCCAGCGGTTCCAGACCGAGACCTTGTTCATCTCGCCGGCGAGCTCGTTCGGGTTGATCTCGACGCGGGTCTGCAGGACGCCATAGACGGCGACCACGGAGACAGCGAGGGTGAGGAGGAGGATGCCCCTTCGCCTGCGCTCGACGGTGGCGACGAGGGAGGCGACCAACGCGTCCCACATCGGTCCGATGTTCTGCTGCTCCAACATCGAGAGCGGCAGGCGGACGAGCACGACCGGGAGCAGGGTGAAGGTGAGGACGAAGGCGAGCAGGATGCCGATGGCTGCGAGGACGCCAAACTGCATGAGCGGCGTCACGCCCGACACCAGGAACGAGAGGAAGGCGCCCATGGTCGTCAGCGATGTGAGGATGCAGGCGCCGCCGATCTCTCGCGCAATGTCGATGATCGCGCCGTCGCGGTCGGCTTCGAAGCGGCGAACGTCTTCCCAGCGCTTCCGGGAGAGCTGGACGGAGAAGTGGACGCCATCCAGGATGCCGATGGCGAAGACGAGGCTGGGCGTCACGCTGGTGACGGCGTTGATGGAGATGTTCGACCAGCCCATCGCGCCCTGGGTCCAGAGGGAGGCGATGCCCAGGGTGAGGAGCGTGGCGAAGGTCAGTCCGATCGAGCGCGTCAAGAGCAGCAGCAGCACCAGGATGGCGACGACCATCAGCGGCAGCATCTGGCCGAACTCGCGCTCCACCTCGATGCCCGAGAACTCGAAGTCGATCAGCTCGCCCATCAGCACGAAGCGCCAGCCCGCTTCCTCCTCGCGCTGCACCAATCGCCTGATGTCATCGACCATCTGATGCTGCACCCGAGCGGCGCTGGAGCTGATCTCGATCACGATGGCGCCCACGGCGGGGTCGTCGCCCAGGACCAGCCCACGCCAGATGGGATCCTCGGCGGCGCGTGAGGCGAGCGCTTCGAAGTCGGGGTGAAGCGCGCCTGTGGGCAGCAGGAGGCGGTCGAGAGTGACCTCGCCCTCTCGCACGTCCATCACCGGCTCGCTCGCGACGGTGCGGATCTCGGAGATTCCCGGCGACGCGACCAACGCCGCCTCGAATCGCGCGGCCATCCTGACGGCGTTCGCGTCGAGGGCGCTGTCGCAGAGCGTGGTCTCGTCGCACGAGTAGGCGATGACCACGGGATAGCCGGCGCCGTAGGTCGCCAGGTGACGGTCGAGGCGCTCGGCGCTCTCGTGATCCGCGGCGAGGAAGGTCCGGACGGAGGTGACGCGCTCGATCAGGGGGATGCCGAGGGCGAAGTAGATGCTGAGGGCGACGATGATCCCGCCGATCATCGCCGGATGGTCGAGCGAGAAACGCGTCAGGCGCTCCGGGATGCCCATCGCGCCATCAGGTGGTGCTGCGATCGACTCCGTATCGATCCATCCAGTGGTAGAAGCTCCGACGTGAGATGCCGATCAGCTGTGCGGCCTTCTCGACGTTGCCGCGGGTCTCGCGAAGCGCCACCTGCATCGCCGACTTCCGCTCCTCGACGGTCAGCGCCTTGCCCGCAGCCCGGATCTCGGCGAGCGAGGGAGCCGGCGCCTGGGGTCCCGCCGTCCGATCCGCGCCGTTCGTCGCGCCGCTCGTCACCGCGACGTGGAGCTCGTCGATCATGCGATCCAGCTCCTGGGGCCAGCGATAGTAGTAGTCCGCGCCCCGCTTCATCGCCGAGAGCCCCGAGTCGAGGTCGGGGTAGGCGGTGATGCAGAAGGTCGGCGTACGTGACTCCTTGCGGATGCGCTCCAGCAGCTCCATCCCGTCGGCGCGCGGCATCCGCATGTCCGTGATGACGGCGGCAGGCCTGTGCTCGGTGAAGGCCTTCCAGCCGCTCACGCCGTCCTCCGCCTCGACGACGCGGTAGCCGCGTCCTCGGAGACGATCGCCGATCAGCTCGCGGGATCGGCTGCGATCGTCTACGACGAGGATCAAGGGACCCTCCGGTCGGGGTCGGAGTTCAGGATTCGAAGGGGCGGTCTGGAGAGTCGTCATGGCTGGTCTTACCTGTCGGTGATGTGCCGAGTCTAACACTTTCGTTCCAGGTCGGGCCTTCGATCCGGCCATCGAATGCACAGTGGTTGCACTGGGACTGCCACCACCCTGCAGCCGGCGTCCCGGATCGGGCGAGCGCCTTCCGGTCTACAGCATCTGTCCCTGTCGTCGCGTCGCGGCCACGAGGATCCGCTGGTAGCTGCTCGGCAGCAGGCGTTGGATGAAGTCGATGATGCGTGCATCTCCCCCCACGAGTACCCGTCGTCGGTTCTTCAGCACGCCCTCGATGATGATGGACGCCGCCCGCTCCGATGTGGTTCGGGCAGCGCGCTCGAAGCTGCGGATCGCCTCCTGGCGGTCGTCGAATCCGCTGGTCGCGGACAGGCGCGAGTTTGCCACGATGCTGGTCTTGATTCCGCCGGGATGGACCGATGTGGCGCTGACGGGGTGTCCGGCCACCTCGAGCTCTTCCCGAAGGCACTCGGTGAAGCCCCGCACGGCGAACTTCGCCGCGTTGTAGGCGCTCTGCGTGGGCACGGCAATGATCCCGAAGACGCTCGAGACGTTCACGATGTGCCCGTCACCGGAGGCGATCAGGTGGGGCAGGAAGGCCTTCGTGCCGTGGACGACGCCCCAGAAGTTGATGCCCATCAGCCACTCGAGGTCCTCGTAGCTCATCTCTTCGATGTTGCTTCCGAGCGCGACGCCCGCGTTGTTGATCACCAGGTTGATGCGACCGTGAAGCTCGGCGCATCGGTCCGCCCAGGCATGCATCGCCCCGCGATCGGCGACGTCGACCTTCTCCGCGAGCACCTTCACGCCCGTGCCTTCGCAGCGAGCGAGCGTCTGCTCCAGGCCCGACTCGTCGACGTCGCAGATGGAGAGGTCCATCCGCCGCCGCGCGAGGTCCTCGGCGAGCGCCCGCCCGATGCCCGACGCGGCTCCAGTGACTACTGCGACCTTGCCCGCGAGCTCCTTCATCTCGATGACCTCTCAATAGTGCCAGGGGAATCTGCTGAAGTCGCGGGGCCGCTTCTCCAGGAAGCTGTCCCGTCCCTCCTGGGCCTCGTCGGTCATGTACCCCAGCCGTGTGGCTTCGCCTGCGAAGAGCTGCTGACCCACGAGCCCGTCATCCACCATGTTCATGGCGTACTTCAGCATGCGGATCGCGGTCGGGCTCTTGGTGACGATCTCCCTGGCCCACTCGAGGGCGAAGGACTCGAGCTCCGCGTGCGGGACCACGGCGTTGACCATGCCCATTGCCGCCGCCTGCTCGGCGCTGTGATCCGCACCCACGAAGAAGATCTCGCGGGCCTTCTTCTGGCCCACCATCTTCGCGAGGTAGGCCGAGCCGTAGCCGGCGTCGTAGGAGGCGACGTCTGCGTCGGTCTGCTTGAAGATCGCATGCTCGCGGCTCGCGACGGTCAGATCGCAGACGACGTGCAGGCTGTGGCCGCCCCCGGCGGCCCAGCCCGAGGCCACGCAGATCACCACCTTCGGCATGAAGCGGATGAGGCGCTGCACCTCGAGGATGTGGAGTCGGCCGAGTCGCGCCGGATCCGGGACCGACCCGGACTCGCCTTCGTACTGGTATCCGTCCTTGCCGCGAATCCGCTGATCGCCACCGGAGCAGAAGGCCCAGCCTCCATCCCTGGGCGATGGGCCGTTGCCGGTGAGGAGCACGCAGCCCACGTCGCTCCACTGTCGCGCATGGTCGAGCGCGGCGTAGAGCTCGTCGACCGTGTGCGGGCGGAACGCGTTGCGCACCTCGGGGCGGTCGAAGGCGATGCGCACGACGCCGAGATCCATGCAACGGTGATAGGTGATGTCGGTGAAGTCGAAGCCGGCGACTGCCTCCCAGCGGGAGGCGTCGAAGATTTGCGAGACCATCGAGGCCCTTCTCTGCTCGGGGTGGATCGCTCAGGGGCGACCGCTCAGTGCGAATCCGCCGAGACTAGCAGTCCGTGTCGCGCGAGGAACCGAGTCACGTCCGACCAGAACGCCTGCCAGTCGGGCGGACAGTCGTTGTGCCCGCATCGGTAGCGGATCGTCTCACCGCGACGGGCGACGCGCATCAGCGCGTCGGCGTGCTCCGGCGGTATCAGCGTGTCGTGCTCGCCGTGCATGATCAGCACCGGCCCGTCGTAGCGCTGGAGTGCGAGCGCCGTATCGAAGGGGTCGCGGACCAGGAGCGAGGGAAGTCCGAAGCTCTCGCTGGCCAGGCGCGTGACGCTCTCGAAGGTGGACTGGAGGATCACCGCCGCAGGGGGCTCGACGGAGCTCCCCGCTCCGAGGAGCGTGGCCACGGCGGCGCCGCCCAGGGAACGGCCATGCAGGACGATGCGCCCGTCGTCGACCTCGGGGCGCGAGGCGAGCGCCTCGTGCGCCCGGCCCATCGCCTCCCGAATGCTCGTCTCACTCGGCACGCCCGCCGAGCGCCCGTAGCCCGGGTACTCCACCAGCATCAGCGCGAGGCCCAGGCCGCTGTAGGGCGCGAGCAGCTTCGCCCAATCGTCGATGAGCTCGCCGTTGCCGTGCGCGAAGAGCACGGCCGGGCCGGGGACGGCCTCGCTGCCGTGGCCCGCGAGATACCAGGCCTCCACTGGGCCGAAGTGGGTGTCGAGCCAGATCTGCTCGTATTCGGGGTGTTGGCGGATGGCGCCCTGGACAGCGCTCCTCGCCTGCCCCGGGAAGAGGAGCGCGCGCTGGATCACGAGCACGCCTCCGATCAGGAGCGCGACCACGATCACCGAGACGACGGCGATCGACTGCATCACTCGCACCCGTACTCTCGCGTCATACGGGGCGTCCTCTCCTCGAGCCCTGCTCATCCCCGCAGCCTAGCAGCGTGCTGGACGTCCCCGAGCGCCGCCATTCACGGGGCTTCTGGCCCGGCCCTGCCCCCTGGCCCGGCCCTGCCCCGGGATGGCGGCGCCTGGCTCGACGCGCGGCTCTTTGGCGGGCTCCTACGACACCGCATGGAGCGGCGGGGGGGCAGGCGCGCTGGAGTCGCTCAAGGCCTCGAGGGCGCGCTCCATTCGTCCGGTCACCTCCCAGGGCTGGAGGCCGATCTTCGGGCAGGTGAGCAGGCCGTAGTCGAGCCCGCCGCCGCTGCTGATGAATGTGGTGTTCAGCCCGACGGTGTCGAAGATGGGGCCGAGTGGGTGGATGTGCTCGATGCGGGCGCCACCGAGGTAGAGGTCGACGGGCGGGCCGGGAACGTTGGAGATGATCACGTTGCACAGGGGCGGTAGGCGGGTGGCGAGTCCGAGATCGAAGAAGCCGCGCATCAGGGTCTTCATGACGATCGGCGACGGCACCTCCAGGAGCTCCATCAGCGAGTGCGTCAGGCCTCCTCCGCGACGGGCCTTCTGTGTGCGGCTCGCATCGCGGATCGCCGCGAGACGAAGCGCCGGGTCGGCAATGTCCGTGCGGAGGGAGGTGAGGAGTACGCCGTAGCTGTTGGCGAGGTCGTCCCCGCCGGCCGCGTGCGTGGACGCGGGGACGGCCGCCACCAGGGAGCCGCCATCGGCCTGGCCGCGTGCCCGCAGGAGCGGTCGAAGGCTCTCGGCGACGAGGCAGAGGACGACGTCGTTGACCGTGGCGTTCATCCGATGCCCCACCGCCTTGACGCGCTCGAGATCGAGGGTCCCAAAGGCGACCTCGCGCTCCTGCGTGATCGGGGCACTGAGCAGGCAGGCGGGCGCCGAGTCACTCGCCGCCCCGGAGGCGGACTCGCGCTTCAGCGCGCTGCGGACCCCGTCCAGCAGCGCGCCTCCGCCCTTCTGCAGCCATCGCTCGGGGCGACCGACGACCTCGGGCAACGCGCCGAGCAGGCGCCTCAGCGGGCCGGGAGCGCGGCCCGAGGGCTCGAAGGGCTTCGCGGGTGCGCTCCCCGCCCCACCTGGCGTCGTCGTGACCAGGTTGGCCATGAAGCGCAGCCCGGCCATGCCATCCATCAGCGCATGATGGAGCTTGGCGATCAAGGCGATCCCACCGCCCTCCAGACCTTCCACGACGTGGATCTGCCAGAGGGGGTGGTCCCGATCCAGGGCGCCCGCAGCGATCCGCCCAGCCATCTCCGCCAGCTCGCGCCGAGTGCCCGGCGAGGGCACCGCTGCGCGGATCACGTGTCGATCGATGTCGAAGTCGAGCGCGTCCACCCAGATGGGGCGCGCGATCTCGAGAGGCACGTTCAGGAGCTTGCGGTGGAGCGGTGGCACATGACCGAGGCGCTCCTCGATGAAGTCGCGCAGCTTCTCGAAGCGATAGCCGCCCGGCATGGTCGAGGGATCGAGCCGCATCACCGCGAGCATCTGCATCTGGTTTCGGTCGGATTCGGCCGCCAACATCAAGCTGTCGAGCCCGGACAGTCGTCTTCCGCTCATCTCTGGCCTTCCTCGCTTCGCCGGGGCGGCGGTCACCACGCGAGACCGTCCGATCCACCCGTGCCGCAGAGCCCAGCATCGCCGGAGCCGGATCCCCGGGTTCGACGACATCGTGGCAGGCCGTGGCAGTGGGTCCATCCGGCTCGTGGTGAGTCGTCGCACCTGGGGCGCCAGACCGCGATCAGGGGCGTGCACACAGACGTACTCGGCACTTGATCCGCGGAGCTTCGTCGGAAGCGGGCAGCACCGGGAACCCAGCGGTCGACCGGATGCGGCCTCGATCGGGGCGGATCGCGAGCGACCTGGAACGCCTCTCGGCGACCGTCTTCGTGACTGCAGGCGCTCGCCCAGCAGCCTGCTAGATCAGCTTGCGGATCCGCTCGTAGCCCTCGCGGATCTCGTCGAGCACGACCTGAGCGGCCTCGCCGATCTCCTCGGCCGAGTCCTGCGCGGCCTCGCCGAGCACCTTCAGCCGACCCTCGGCGTGCTCCCACTTCTTCTCGAGGGACTCCCAGGTCTCCTGCGCCTCGAGCTTGCCCAGATGCAGCCGCACCTCCAGGTCGTCGCGGATCGCTTTGAGTTCCTGGACCTGCTCCTCGATTCGCTCTCGAATGCTCATCGCGATGATTCCTTTCGTGGCTTCGCTGGTGGAGGGCTGCGCAGCCCCGCCTCGGCTGCGCCCGGCCCGCCTTCTCGCCCCGAGCTCCACCCGGGCCAGTGCCTTGGCCGTATGTACAGCGTGGCGCCCCACTGAGGAGTGTCAAGCTTGCCGGCTCGGATTCGAAGCTGGGGCACCACGAGGCTCCGGTCGCTTGACCGCGGCCACCGTGTGCTGAGGCTGCTCCGCGAACATGGGTGGTGCGATGCGCATCACACTCGAAGCAGAGGAGTCAAAGATGTCCGACAAGAACATGAGCGAGCTGGCACCGAGGGGATTCTTCGGAGAGTTCGATCCCTTCCGAGACTTCTTCGACGCGGCTTTCCGGCTGCCACGCGCCAGCGGGCTGGGCCAGGGGCCGGTGGCGAGTCGGTGGGCGCCTCCGCTGGATCTGCTCGAAACCAAGGACGGCTACGCGATCACGGTGGAGCTACCGGGGATGGGCAAGGACGACGTGACGGTGGAGCTGCACGAGGGGCAGCTCGTCGTCCGGGGCGAGAAAGTCGACGAGAAGGTCGAAGAGGACGAGCATCGGCACTACAGTGAGCGCAGCTACGGGCGCTTCAGCCGCAGCATCCGCCTGCCCGAGAATGCCGGGGACGACGTGAAGGCGACGTTCACGGGGGGTGTGCTCAAGGTCGAGGTGCCCAAGAAGGAGTCGACGAAGCCGCGGGTGGTGACCATAGAGGCGAGCTGAAGGCGACCCCGGTCGTGCCAGGCGCCGGCGCCCTCGGAGCCGGCGCCCCTTCCATCGCAACGTGCATCTCCACCCCGACGATGTCGACGGATCGGGAGCCTGCGGGTACGAGGCCAGCAAGGGGCTGCGATCCGCGCTCGACGGGTGCCTGCATGTGATCGGCCAGGATCTGGTCGGCCAGCGATCGTCGAGAGGGACGAGCGAAGGGAGAAGGGGGCGTGATGGGGGCGAGTACTACTAAGCACGGCGGTCGGAGCGGATCTGGGAGAGGTTTTGTCGGGCTCGTCGGGCTGCTCACGCTCGGGGTGCTCGGGTGCGGCGGGTCCGCGACCGCCGAGCCCGAGCCGAAGTCCGTCGCACCCTCGCCGCGGCCCGAGATGCATCAGATCTTCGAGGCCGTGTCCCACCTGCTCCCCCTGGCGATGAGCGCCGAGCGCTGGTCCGACCCGGCCCACCAGGCGGAGATCGACCGCTGGGTCGCGCAGCTCTCCAATCTCGCCGGAGCCCTGGAGGCGCATGCGGGGGGCCGCGATGTCGGCTTCCGCTATCTCTCCGACTCCCTCTCGGCCAACGTCTCGGAGATGCGCGCCCGGCGCGAGCTCGGGCGCCTCGAGCAGGCGCGCTTCTACATGATCGAAACCACCGGAAGCTGCGTGGCCTGCCACTCCCGGCTGCCGAGTGCGCGGTCCTTTCCCATGGCGGAGAACCTGATCTCCTCCCTGGACATGAGCGTGCTCGCACCCAACGAAAAGGCCCACGTCAAAGTCGCCACCACGCAGTTCGACGCT
>CAZQMY010000238.1:0-9273 GCA_964594405.1 uncultured Spirochaetaceae bacterium | reverse complement strand
GCCCGGGCCTGCGCGAGCGCGACCTCGGCAGTGTCGAGCAGGTCTCGGTAGGCGGCGCGGCCGCGAGCCTCGAGATGCTCGCGGCGCTCGAGGACGCCTTCGGATGTCCCGCGGTCTGCGGCTACGGCATGACCGAGACGGCCCCGACCCTGACGCGCAGCCTCGACAAGCCGGGCGCCGCGCCCGACGCTGCCCTGCGCGCCACCGCCGGGCTGCCGATCCTGGGTGTCGACGTGCGTGTCCTCGATGACGACGATCGCGAGGTGCCCTGGGACGGTCGCACCGCGGGCGAGGTCTGTGCCCGCTCGAATCACGTGATGCGCGGCTACTGGAGCGCGCCCGAGGCCAGCGCGGCGGCGCTGCGCGGCGGTTTCATGCGCACGGGGGACGTCGCGGTCGTCCTGCCCGGCGGCCATCTGAAGCTGGTCGATCGAAAGAAGGACCTGATCATCTCCGGCGGCGAGAACGTCTCCAGCGTCGAGGTCGAGCACGCCCTCGCGGCCCATCCGGCAGTGGCCCAGGCCGCCGTGATCGGGGTCCCGGATGAGAAGTGGGGCGAGGTCCCCCGTGCCTTCGTCGTGCTCGCGTCCGACGCGACGCAGGAGGGCGGGGTCTCGGGCGAGGCCTTGCGAGAGTTCGTTCGCACGCGGCTGGCGCACTTCAAGGCACCGCGTGAGGTCTGGATCGTGGATGCGCTGCCGATCGGGGGAACGGGCAAGGTGCAGAAGGAGCTGCTGCGCCGGTGGAGCCAGCCGAGTTGATGGACCGCCCACCGCCGCTCGAGGGCCGTCAGGGGCCCGACCTGCCGGTGCTCCTCGCGGATCCGCAGCTTCGGCAGCGCGGGCGCTCCTCGAGGCCGGCGCCCTCGATGGACCGCGCTCAGGGCAGCAGCACCAGGAGGATGCCGGCCGCCAGAAGCGCGACACCTGGAAGCTGGCGCTCCGCCGCGGGCTCGCGGAAGACGAAGAGGCCCAGCCCCACCGCCAGCACCGACTCGATCTGTCCGAGCGCACGCACATAGGCGACGAGGGTCAACGAGAAGGCCCAGAACCAGCAGACGCTGCTCGCCCAGGAGGTGAAGCCGATGGCCGCCATGGTGGGCCAGTGTCGAGGCACGACGGCGAACGCCCAGGGATCGCGGATCAGCAGCGCGGCGCTCACGAGCACGACCTCCATCCAGGTCACGTGCATCAGCGCGAAGAGCGGGGCGCGAAGGCCCCCGGCGCCGAGGGCGGGATTCAGCGCCGCAAGCTCGGCGATGGCTTCCTTGGCCGAGAAGCTGGCCCCGATGAAGAGGACGCCGCACAGGATGGCGAGGCCCGCACCGAGATCGAAGTGGAAGGCGCGCTGCCAGCGCCCCGGGCCCTCGCTGCGAGCGAGGTTGATCGCGAGGGTGCCGACCGCGCAGAGCGCAATGCCCCCCCCAGCCCAGGGCGCTCGGCTGCTCGGCGAAGAAGACCGCTCCGACCATCGCGGTGAAGACCACCTCGAGCTTGTGGAGCACGATGGACTCGGCGAAGCTGGCGCGCCCCAGGGCGGCGACCAGCGCCGTGTTGCCGAGCAGCTGGGCGAGCGCGCACAGACCGCAGAACCCAAAGAAGCGCGGGCTCGTGACGAGGCCGGAGGCATCCCAGCCGATACAGACCACGGCCAGCGCCGCCCAGGGGAGGTTGAAGGTGAATCGCGCCCAGCTGTTCAGCGTCGGGCTCACCTCATGGGTGAGCGTCCGTGCGAAGGCATTCCGCGCGGTCTGCAGGGTCCCCGCTGCCAGCGCGAGCAGAATCCACATGACCTCCTCCCTTGGCTGATAATTAACAAAGGTTAATCATATAGCCGAAGGGGGACCATCCGCGCCGCTCGATCCGGGGCTCAGCCCGCAACCCTCGGGCCCGGGCGGTAGCTGACCTGCATCTCCTTGACGCCGTTGACGAAGTTGGATCGCAGCCGACGAGGCGGGGCCTTGAACTCGATGTCGTCCAGTCGACTGACGAGCCCGGTGAAGATCTCGCGCAGCTCGAGCCGCGCCAGGTTGGCGCCCAGGCAGTAGTGCTCTCCGATGCCGAAGGAGAGATGGTCGTTCGGGCTGCGCCCCACATCGAAGGCGTCCGGTTGCTCGAAGACCTCTTCGTCCCGATTCACCGAGGGATACCAGAGGGTGACCTTGTCGCCCGCGGAGATCTTCTGGCCGCGCAGCTCCGTGTCAGCCATGCATTGTCGTCGAAAGACGTGCACAGCGGGGTCGTAGCGCAGGATCTCCTCGACGGCCGTGTTCGTGAGCGAGAGGTCGTCCTTCCAGCGGGCGAGCTGATCACGATGATCCATGAGCGCGATCATGCCGTTGGTGGTCACGGTACGGGTGGTCTCGTTGCCCGCGATGAGCAGGAGCAGGAAGAAGAACTGGAAGTCCTCCTTGCTGAGCTTGTGTCCGTCGACCTCCGCATTCACCAGCGTCGTGGCGATGTTGTCCTCGGGATGGGAGAGCGCCTTCTGCCGCAGCTTGTCCGCATAGACGAACATCTCGGCGAATGCGGCCTGGCCAGTCATGGCGCCCATCTCTCGCGGCTTGCCCTTCTCCTGAAGCTCGGGGTCGTCGAAGCCCACCATCGAGTTGCCGATCTCGTAGATGCGGCGGCGATCCTCGTCCGGCACCCCCATCATCTCGCAGATCACCAGCATGGGGAGGGGGGCGGCCAGCTCCTCGACGAAGTCACACTCCCCCTTCTCGATCACAGCGTCGATGATCTCGTCCACCATCCTCCGGATCTTGCCGTGCAATGCGCCGATGGTTCGGGGCGTGAAGCCCTTGTTGACGAGGTTGCGGTACTTGAGGTGCCTCGGCGGATCCATGTTCAGCATGATGTTGCGGATGAAGGGAAGCGAGACCTCCGTGGGCTCGCGCAGCAGCGAGCCCTTCTCCTCGCTGGAGAACACGGCCGGGTTCTTGGAGATCGCCTTCAGGTCGGCGTGCTTGGTGATCGCCCAGAAGCCGGGGCCGTCGCTCTCCTCGTGGAAGTAGACCGGCGCCTCCGCTCGGAGCAGCTTGAAAGCCTCGTGAGGGGTGCCCTTCTGGAAGAGGTCGAGATCTGTGAGATCGACGTCGGAGAGATTCATCGGGAGTCCTCGGGTGGAGTGGCTTGGGCGAGAAGGATCGATGCGCGAATGTGGATCTGGCCCCTCATTCCTCGCGATCGCCGATCATCAGTCGTGCGAGCTTCTGCAGAAACACCGTCTGTCGCGCCAGCGCTTCATCCGAGAGTGGCTCGTCGTCGAGCACCACGCGCAGGAGCGGGGCCATGGTGAAGTGACCGAAGATCAGCTGCAGCCAGGCGGCGATGGCGAGCGGATGCTCGTCACGGTCGAAGGCCGAGCCGCCCTCGTGCATGGCCTCGACCGCCATGTCGATGAGCGGCTTGATCCAGCGCCGAGCGAGCTGCTCGAGGTTCTCGCCGCCGGTGAGGGCTTCGTGCTGGATCAGAAGCGGCAGGTTCGGATGGCGCGAGAGGTGCGCCATGATCGCGCCCATCACCTCGTCCGCGTCGATGCCGGGGCCCACCGACTCGCCGAGCTTCGTGACCAGATCCATCAGCGGCTGGACGCCGCGATCGAGCACCGCTTCATAGAGGGCCTGCTTGCCCTCGAAGTGGTTGTAGAGACTGGCGACCTGAAGCCCGGCGGCGCGCGCGATGTCGCGCATGGACGTGCCCGCCAGTCCGCGCACCGAGAAGAGCACCTCGGCGGCGTCGAGCACCCGCTCGCGGGTCTCCAGGGCCTGGCGGGCCTGAGCGTTGATGGGAATCGGACGGGCAGGGGCCATGGGCGGGCCGTGATCCTCTGGATGGGGCCTGCGAACGAACATTCGTTAGATAGCGAACAAGCGTTCGTTCGCCAAGGGGCCGCGCCGCGCAGGGCTGCCAGGCCATCGAAGGGGCTCCTGCGCACGCAGCGACCACGCGGGCGGACCAGGCGAGGCGCCTGCCGGGTCGTGCGGGCGAGGCGCGGGGAGGTCTGGCCCGGGCTCAGCCCTTCTTCGCGTCGGGACCGAGACGAGCACGCAGCCCCGCCTCGATGGCCTGCACGCCGGGGCCGGCGTGCTGCGCGCGCAGTGCATCGAGCGTGGCGAAGCCCGCGTCACGCTCGGCATCCCATTCGTCTGCGAATCGGCCCGAGCGGATCTCCTCGGCCATCTCACGCATGCGACCTGCCACGTCCAGGTGGTCGAAGCGTCCGCGCCGCGAGAGCTGTCCGTACTGACTGGCCGGTGAGTGGAATCCGAGCTGACCGGTGAAGCCCACCTCGCGAAGCAATCGAAAGTTGCGCTCCACCTCACCCGAGTAGAAGAGCTCGGTCATGATCGCGTCGAGTGGGATGCCCTGCTCGAGCATCACCTGCACGAAGGCTTGATTGACGTGGGTGAGCGCGGGCGAGAGCAGCTGCTCGACCGCCAGGTCGAGGACTGCCTCCTGCATCGGCGTGAGCGCGAGCGCGCCCTGCGAGAGGCCACCGAGCGCCGATGCGACGGCGAGGGTCCGGTCGAGGGCGCGCCCCGTGGCGTCGGTCCCCACGCCGATGGCCGTGATGAAGCCCTTGCCCTCCTCAAAGCAGCTGCGGACCTCCGGGCCGAGCATGCGCGGCGCGATCATCGCGAGATCGCCCGCCAGTGCGATGCGCCCGAAGGCCAGGCAGTAGCCGCTGGCCACGATGGTGAGCTGGTCGGGCTTGCGCTCGAGGGGCAAGCCCGGGATCGCATCGTCGGGCACGAGGACGCACACGATGTCCGCGGCGTTGGCGTCCGTCAGATCGCCGGGCTCGAAGCCGTCCGCTGCCGCGCGTTCGCGGCTCTCGTCGGCGCGAACGCAGACCCTGGGCGCGTAGCCGGAGTCGCGGAGGTTGAGGGCCCATGGCCGCCCTTGATTTCCGTAGCCCACGATCGCGATCGATTGATCGTCGAGCAGGCCCCGGTCCGCATGCTCTTCGTAGTAGGTGTCACTCATGGGCCTATCTTGCCATCTTTCGCGGGGGATGGCCCTTTCATCGGCTCCGGTGCGCCATTCGCTCGGGGAAACGCGGTGGCCCTCAGCCCACCCCGAAGTCCCAGTCCCCTCTCAGCGGCTCGGCAACCCAGAGCGCCTTGAAGAAGCGATCGTCCGCCTCTCGGAGACGGCGGCTGAGCTCGCGGCCGAGGTTCATGTAGATCAGCGCGAACTGCTCCGGCGAGCTGACCGCTACGGCGTGGAGATCGCGTGCCGTGAGCTCGATGGCGCGGCAGCGCGAGAGCGCGCGCACCGAGGCGCTTCGCTCGCCGAAGTCGAGCAAGGCGACCTCGCCGAAGCAATCGCCGGCGCCGAGGGTGCGCAAGCGATGCTCCCGACCCGCGTGGCTGCGAATGATCTCCACGCTGCCCTCCTCGAGCACGAAGGCGGAGTCCCCCTTTTCGCCCTGGCAGAAGAAGAGCCCGCCGGGCTCGACGGTGCGCTCACTCGAACGCTCGACCAGCGAACGGACCACGGCCTCTTCGACACCGCCGAAGATCGCCATGCGCCGGAGGGCTTCGACACGATCGCCCGGCGCCGCGTCCTCGGGCGATCGAGTCGTGTCGGGGGCGCTCTCATGGCTGCGCATCGGCGGTCGACCTCCGCTCGTTCGTGGGGACAGTCGGAATCCGCTCGGGGCGAACTCCGATATAGTGTGCCGACCGTGGGCGCGCCCTGTCGAGGGGCACGCACGGAATCGAGGATGCGGGTGCGACGAGGCTCGAGACGGGTGGGGACGATGGGCGCCGAGGGCAAGGGTCGGGAGGAGATCGACGTCGATGGGGATCGAGCCTCGCATGGCTGGTGGCCCTACTGGGCGCCCTATTTCTCCTTCCTCCTGCTGGCCATGTTCACGCCGAGGTTTCCCGAGGCGGTCCAGCCCTGGATGCTGGTGGTCAAGCCGGCCGTGCCAGTGGTCCTGATCGCCTACTTCCTGCGGCAGGGGGCCTACCCGGAGCTGCGCGGCGGGCTGGGGCGGCCCTTCGGTGGCGCGCTCGGTCTGCTGGACGTCGCGCTTGGCGTGGCGCTCGCCCTGCTGTGGATGGGACCGTACATCCTCTTCCCGGTCCTGCGGCCGGATCCGGGCGGGGCCTTCGATCCGAATCAGTTCGGCGCGGATCGGCAGGGCCTGACGCTGGGCCTGCGCCTCTTCGGCTACGCCTTCGTCACGCCGGTCTTCGAGGAGCTGTTCATCCGCAGCTGGGTCACGCGCTACGCCGAGGTGTGGGCCGAGCGGGGCGACTTTCGCGACGTCCCCTTCGCGCGCTACACGCCGCTCAGCTTCGTCGTCACCATCGTCGTGTTCTCGATGGGCCACGTGCCCTGGGAGTACTGGGTGGCCGTGCCCTGGGTGGCGATCACGAACCTCTGGTTCTACTACCGCAAGAACCTGTGGGCGCTGATCCTGCTCCACGGTGTGACCAACGCGACGCTGCTGGGATTCGCAGTGTGGGGCGGGTCGCTCTTCCACGACAGCGACGGGACGCCGGTCTCCCTGTGGTTCTTCGTCTGAGTCGGGACCGGATTCAGGCGGCGCCGCGATGGCCCTGGCGGACCCGGCGCGCGAGGCGGGTGAGCTCACGGAGCGCGTCTTCGGCCACGTCCGCCTTGTCTTCCGCGCAGGCCAGATCGATCTGACGTGCAACCTCGGCCAGCGGCGGATAGCCGAGTCGGTCGGACGTCGTCGTCAGCTCGCGCGCGAGCACGCCCAGGCGGTCGAGCTCCTGATCGCTGAAGACGTCCTGGAGCGTATCCACGTACTCCGCCAGGTTGATGGCGAATTCGCTGATCTCTTCCTCGAGGTCCGGGTCGTCCTCGAAGGTGGAGTAGATGGGCTGGTGCTCGCTGCTCATGCGCTGGTGGATATCGGCGCGTCAGCGGGGTGACTGAACCGCGAGGTGATCCGGCCGGCGCCCGCGATGGGATCAGCGCGGTGCCCGAGGCTCCGACGGCGCTTCAAAGATCGGCAACTCGAGTGAGAGTTCCCCGCGACCGTTCAGCTCCAGCAGAGCCTTGCGCGGGCTCCGGAATGGCGCGAGCTCACGGTCCGCGAAGCTCGCCGGTGCGATCAGCGATACGCGAACGGTGGCGCGTCTGAGATCCTGGACCTTTGCCTCGCCGGGCGGCAGCGCGATCGGCTGGACCTTGAGGGCGCCGCGCACCACCTCGAAGGAGAAGGCCTTGTCCCGCTCGAGCGCGTGGCGAAAGTCCCGCCGGGCCGTGTCGGGGCGCGAGCGGCCCGGAATGCGCATGTAGAGCTTGCCGACCAGATTGGGCATGGGGCGACCGAGTGTGTCGAAGCAGCGCTTCGCCCCATCGGCCTCCATGTCGATGAACCGAAGCAGGCCCACGATCCTGCGATCCCGGTCCCGGTGGGGCTCGATGGTGAGGCGGCGGATGCCGCGAACCGTCTCGCCCTCGATCTCGCACATCACGGGGGAGGCGAACTCACCGCTCACCCACTGCACGGCGAGCATGTTGAGGTCGGGACCGCTCTGCGCCCGCGCGCTCGCGCTGACCGCCAGGACGGCAAGGCCGATCAGCAGGCCCGGTTCCCATCGCTTCAGAGCGCTGGCGGGTGGGCGCGGGGTCCGCCTTCGCGTGGTGATCAGGGAATCGCGGATCAAGGGCAGCTCCGATGCGGGTCGACTCAGCATATCACCCGCGGCCCGGAGGTGCCGAGCACCTTGAAAGCCGGGCACACTTCGCCCAATCTGCCCGGATGCAGTGCTTCGGTTGCGGGGGCCGGGTCGAGATCGGCGGCGGCGAGCGCGTCGCGTTTCGCGACGCGTGCCCGGCATGCGCCCGCGATCTGCACGTTTGTGCGAACTGCGCGCACCACGACGCCGGCGCGTACAACCAATGCCGCGAGCCCGATGCCGAACGGGTCGCCGATCGCGAGCGCGCGAATCGCTGCGAGTACTTTCGGCCAGGCGCGGAGCCGGACGCTGGCGGAGATGGCCGCGGACACGGCGGCGAGGATGCGCTCGCAGCCGCGGAGGCGCTCTTCCGGAGGCGCTGAGAAATCGGCCGCCGAGCCGATGGGGCGGGCGGAGTGGAGCAATCATGGATCGAAGGGGCAGGGATACCTGGTCGCTCTTCCGCATCCTCGCGGAGTTCGTCGAGGGCTTCGAGAAGATGGAGGGGCAGTGGCCCTCGGTCTCGATCTTCGGAGGGGCGCGCGTGCGGCGCGGCTCCCGGGCCTACCGCGACGGGATCCGGGTGGCGGAGGCGCTGGCCGGCGCCGGATTCGCCATCACGACCGGTGGCGGTCCCGGAATCATGGAGGCGGCCAACCTGGGCGCGCAGCGCGCAGGCGTACGCTCGGTGGGGTTGAACATCGAGCTCCCGCACGAGCAGGAGGTCAACCCCTACTGCGACGAGAGCGCCAGCTTCAACTACTTCTTCGTGCGCAAGGTGATGTTCGTGAAGTACGCCTGTGGCATGGTGGGTATGCCCGGAGGCTTCGGCACGCTCGATGAGATCTTCGAGGCGCTCACCCTCGTGCAGAGCGAGAAGATCGTAGACATGCCGGTGGTGCTCTACGACAGCGGCTTCTGGCAGGGCCTGCTCGACTGGCTCGAAGAGCAGCCCGTGCGCCATCGGATGCTGCGCAAGCGCGAGCTGCGACTCCTACACCTGTGCGATGACCCGGACGAGGTGGCGGAGATCATGGTGCGCCACTACCGGCGACGACACGGGGAGCTGAGCGAGGCCTCTCGGCCCGAGGGTCGCGAGACGCCCTGATCGGTGCTCCGGTCTCAGCCGATGCGCCCCTTCTCGCGGAGCAGCTCGTCGAAGTAGCTGATCGTGCGCTCGAGCCCCTCGCGCAGCTTCACTTGCGGCGCCCAGCCGAGGGTCTCGCGAGCGAGCGTGATGTCCGGCTGACGTCGCGCGGGGTCGTCCCCTGGCAGAGGGCCGTGGCTGATGGGCGACTTCGACTGCGTGATGTCGAGGACCAGCTCGGCCAGCTCGATCATCGTGAACTCACCGGGATTGCCGAGGTTCATGGGCCCGGTCACCTCCGCGGGCGTCTCCATCATTCGGACGAAGGCATCGACCAGGTCGTCGACGTAGCAGAACGAGCGCGTCTGGCTTCCGTCACCGTAGAGGACCAGCGGCTCGCCCAGCAGGGCCTGCACGATGAAGTTCGAGACGACGCGCCCGTCGGCCGGGTCCATGCGCGGGCCGTAGGTGTTGAAGATCCGTGCGACCTTGATCTCGAGCCCGACCTGCCGCCGGT
>CAZQMY010000237.1:0-9279 GCA_964594405.1 uncultured Spirochaetaceae bacterium | reverse complement strand
ACACGTCGCTCCACGAGCGCATCGAGCACGACATCTACTACATCCAGAACTGGTCGCTCGGCCTCGACATCCAGATCCTGCTGATGACCTTCTGGCGCGGCCTCTTCGATCGAAACGCCTACTAGCATTCCGAGGGCGCGTTGATCGTCGGGCGCCGCTGCCGTAGCCTCGCCCCCGTGACGGAGCCGGCTTCGAGGGGATCGACCAATGCATCGCAGGCGACGCGAATGCGCCTGCTGCGCGAAGCCGAGCGCCTCTTCGCGCGTGACGGCATCGACGCCGTCTCCATGCGCCGCATCTGTACCGAGGCGGGTCAGCGCAACAACAACGCGCTCCAGTACCACTTCGGCGACAAGCGAAACCTGATCGAGGCGATCCTCGAGCATCGCATGACCCAGGTGAACGCCGAGCGCTGGTCGCTCATCGACCAGATCGACGAGGGGAGCGGCGAACACAGGCTCGCGTCGCTCGTGGAGGCCATGGTGCTACCCTTCGTGCACCTGATGGGCGAGGAGGAGGGTGGTCGTGACTACGTGCACCTGGTGGCCGAGATCTTCGCCCGGGGCCTCGCCGAGGAGCATCTCGGCGCGCCCCAGCCCTGGCTCGCCGCGCAGACGGAGCTCGTCCGGCGCATCGACGAGGCCCTGCCCGAGCTGCCCGAGGACGAGCGCCGTGTGCGGATCGGCCTGATGGTCGATCAGATCGTGCAGGCCGTCGCCCGCGAAGCGGTGCGCATGGAGCGCGCCCGCGCGCCCGCGAGTCGGGCCGCTCTCGATCGCTTCGCGAGGATCCTGGTCGGCTACATCGTCGGCGCGCTCGAGGCGGCGCCGAGCCTGTAGGTCGCCCACTGGCCCACGCCCCAGAGCAGCAGCGCGAGCGCGCCGAGGGGAGCGGGCGCGAGGCCCGGGAGCGGCGTGGCGGGTGTATCGAAGGGGTCGAGGGGGTCGGTGCCCGCGTCGAGCTCTCGGCCATCCGGGACACCGTCGGCGTCGGTATCGGCGTCTTCCCAGCCGTCTACCAGCAAGATCGCGTCCTCGTCGGAATCGGCGGGATCGAAGTCGTGGGTGACTTGGAAAGGGTCGCTCATGTCATCGCCGTCGCTATCCGGTGCCGCCGCGAGGGCGGGGAGCGCACGCAGCAGCGAGTACACGAGGATCAGCGTGAGGGCGCCCAGCGCTGGGCGGGGTCTGCGGTGTGAGGCTCGATCGGGGCCGCCGGATGCCGCCAGAGGCCGGGAACACGGCCTCGCGTGGCTGGTCAAGAAGACGGATCTCGATAGAAGGAGACCGACCCGACGCGATCTGCCCCGGGCGTCATCTGCGCTTGGCGCAGATGATGATGAGTGAGCGCTACGCGCCCGGCGCCGCCTGGAAGGCCCGCGCGGGCTGGCTCGGCGCATGGAGGGCCTCGAGGTAGGCGTCGCAGACGCGTCCGGGCTCGTCGTCCATTGCGATCCGGCCCCCATCGAGCCACAGGGCGCGTGTGCAGACGCGGCGGACCAGCTCCATGTCGTGGCTCGCCATGACGATCGTATGACTCTCGTCACAGAGCTGCTCGATGATGTTGCCCGTCTTTTCACGGAACTCGGCATCGCCGGCCGTGAGCACCTCGTCGAGGAGGAGCACATCGGGGGAGACGTGCACCGCAATGGAGAAGCCCAGGCGCACGTTCATTCCGCTGGAGTAGGTGCGGACCGGCGCCTCGATGAAGTCGCCCAGGCCCGAGAGCGCGATGATCTCGTCGCAGCGTTCTTCGAGCACCTTGCGCGCAATGCCGATCATGCTGCCGTTGAGGAAGATGTTCTCGCGGCCCGTGAGGTTCGGATTGAAGCCGACGCCGAGGCTGAGCAGGCAGCCCAGCTTGCCCCGGACGCGCACTTCGCCGCCATCGGCCCCGATGATGCCTGCGAGGCTCTTGAGCAGCGTCGACTTCCCCGAGCCGTTGCGCCCGATGACGGCGAGGACCTCGCCCTGCCGAGCCACGAAGCTCACGTCGCGCAGCGCCCAGTGGGCCTGGCGCCAGTGGCGCATGCGGGCCCGGCGCGCCCCGAGCGAGCGCACGAAGGTCTCGCGCAGCGTGATGTGGGCCTGGTGATAGCGGATCAGGTAGCGCACGCAGAGGTCGCGAACGACGACGGTGGGCAGGTCCTCCGCTTCGTGTCCGACTTCGCTTTCAAGGGTCATGGTGCGTGGAAGGTCCTCGGCTGAAGGAGTGCGGGGGCAGATTCGGCATGCGGGCCCTGGGGCGCTCGGCGGCGTGCTTGAGCGCGAGGTCGTAGCCCTGGAGGGTGGCCTCGGCGGCCGCCTGCCAGCTGAAGCATTCGCGGACGCGCCGGGCGAGCTCGGGGGCCGGCGCTCGGGAGCGCGCGCGCATGATCGCGGCGCGGATGCTGGCCGGCTCGCGCGGCGTGCAGTACTCGGCTTGCTCTCCGAAGTACTCGCGGGCACTGCCGCGCTCGGTACAGACCAGCCGGCAGCCCGAGAGCGCCGCCTCCAGGCTGGCCAGGCCCGGCGTCTCGTACCAGCTCGGGCAGGCGTGGATCCAGGCCTCGCGGTAGAGCGGCGCCAGCGCCTCGTGCTCGAGCCAGGGCAGGAAGTCCACGCGGTCGGCGCCGGCCCTCCGACAGAGCCGTGCGTAGCGGGCGCTGAAACGACCAGCTCGGCCCACCAGGCGAATGCGCAGGGGCGTCCCCTCCAGCGCGCGGATCAACGCGAGCTGATTCTTCCTGGGCTCGATGCGTCCAACACACAGGATGGTGTCGCGATCCCGGCGGCACCCGGAGTCGGCCTCCTGCTCGCATCGGAAGGCGGCCGGGTCGACGCCGTTGGGGACCACGGTGTAGCGACCGTGCACGCCGAAGCGTCGGCTGAGCTGGGCCTGCTCGGCCTGGCTATTGGGGAGGATGCGATCGGCCGCGTTCAAGAGAGAGCGAACACTGCGCTGGAAGCTGATCATTCCGGGACGGAGGGCGCCTCGGGTGCCTTCCAGGATGGGCAGCGCCGAGCGCTGCAGATTGCGAGCGGCCTGATAGGCGTCGCCGCTGGCGATGCGCGAAACCACGCCCTGCACGCCGGTCCGCCCATGGCGATCGAACTCGTCGCTCGGCCAGTAGATGGGGCTCAGCACCAGGGGCAGCCTTGCGCGTGTGGCCCATGCGGCCCAGGGGAGGTTCTCCCAGAGGCGATCGAGGTGGAAGAGGTGGACGAGCTGGTAGCCGGAGGGGTCGGGCTGGCGCTCGCTCGAGAGCGTGACTTCGAGGCCGTTTGCGCGTAGCGCCTCGGCGGTGCGCAGGATCTGCGTCGTATCACCGCCGGGATGCTCCCTCAGGTTGGAGCGGACGAGCCAGAGCGCCTTGATCATCGGAGCCCGTCCGATCCGCGGGTCCGGCGCGCTGGCGCGGCCAGCACCTCGTCGGCGAAGTCCGTGTACTCACGGGCCCTCTCCCCCCAGTCGTTGCTGCGCGCGAAATCGAGCCGTGCCTCGCGCGCCTCTTCGGAATCGATGAGCGCTTCGTCGAGGGCGCTCGCGACGTCGGCGGGCGTGGTCGCGAAGCCCACGAAGTCGCCATAGGCCTGCGGATCGGCCACCGGTGTACTCACCACGGGCTTCCCGAGCGAGAGGTATTCGTAGATCTTGATGGGGTTGGCGTCACGGCTGATCTCGCCAGCCGCAAACGGAACCCAGCAGGCATCGAACTCGCGGAGATAGGCCGGCACCTGCCAATAGGGGCAGGGGCCGAGGAAATGCACGTTCGCGAGGTGCCGCGTCCAGGCCGGCAGCCCGGTCTCGCCCATGGGCCCGATGAAGAGGAACTCGAGCTCGGGCCGGCTCTCCGCCACCGCGCGGATGAGCTCCCAGTCGATCCACTCGTAGAGCGCCCCGACGAAGCCGACGCGTGGGCTCTCGCTGCGCAGTCTGGGGAGGGCCGGCGCGGGCTGCGTGAGCGCGCCCGCGCGCATCGCCGCGACGTCCACGCCGTTGCGGATCACCCGGAGCGGAACGTCCCTGTGGTCGGCTCGGATCCGGTCCGCCAGGGGGGTCGCCGAGCAGACGACGGCGTCGGCGCGTTCGATGAGCCGTCGCTCCCACTCGCGATGCAGGGGGAGAAGGCTCGGCCTCGGTGTCATCACCGTCAGGTTGTCGATGCAATCGTAGATGATCCGCGCGAAGGGGAGTGCGGTGAGCCAGGGCAGCCAGGCCGGAGTGACGGCGATGGCGACGCTCCGTCGCCAATCGATGAGTGGATCGAGCTGCGCGCGCAGTCGAGCCGCGCTGCGGGCGATGCTCCGCTCGAGATGATGCTGCGGGAGTCGCGTCCACAGCGACGCGGGATAGCTCGGCCACGGGCGGATCACCGCGGGCCGCGGGCCCTCGCCATACGCCGCGCTGCGCTCGGGCAGCCCGAGCCGCTGGATCGCCGTGCGCAGCGAGGGAATCTGGACGAAGGTCGAGTGGCGGCCACTGGCCTCCCACGCTTCACCGAGCATCCGCGTGCGCCCGACGAGCGGGAAGTCCCAGGTGACGGCCGCGAGCGAGACCAGCTCGGCCCCGAGGCGGCTCGGCGCGAGCGCGCGCGGGCGCGACGCGCGTTGACCGGACCGGCCGATGCCACGGGAGAGCGCCTGCGACTGCTCGGGAGGCTCTTCGAGGGTGGTCAATGGGTACGCTCACAGAGGACGCGATCCGCGGGGTGGATCGGTGCTCGGTCTCTTGTGCTTCGCCAAGGGGAGGGGGCGGTCTCTTGGCTTTGGACAGATGAAAACAAGCCTGGTCCACGCGCGCCTGAGGCCTTCGGCGGGCCGCGCCTTCCGGCGTGATGCGGAGGGCCGCAGAGCGATCGCCCCAGGTCGGACGTACGACTCAGAGATACTTCGCGAACTGACCCTCTCCTCGCGAGAAGGCCGAGAAGCCGATCAGCAGGAAAGTCAGTGCGACGGCCGCCACGTAGCCCAGGCCGGCGAGGTCGGGTGCGCGCCCCCAGATCATCACGTCGCGAAAGCCGTCGAGAAGGGGAGTGAGGGGGTTGAGGCGGTAGAGCTAGAGGTACTCCGCCGGCACGATCCCCGTGAAGGCGCCCTCATCGCTCGCGAAGTAGAAGATGGGGCTCGCGAAGAAGAGCAGACGCATGGTGACCGCGACGATGTTGGCGGTATCGGCGTAGAAGGCGCCGAGGTGGCCGACGATGAAGGCCAGCCCGAGTGAGAGGATGATCTGCAGGGCGACCAGCGCGGGCAGCCAGAGCAGCTGCGGGCCGAAGGGCGCCCCGAGCAGCGCCATCACCGCCGTGAGCACCAGCATGCCCCACAAGAAGTCGTAGAGGCGCGAGAGGCAGAGCGAGATGGGCAGCACGGCCTTCGGAAAGTAGGCCTCGTGGATGATGCCCGCGTGCGCGCGTATGGCGGTCGCGGCCTGGGCGAGGCAGGACTCGAAGTAGTGGAAGACGAGGATGCCCAGGCTCATGTAGAGCACGAAGGCCTCGGGGTCGGGACTCGCCTGGCGCAGACCGATTCCGAAGACGAGGTAGTAGACGGCCAGGAAGAAGGCCGGATCCAGGAGGTTCCAGAGATTGCCGAGCAGCTTGTCGCGATGCCCGGCGCGCAGGTTCGAGCTCACCAGGAAGAGGATGGTCTCGCTGCGCTCGAAGACCCGCCGCAGGTTCTCGCCCGTCGTGAAGGACCAGGCCCTGCCCGATCCAGAATGGTCGGGCGTGGTCGCCGACTCGCTCATGCATGCCTCCAACGCCTCGCGACGCCGCGCGACGACGGAAGGGGGAGGGACGAAGAAGGTAGCGGGGGTCGCGGGGCGGGCGGCTCCGGGCGAGCCGGACCGGGCTTCATTGATCCCCTCCGCTCCGGTGATCGACGGGTGGACTCGACCGGTCGAGGTCGGAGGGCGGATGGGGCGTCGCGTCGAGGCCCGAATCTTCGCGCGTTCTCGTCACCCGTTGGAGCGGTGCGCAGCGAAGTAGTCGTCGATGGCGCGCGCGACGCGCTCGATCTGCTCGGTGCTCAGCGTGGGGTGAACGGGCAGGGCGAGCACCTCCCGGCACGCGGCCTCCGTCTGTGGGAGCCTCGGCACCGGCGCGCCCGGTGGTAGCAGACAGGCCTGCTCGTGCAGGCCGCCGGGATAGTAGATGGCAGATGCGATCCGCTCTTCGGCGAGGTGCGCCCGCAGCCCATCGCGATGCTCGGCTGGAACGCGGATCGCGTATTGGTGGTGCACGCTCTGCGCGGGCGCGTCGGCGAGCAGAGGAGGCAGCACGGGCAGCTTGGACTCGCGCAGCTCCGCGAGCGATCGCGCGGCGCCGAGCGCGGCGAAGGCCTCCGCGTAGCGCTCGGCGTTGCGGATGCGTGCTCGCGTCCAATCCGGCAGCCGCTCGAGCTTGATGCTCAGGACGGCCGCCTGGAGCGTGTCGAGGCGGGCGTTCAGGCCGACCTCCGCGTGCTCGTAGGGCCGCGTCGAGCCGTGCTCCCGGAGCCTCCTCAGTGCATCTGCCAGCCTCGGGGAAGCCGTGGTGGTGATGCCGGCGTCGCCGAGGGCGCCGAGGTTCTTGGTGGGATAGAGACTGAATGCGGCGATGTCGGCGCGACTGCCGGCCTTCCGACCGCGGGCATCGTGGGCATCGACCGCCTGGGCGGCGTCCTCGACGAGGGCGGCGGCGTGTCGTTCGCAGAGTGCCAGCAGGGGGTCGAGATCACAGAGCGTGCCGAAGAGGTGGACCGGGAGGATCGCGCGCAGCCGCGAGGCGCCCTCGGCCAGCGCCGCCGCGTGCTCGACGTCGATGTTGAAGCTGCGTGGCTCGATGTCGGCGAAGAGCGGGGTGGCACCGACGCGTACGATGGCGCTGGCCGTCGCGAAGAAGCTGAAGGCCGGACAGATCACCTGGTCGCCCGCGCCGACTCCCAGCGCCTGCAGGGCGAGCACCAGCGCGTCCGTCCCGGAAGAGCAGCCCACTGCATGGGGTACACCACAGAGCGTCGCAAAGTCGGCCTCGAAGGACGCGACATCGGGGCCGTTGACGTACAGGCCGCTGGCCGCCACACGGGCGAGCGCAGCGTCGATGCGATCCTGGATGGGCGCGTGGAGCGCGGTGAGGTCGAGGAGCGGGATGGCCTCCCTGTCCCGGCTCATCCACCGCCTCCCATCGCTTCGGATCTGCCCTGACGCTTCGCCTCGATCATCGCCTGCACCTCGGCGCGATATCGCGGACGCCACGCGTCGGCGTCGAAGGTCTCGGCATGCCTGCGGATGGCGGCTGCGTCGAAGTGGTCGGCGCAGGCCTCGAAGCGATCGAGCGCCGCGCCGAGGGCGGCGCTCGACTGCTGGTGGAAGAAGAGCCCCGTCGGCTCCTCGCCGCTCCGCTGGGCGCGATCGAGGTCGCGCACGCTGTCGAGCACGCCGCCCGCACCGTACGCGATCACCGGCCGGCCGGCCGCCTGCGCCTCGACGGCGATCAGTCCGAAGTCCTCGAGCTGCGGATGGATGAGGGCGCGACAGTTCGCGTAGGCCTCGCGGAGCTCCGCCTCGCCCACTCGTCCGACGAATTCGACGTTGCTCGGCGCGCCCGCCTGGAGCCGACTTCGGCCTGGACCATCGCCCACCACCACCAGCCGATCGCCCCGACGCGCGAAGGCCTCGATGGCCAGCGCCTCGCGCTTGTAGGGTACGAAGCCGCTGACGAGCAGGTAGTAGTCGTGCGGGTCGTCGCCGCTGGGGCGGATGCGTGCCGTCTCGACGGGCGGAAAGACCACCCGCGCCTCGCGGCCGTAGTGGCGGCTGACGCGATCGGCGACGCAGCTGGAGATGGCGAGGAAGCGCGTCACCGTATCGGCGCCACTGCGGGCGGCGTCGAAGCGGCGAAGGCGCCGAGCCAGCGGCTCGGCCATGGCGCGTCGCGCCCCCCTTCCCAGATAGGTGTCCGCCTGGTCCCAGACGTAGCGCATGGGCGTGAAGCAGTAGCAGAGGTGCAGCGCTTCCTCGGGCTTGCGGATGCTCTTGGCCACCGCATGGCTCGTGGAGAGGATCAGGTCGTAGCCGCCCAGATCGAATCGGTCGATGGCCCAGGGATAGAGCGGGAGCAGCTTGCGATAGTGGCGATGGGCGCCCGGGAGCCGGTCGAGGAGTGAGGCCGTGATCGGCCGCGCCTCGATGGCCTGCGTGGTGCTGCCGGGCACGTGGAAGAGCGTGAAGAGGTCGGCCTCGGGATACTCGAGGGCGATCTGGTGGAGGACGCGCTCACCGCCCCGGAGCCCGGTCAGCCAATCGTGTACCAACGCCACGCGCATCCGGCCATCATAGCCGGACCGCCGCGCGTTGGGATGCCCTCGAACGCGATCGTCGGATCAGCTGGCTCGGGGCGTCTGCTCGGGGAGGGTGAGGGCCAGGGCCTCTTCGATGGTATCCACGAGCTTGATGTCCAGACTCTCCTTGACCTCGTCGGGGACTTCGACCAGGTCCTTTTGATTTCGTTTGGGCATCACAACGGTCTCGATGCCGGCGCGCGAGGCGGCGAAGAGCTTGCCCTTGATGCCGCCGACGGGGAGGACCCGGCCACGGAGTGAGATCTCTCCCGTCATGGCGAGCATGCCGGTGGCCTTGCGGTTGGAGAGGGCCGAGACGATCGCCGTCACCAGGGCGATGCCCGCAGAAGGACCGTCCTTGGGCACCGCGCCGGCCGGGATGTGGAGATGGATCTCACCCGGCCGCATGTCCTCTTCGCCGAGCCCGAGGGCATCGGCGTGCGCGCGCACCCAGGAGAGCGCGGCCTCGGCGCTCTCGCGCATCACGTCGCCGAGCTGGCCGGTCAGGCGCAGTCGTATGCCCTTGCCGCCGCTCATGCGTGTCGCCTCGATGAAGAGGATGTCGCCTCCGTGCGCGGTCACCGCGAGCCCGACGGCCACGCCCGGCATGGTCATGTGCTCGGCGGTCTCGGGCAGATGGGGCGGTGGCCCCAGCGAGGTCGCGACGAAGTCCTCGTCGATCACGACCCGCGTCTCCGGCCCCTGCTGCGCCACCTGCCTCGCGCTCTTGCGCATCAGTGAGGCGACGAAGCGCTCGAGATTGCGGACGCCCGCCTCGCGGGTGTACTCGCGCACCACCTTCTCCACGGCTGCGTCCTGGAGCTGGATGCGATCCGCGGTCAGGCCGTGGGCCTCCAGCTGGCGCGGCACGAGATACTGCTCCGCGATCACGAGCTTCTCCCGCTCCGTGTAGCCGGAGAGCTCGATGACCTCCATGCGGTCGAGGAGCGCAGGCGGGATCGTCGAGAGTGTGTTGGCG
>CAZQMY010000236.1:0-9302 GCA_964594405.1 uncultured Spirochaetaceae bacterium | reverse complement strand
TGCGGGGCGGATGAGGAGAAGGTGAACGTCAATGGCGGCGCCATCGCGCTCGGCCACCCGGTCGGGGCCACCGGAACGCGCCTCATCACCACCGCGCTGAACGAGCTCGAGCGAACCGGCAAGGGCACGGCGCTGGTCACCATGTGCTGCGGCGCCGCCGTGGGCACCGGCACCATCATCGAGCGGCTGTAGCGAACGCGCTCGACCGATCCGGCGGGCGTTTCGCCCGCATCTTCCATTCCAAGGAGAACAGCAAGATGAGCGAGATCGATTTCAAGGGCCGGGTGGCCATCGTTACGGGCGCCGGCGGCGGCCTGGGCAAGAGCCACGCACTGGAGTTCGCCAGGCGCGGCGCGCAGGTCGTCGTGAACGACCTCGGTGGCACCGTCGACGGTCAGGGATCCGGAAACGCGGCGGCCGACCTCGTGGTGAAGGAGATCGAAGAGGCCGGTGGCATCGCGGTGGCCAACTACGACTCGGTCTCCACCTGGGAAGGCGGCGAGGGCATCGTCAAGACGGCCCTGGACAACTTCGGTCGCGTCGACATCCTCGTGAACAACGCCGGCATCCTTCGGGATCGCAGCTTCACCAAGATGTCTCCGCAGGAGGCGGAGGGCGTTCTCGACGTCCACCTGAAGGGCGCCTTCTGCGTGACCCAGCCGGCCTTCAAGGCCATGAAGGAGAACAACTACGGCCGCATCGTCATGACGGCCTCGGCCGCCGGCGTCTTCGGAAACTTCGGTCAGGCGAACTACGGCGCCGCCAAGATGGGACTGGTGGGGCTCTCGAACGTGCTCTCCCAGGAGGGCGCGAAGTACAACATCAAGAGCAACGTGATCGCCCCCATCGCCGCGACGCGCATGACCACGGGGATCATGGACGGCCTCGGACTCAAGCTCGATCCGGAGTACGTGACGGCCATGGTCGCCTTCCTGTGCAGCGAGCAGTGCGACTTCACCCACGAGATCTTCTCCGTGGGCGCCGGCCGCTTCGCGCGGATCTTCGTGGGACTCTGCCCCGGCTGGACCGATGCCGCCTCCGACACCGTGAGTGCCGACGACGTCGCGGCCCACATCGATCAGATCTGCAGCACCGACGGCTTCGTCGTTCCGGGCAGCGCGGCGGACGAGATGGTCGAGGCCATGAAGTCCCTCAAGGGCTGAGCATGGCGCAGAGCCACCGAGGGCCCTCTGTCGCACGCAGCGCCGACTGAGGGCCCTCACCGTCCCGATGCCGCTCCGCGCGAGTGCGGCGGGGCGAGACCCGAACGCCTGCTACGCGCCGACGCCCTCCCTCGCGACCTCATCCATCGGAGTCGGCCGCGCGTAGCGGGTGTCGAGCACTGCATCCACGCGGGCGCGAAAGGCAGAGACCGCTGGGCCGCCGGTGAGCACCTCGTCGCCCTCGCGACCGCGCATGAAGGTCACGGGCACCGTCAGCCGATAGCCCTTGCCCCAGATCGTCGCGATCACGCCATCGTCGGTGTAGCGATCGCCGAGCGCCTGACGCGCCAGGCTGACGGCGCGTGCGATCGACCCGTCGGTGATGGCGATCCCTGGCCAGACGGCGTCCATGAGCTCATCCTTGGTGACGAGACGCCCGTCGCTCTCGAGCAGGACCTTGAGGACGCCCGCGACCTTGGGTTGGAGCTCGACCTGCGAGCCGTCGGATCGCTGGAGCTGGTTGCAGGTGGCATCGAGGGTGTAATCGGCAAAGCGGTATCGCATGTCTACGGCTCCTGATGGATGGCCCCTGCTGCCGACCCCGAGTGGCCGTGCCCGCGTGGGCTCCTGAATCATCTGGGGAGTCGCATTTGCAGATTGCGTTCCGACTTCGCGCACCTCTCGCTGGATCTGCCGATCCCTCCGACGCCATCCGAAGGGACATCGTCCTCTGTGCAGGACACGGCCCCTCGAATCTGACCTGAATCGAAGAAACCGGCGTCCATCCATCGCCTCCATGAGCGCGCCGGCCGGCGCGCCGTTGCCGGCTACGACCGCCCTGCTACCCGGGCACCTGGTATTCGCCCGGCGGATCCTCGAGAATGCCGCGTGCGATGAGGTCCTCGATCTGCTGGTCTCCCAGGCCGAGCAGCTCTCGGGCCAGCTCGCGCGTGTGCTCACCGAGCCAGGGGGCCTGCGTGATGATCACCTCGGGGAGATCGCTCCCGAGGAAGGCCGGCCCTTCGAGCAGCATGCCGCCGAGGCCCTGCTGATCACAGAACTTGGGGTAGTTGCGGAAGGTCATCTGTGGATCGCTCATGTGGTGTCCCGCGTGGGCCACGATGCCGGCGGGCACGCCGGCCTCCTGCAGCGTCTCCATCGCCACACGACTGTCCTGCGCGCTCGTCCAGGCCTCGATGCGAGCGTCGATCTGATCGGCCTTCGAGCGCCGAGCCGCCGCCGAGGCCAGAGACGCGTCATCCGCCCACTCGCCGGCCCCGATCACGCCGCACAGGGCCTGCCACTCCTCCTCGTCGCGCACATTGACGACGATCCACTCGTCCTCGCCCTCGCAGCGATAGCAGCCCCAGGGCGCGCCGCGGTGATTGGCATTGCCCTGCGGACGTACACTGCCCGGCTCGAGACTCTCCTTGGCGTAGAGGTCGCCGAGCAGGCCGAGCGCCGCCTCGAATTGCGCCACGTCGTAGTGCCCCCCCTCGCCGCTGATCTCCCGTCGGATCAGCCCCGCCACCACGGCGAATACTCCGATCCGGCCGACGAAGTGATCGGGATAGACGTTCGTGCTGCCTGCCGGCTTGTCGGCGTCCTCCGGATAGTTCCAGAGGTACTGGAGGCCGGAGACCGGATGGGTGTTCGGCCCGTAGCCGGTCCAGTCCTTCCAGGGGCCGAAGCTGCCCACCATCTGGCTCGAGAAGCTGACCAGGCGCGGATTGATGCGGCGCAGGTCGTCGGCGCCCAGACCGAGCCGATCCATCACGCCGGTGCCATTGTTCTCGATGCAGACGTCGGCGCTCTCGAGAAGCCGGGTGACCAGCGCCTTGCCCTCCTCCGTCTTCAGGTCGACGCCGAAGCTCTTCTTGGTGCGACTCGAAGAGGCGAAGGAGGGATTCATGTAGCTGCTGAGGATCACCCGGATGAAGTCCGGCGCGCTCGCCGTCTCGACCTTGATGACCTCGGCGCCGTACTCACCGAGGATGCGCGCGACCTCCACCCCGACAGCGCCCACTCCGAAGTCGATGACGCGCAGCCCGGAGAACGGATGCCCGCCGTCTGGGTCGCCGGTCGGCTGCTCGAGGCGGGCCTCCAGGGGGCCGCGAGGCGAGGCGAAGCCCCCATCGGCGAGCTCACCCAGCAGCGGCGCCCCCCGCTCCGGGCCGAGGCGCTCGCCGTCGAGGGTCATGAAGCCGCTGGGGATCCTCGCCTCGACGCCCTCTCCCATCGTCCGATCACAGAAGGAAGCGCGCGCCACGGTGTGCTCGTTGTCGAGCACCTCGCCGGGCTCGAGCAGAGGGGTCGATGGGATCCCCCGCGCCTGCGCCTCACGCGAGACCCAGATCTTCTCCTTGTCGGCGAAGAAGCGCTCGAGCACCGGGACGATCTCGCCGAGGCGCATCAGACGATTGATGAACTGGTCGAGGTCCGGGTCGGCGAGCTCGGGCGGATTGCCCACCCAGTCGAGCAGCGTCCGCCAGTGCTTGGTGACGAGGATGATCATGCGCATGTAGCCATCGGCGCACTTGTAGAGGGTGTAGATGCCCGCCCCCGCACGCGGACCGACCTGCGGATTGAGCGAGTAGTTGGGCAGCGACCAGTCCGCGAGGTTGGCCACCGCCTCCATGGTCGACACGTCGAGATGCTGGCCGCGGCCGGTGCGCATCCGCTTGAAGAAGGCGATCAGGGTGCCCATGGCCGCGACCATGCCCGCCACGTCGTAGGCGAGGTTGCCCGGTGCCACGAGCGGCGGCTTCTCGAAGACGCCCGCGCGATACATCAGACCGCCCATTGCGAAGCCGATCATGTCGGTGCCCTTGTAGTGGGCATAGGGACCCTCGAGCCCGAAGTCGCTGATCGACGTGACGATCAGCGTTGGATAGCGCTCCATCAGCTCCGTCGGATCGAGCCCATTCGCGGCGAGCCAGCCGGCGCCACCCGACTCGATCAGCACATCGGCCTCACCGAGCAGTTCATGCAGCCGCGCGCGCCCGACGGCGCTGGACAGATCCGCCACCACGCTGCGCTTGCCGGCGTTGCGGAAGCCGAAGTAGAGGCTCGTCCGGCCGTCGGGCGTCATGGGCTCGAGGGCCCGCGACGCGGGCCCGGCCGGCGGCTGGGCCGGGGTGACCTCCGCGCCGAGGTCCGCGGGGACGCGTCCGCAGAGCTCGCCGAGCTCGTCGGCCAGATCGACGATGCGCATCCCCTGGAGCGGGGCGTTCTCTGATGCTGCCATGGCGGGTGGTTCTCCGTTGCGCTGGGCGGCCGGGAGCGGATCCCGGGGCGCGATGGGATCCACAATGCTAGCCGGGCTCGGGCACACACTCCGCACAGGGGCGCTGAATAATCCCGGCCAGGGATGCCGCCGCGCACCGACAGGCCTGGCCGTCGACCTGGCGCATCCTCGCATCGCGAAGGCGCTGCTGCGACTCTTCCCTCTCCACGGCAGGCATTTCGGGTAGGATCGGTCTTGCGAGAGACGGCGAGCCTGCCCCTCGACACGCTCCGGGAGATCAAGATGTCACTCTTCGATTCGTTCCGATTCGACGACAAGCGCGTGCTCGTCGTCGGCGGCGCCACTGGCATGGGGGCCGCCGCCGCGGAGCTGGCGCAGGACGCCGGCGCGGACGTGGTCGTCATGGACTACGCCGAGGTCGAGCTCGAGGGCGCCACCAGCATCCGCGTCAACCTCGCGGAGAAGGCCTCCATCGACGCGGCCGTCACCGAATGTGGCGGCCCGGTCCACGCGCTGCTGGCCTGCGCGGGCGTGGCCGATGGCACGGCGGGAATCGAGCGGATCAACTACATCGGCCACCGCCATCTGATCGACCGCATGATCGATCAAGGCATGCTCGGTCGTGGGGCGTCGATCTGCTTCATCTCTTCGGCGGCGGGTCTCGGCTGGGAGTCGACCTTCGCGCAGTTCGAGGAGGTGCTCGCGATGGCGGACTACGACGCCGCCACCGAGTGGTTCCAGAAGAACGAGAAGTGCAACTACATGGCCACCAAGCAGGCGGTGTGCGGCTACGTGTCGAGCCAGGCCTACCCGATGCTGAAGCGCGGAATCCGGATCAACGCGATCTGCCCCGGTCCGACGGACACGCCCCTCGCCCGGGCGAACAAGGAGCTATGGCTGGGCTTCGGCACGGACTATCGCGCGGACGCCGGTATCGAGGCGTCGACGCCTCTCGAGCAGGCCTATCCGCTGCTCTTCCTGTGCAGCGATGCAGCGATGGCCATCAGCGGCGTCACGCTCATCACCGACGCCGGCTACATGAGCTCCGGGCTCACCGGGTCCTTTCCCAACGCGACGATGATCGCGAAGGCGCTGATGGGCCGCGCCTAGCCCTCCGTGTCCCTCAGGTAGCCCCGGCTGCCGGGAATCGCGTCGGGGTCGCCGGGTCCCTCGACCAGCTCCAGTCGGGTGCCGTCGGGGTCGTAGGCCATCACCGCCTTGACCGGGCTCGCGCCTTCGCCAACGCGTGTGTCCGCGATCAGCCCGCCGCCGGTCTGCTCGATCCGCGCACAGACGGAAGCGAGATCCTCCACGCGGAACGACAGGTGCGTGAGTCCGACGCGGTTCATCGGCCGCGGCGTCCGGGGCCCCTCCCAGCCGGGCTGGGGAAAGGCGAGCAGCTCGATCCGCCAGCCATCGCGCTCGAGGTAGACGGCCCTGAGCTCGGCCGCCTCCAGCCCGTTGATGATGTCCGCCATGCCGCCATCCATCGCGAGGCGTCCGACCTCGTTGAAGCCGATCGCGTCGCGATAGAAACGCAGCGACCGCTCCATGTCCGAGACGCAGATTCCGAGGTGGGTCAGGCGCTGGATCACCATGCCCCGACGTTATCACGCATGGGTGCGGACGCCCGATCGGGCAAAGCTCCGGGGGCGCTTCGTACTGGATTCCCGGGCGCACTCTTCGTAGGATTCGAGGCGTCCTCACCGACCTCGACCGACCTCGACCGACCCGACCGACCTGCCCTTCGAACTCCCGAGAACGCTCCACATGCATGCTCCCGAGGCTGCATGGCACGGACGAGAGGCCGCACGCCCATGAATCGGATTCGGACCTTCTGGCAGCTCGTCGAAGAGCGCGCCGACGCGACGCCGGACGCACCCTTCGGCTTCGACGACGAGGGGCGCGAGCTCGACTTCGCCGGCTACCGCGACGGCGCGCTCCGCGTCGCCGCGGCGCTGCACGCACGCGGGGTCGAGGTCGGCACCCCCGTCTCCTGGATGCTGCCGAGTACCATCGAGTCGGCGCTGCTGATGGGCGCACTGGCCCGTCTCGGCGCCGTGCAGAACCCGATCCTGCCGATCTACCGCGAGCGCGAGGTCGGCTTCATCATCGACCAGACCGGCGCACGGCTGCTCTGCGTCCCCTCGCGCTTTCGCGGCTTCGACTATGCCGAGATGGCGCTCGGGCTCGCCGCGGAGCGACCGAGCCTGGAAGTCCTCGTCGTCGACGACACACTGCCCCGGGCGGAGCCCGCGAACTTGTCGCCCGCGCCGAAGACCGACCCCGAAGCCGAGGCGCCCGTCCGCTGGATCCTCTACACCTCGGGCACCACGTCGGATCCGAAGGGCGCGAAGCACGCGGATCCGGGTCTGATCACCGCGTTCGTCGGTCTGGCCGAGGCCTTCGACCTGCAGCCCGACGATCGCCACGCGATGGTCTTCCCGATCACGCACGTCGGCGGCGTCGGCTGGATGATCGCCGGCTTCGTCTCGGGCCTTGCGCAGATCTTCGTACCCGCCTTCGACCCTGAGACGACGATCCCGCTGCTGGCGCGCCACGGGGTCACACACGCCGGGGCGGGGACGGCCTTCCACCAGGCCTATCTGGCGGCGCAGCGAGAGAGGCCGGACCAGCCGATCTTCCCGCGCTTGCGGGCCTTGCCAGGCGGCGGCGCGCCCAAGCCGCCCCAGCTCCACTACGATCTGAAGCGCGAGGTCGGCGGGGTCGGCATCGTCTCGGGCTACGGCCTCACCGAGTGCCCGGTGGTCGCCGTCAATCGCGTCGGAGACGACGACGAGAAGCTGGCCCACACCGAAGGGCGCGCGAATCCCTCCGACGCCGAGCTGCGCGTCGTGCGCGCCGACGGAACCCGGGCGGGCGCGGGCGAGGACGGCGAGCTGCGCCTGCGCGCCCCGCAGCTCTGCAAGGGCTATCTCGACGCCTCGCTCGACGACGCGGCCTTCGACGAAGCCGGCTTCTTCCGCACCGGCGACATCGCCCGACTCGATGCCGAGGGCTACGTGACCATCACCGGTCGGCTCAAGGACGTGATCATCCTCAATTGTTATTACATCTGGTCCACCGAGATCGAGAACCTCCTCTACACGCATCCGAAGGTCGCCGACGTGGCCGTGATCGGCCTGCCCGACTCCGCCCTCGGTGAGCGCTGCTGCGCCGTCGTGGCCTGCACCGGGGCCCCGTTGGCGTTCGACGAGATGGTGTCGTTCCTGATCGACCAGAAGCTCGCCCGACAGAAGATCCCGGAGCAGCTCGAGCTCGTGGACGACGTACCGCGCAATCCGGCCGGCAAGATCGAGAAGAATCTGCTCCGCGATCGCTATTCGAGGGCGGACGGCTAGCGTTTGAGGACCGTCGCGCAGGAGACGCCGGGGAAGCCGTAGACGTGGGTGAAGCCCGTCTTCGGATCACCCGGGACCTGGCGTCCCTTGGCCTCGCCGCGCAGCTGCAGGCAGACCTCGTAGACCTGGCGCAGGCCCGAGGCGCCGACGGGCTCGCCGTTGGCGAGCAGGCCACCATCCGTGTTGATCGGGATGCGACCGTCGATCTCGGTCCCGCCCTCCTTGATGAGCGCCTCCTGCTCGCCGTCCTGGCAGAAGCCGCACTCGGCCAGGTGCATGATCTCGTGGCCGACCTCGGTGTCCTGGATCTGCGCCACGTCGATGTCTTCGGGCCCGATCCCGGCCATCTCGAAGGCGACCTGCGAGGCCTGCACCGAGGGACTGGGTGTGTCCCTGGTCGGCACCGAAGGGGAGAGCACTTCGAAGGAGCCGTAGAGGCGCGTCCGAAAGACGTCGGCCTCCAGATAGATCGGCCTGCTGGTGTACTTCTTCGCCTTGTCCGCGGGACAGAGCACCATCGCCGCCGCGCCCTCGCTCGGCGAGCAGAAGTGGTACTTGCGCAGCGGGTCGGTGACCATCGGAGAGCTCGCCACCTCGTCGTAGGAGAGCGCCTTGCGCCTCCAGGCCTTCGGGTTCAGGGAGCCGTTCTTGAACGCCTTGACCGCGGTGCGATGGAGGCAGTCGTCCGTGATCCCGTGGTCGTGCATGTAGCGCCGCGTCTTCATGGAGAAGAACTGGGGGTTGACCGCGAGCCCGGTCTCGCCGTACCACTGGCCGAGCCCCAATCCAGCGAGGTCGTCCCCCACCGAGAAGGCGCCCCGGGGATGCTTGTCCATGCCGACGGCGATGCCGAGCTCGCCCACCCCCGCGTTGATCGCGTTGGCGGTGGTGAGCAGCAGGTTCCCCCCGGTCGCACACCCGTTGAAGAGCGTGGTGAAGGGAATGCCCGTCAGGCCCATGTACTTGTTCATGGTGTCGGGCTGCAGCACCTCGAGGCTCCCCGCGCAGGCCAGGTCGAGGTCCTCCCATCGCACGCTGGCATCGTTGAGCGCCGCCCGCGCCGCCGCGATCCCCATCTCCAGCGCGCTCACACCTTCATGCCGACCGAATGGGAAGAGTCCGATGCCGATGATCGCGATGTCCATGCCCATGGGGTGCGCTCCTTCGCTCGCTCGGTCAGGTCACGGGTGCGAAGGCGAACGTCATCAGGTCCCGACCGTCCGCACCCTCGATGAACTTCTGGACCACCAGCTCCATCTCCATCCCGATCTCGAGATCGGCGGGGTCGTTGGTGGTGAGTCTCGCCTCGATGCGAATGCCCTCCGGCAGCTCCACGTAGCCGACGCCATAGGGTACGAATCGCTCCGCGTCGCCGATGAAGGGCGGCGGGGGCGGGAAGCTCTGGATCGTCCAGGTCCACAGCGTGCCGCGTCGCGAGAGCAGGATCTCCTCCCAATCCTCACTGGCGCATTGGCCGCAGGAGGCCTGCTTGGGAAAGGCGACCTGCCAGCCGCGCCCGTCGTCAAACCA
>CAZQMY010000235.1:0-9339 GCA_964594405.1 uncultured Spirochaetaceae bacterium | reverse complement strand
GAAGCGAGTAGTGAAGCGAGAGAGAAGCAAGACAGGAGCGAGGTATGGCCCACGACATCCCGGACAACACCCTGCCCCGCGGCGCGCTGATCGCGATGGTGGGACTCGTCCTGCTCTCGCTCGCCTTCGCGGGCATGGCGCGGCTCACGGGGATCGGGACTACGACGAACCCGACCTCCGAGCCGCTGGTCTCGGCGACCCTGAGGTTCGAGGATCGGGTGGATGGCGCCGTGGTCGTCCATCTCGACGATACGCACGAGATCGTCGAGGTCTACGCTCCGGCCTCCAACGGCTTCGTGCGCGGCGTACTGCGCGGAATGGCGCGCGAGCGGAGGATGCGAGGCGTCGGCGCAGAGCCTCCCTTCGTCCTGACCCGCTGGATCGACGGCCGCCATACGTTGCGCGACCCGGCCACGGGCCGCCACCTGGAGCTCGATCCCTTCGGTCCCACCAACGTAGGGGTCTTCGCCCGCCTTCTCGTGACGGCGAGCGCACGAGCGCAGGGCGCGCCCGACGGCGAGGCATCGCACGGCCAGACGACGGAGGCATCCGTCGCGCCCGCCTTCGCCGCACATCCACACCCGTGATGCATCGGCGCCGATCGCGGCGCGAAGCATCGATGCGCTCGCCAGCGCGCCAAATCACCAGACGGAGGAAGTCATGAAGACCACCAGCCACGACGACGCGATCAACGCGACGACCCGAAGCGCGCAGTCGGACGACGTCCTGAGCCCGCGCTTCTATACGACGGACTTCGATCAGATCGACAAGCTCGACGTCTCGAACGTCCGAGCCGAGTGGGACGAGCTGATCGCCGAGCTGAAACGAGACGAGAACCGCGAGCACTTCGTGCGTGAAGAGGGCTTCGACTTCGATCTCGAGAGCCTGCCCGACGACCTCCGGAAGGAGTTCACCGACTTCCTCGTCAGCTCGATCACCGCCGAGTTCTCCGGCTGCGTGCTCTACAACGACATCAAGAAGCGCGCGAAGAACCAGGACGTGAGGGACCTCTACGGCCTGATGGCGCGAGACGAGGCGCGGCACGCGAGCTTCATCAACGCCTCGCTCCGCGACTTCGGGCTCGACGTCGACCTCGGCTACCTGACGCGCGCGAAGTCGACGACCTTCTTCAAGCCTCAGTTCATCTACTACGCCACGTACCTCTCGGAGAAGATCGGCTATGCGCGCTACATCACGATCTATCGCCAGATCCAGCGCAATCCCGAGCTCTGCTTCCACCCGATCTTCCAGTGGTTCGAGCGGTGGTGCAACGACGAGTTCCGCCATGGCGAAGCCTTCGCTCTCATCATGCGCGCCGACCCGCGACTGCTCCGGGGTCTGAACAAGCTCTGGATCCGCTTCTTCCTCGTCGCAGTCTTCGCCACCATGTACGTGAGAGATCACGGGAGGCCCGCATTCCACGCCGCTCTCGGCCTCGATCCGACGGAGTACGACCTCACGGTCTTCCGCATCACCACCGAGATCACTCAGCAGGTCTTCCCGCTCACGCTCGATGTGGATGATCCGCGCTTCCTGGCGACGCTGGAGCGCTTGCGACGCATCTCGGAAGCGTCGGAGGCAGCCCGGCAGCGGGGCGGCATCCTGGGGCGACTGCAACGCGCAGGTCTCAGTGTCGCGGCAGGGCTCTCGTTCGCGAGGCTCTACCTCCTCCCGACGAAGAGGAACGAAGTCCCCGCGCGAGTCAGACTCGCTCCGGCCTGGTAGCGCGCGTTCGAGAGGAGGTTCGTTTCATTGGGGCCTGCCGCTCCTGCAACGGGCGACGATCGAGCTCCCCTCGAGCTCGGCGTGGAGGCGGCCCTCCGCCTCGTCGAGCCGATCAGCGATCTGGTGCTCGTGCTCGACCGCGCATCGATCGTGCGCCGGGTTTCGGGCGCCCGAACGAGCAGGGTCGCGACGGAGGCGACCCGCTGGACCGGACGGGCCTGGCCAGACCTGCTCGCCGGCGACGCGCGATCCGCGGCGAAGACGCTGATCGCGGAGGCGCGGATCTGCGGGGTTTCTTCGATGCGTCCGCTGACGCACGCGCCGAGCCCGGGGCTCGAATGGCCCCTCGACTGCTGCGTGGCGTCGGGGGGACATCCGGGCGGCCTGCTGGTGATCGCCCGGGACGGCCAGGGCGTCTCGACCCTCGAGGCACAGCTGACCGATGTGCAGCAGATGCTCGAGCGGGACTACCAGCGGATGCGAATCGCAGAGTCCCGGTTTCGACTCCTGCTCGACACGACCCGCGAGGCCACCCTGCTGATCGATCCGGATACGCAGCGCATCACCTACGCGAACGCCGCCGCTCCTCGCATGCTCAGCACGGATCGGCACGATCTCATCGGCCGCGACGTGGCCACCTGCTTCGAGCCCGCCGCGCGATCGACGCTCCGAGATGCGCTCCGGACTGCGCGCGAGGGCGGCACCGTATCGGGGATTCGGGCGGGCCTGGCAGCCGAGACGGGCATCCGACCGATCTCCGTCGCGGCTTCCCACACCAACGACGCCATGTTGCTGGTGATCCACGCCGATGCGGCGACGCCCGCAGCGCCGGCCGAGTCGCGTGCTCGCAGCGTCGACGCGCTGCTTCGGGGGCTGCCCGGGCCCATCTTGCTGGCCGACGATCGTGGCCTGGTTCGCGGGGCCAACCCGGCCTTTGCCAACCTCGTTGGGCTGGCCCATCCGGAGCACACCGTGGGACGACCTCTCGCGGATTGGATCCAGAGCGCGGCACAGGACCTCGCCATGCACCTCGCGCTGCTACGGCAGCAAGGCCATCTCAAGGGTCTTCCCGTGCAGGTGTACGACTCGTCGGGCGACGCTCGCCCAGCCATCCTATCGGCCGGGCGAATCGCGCCGTTCGGGGAGGCGACGATCGTCCTCGCACTGCGCACCGTCGAGCTTCTCGAAGGCAAGGCAGCCGCCCAGCCGGCTGTGGCGCTGGACGCGGAGCGGCTGGCGCATCTCGTGGGTCGCGTCGCGCTCCCCCGAGTCGTTCGCGAGACCACACGGCAGGTCGAGGTCGGATTGCTGAACGCCGCCCTCGAGCGCGCAGGCGGCAACCGCACGACGGCCGCGGAGCTGCTCGGCATCAGCCGGCAGAGCTTCTACATCAAGCTTCGACGACACGGACTGCTGGGCGTTGACGACGCGTCCGACGTCGAGTCGGCGTGAGCACGCACGGCCGGCCCCGATCTCGCTTCACGAGACGTCTTCTCCGGAGACGGGTGCCGTCGGGTCACGGATGCGGCAGAGGAGTCGGGAGTCCCGGTCCGGCTCGCTTCAGCCGTCAAGCGTCTTCTTCGGGCGTTCGGGCCATGCCTGACCGACGGGCGCGCGCGAGCAGCGCGCGCTGGGCTTCGAGAATCGGAGCGTCGATCATCTTGCCGTCGACGGTGAAGACGCCTCGTCCATCGACCTTCGCCTGCTGGTCCGCCTCGAGGACGCGGCGGGCGAAGTCGACCTCGGATGGAGCCGGGGTGTGGACCTCGTTCGCCAGCGGAACCTGCCCCGGGTGGATGCAGAGCTTTCCGACGAAGCCAAGACGCCGCCCGAGTGCCGCATCCGCGCGAAACCCGGCCTCGTCCCGCACGTCTACGAAGACGGTGTCGATGGGGTCGACGCGGGCCGCCCGCGCGGCGACGGCGAAGCTCGAGCGCGCGTGCAGCAGCATCTCGATGGGCGCGTCGGCTCCGGGCAGCTGCATGTCGCGCGAGAAGTCGACATGGCCGAAGCACATGGCGCCGACGCGATCGGAGCATCCGCCGATCTCGGCGGCGGCGAGCAGGCCCGCGGCCGTCTCGATGAGCGGGATCAAGCCGGTGCTGGCGCTACGCTCCGGCGATTCGTAGCGATCGACCAGGGCTGCGACCGCCCTCATCCCCTCGGCGCTCTCGGCCTTCGGGACCATCAGGGCCGCGGCGCCCGCCTCGACGCTGGCGCGCACGTCCTCATCGAACCAGCTGGTCCCGGGAGGATTCACGCGAACGACCGGCTCTGCGCCCCCGACGTCGCCGTCTCCGAGGAACCGAGCGACGTTCTCTCTCGCGCGCTCTTTCGCGTCGATCGACACCGCGTCCTCGAGATCGAGGATCAGCACGTCCGCGCCCGCGCTGGCCGCCTTCTCGAGCTTCCGGGGCTCGGCCCCGGGCACGAAGAGCAGTGAGCGCCGCAAGGCAAACTCGTTGTCGGGCTCCTCTGTCATCGCTGCCTCCTCGGGATCTCCGCCTCCGACCGGGAATCGCACCGTGGGCGAACCCGGCCCTCGACACATTGCCCCGGCGTGTGGAGGGAGTCCCTCCGGTCGCCCTCATGACCGGCTCGGACGAGGGCCGCAATGCGCTCCGCGATCCGCTCGGGCGCTTCCTCGTGCGCGAGATGGCCCAGATCGGGAAGGACGATGGTCTCGCCGCGCGGCGCGATCGCCCGGACGCGCTGAGCGTCCGCCGCGGGGATGAAGCGGTCCTCGCCGGGGACCAGAAGATGGAGCGGCAGGTCGAGCTGCGGCAGATCGCGAGCCAACGACTCGAGGTCCCACGCCGCCATCATCGCCAGAGTCGAGCCGACATGTCGGGGACTCGCCCACAGACGCGTGTAGAGCTCGATCCCTCGGCGATCCAGCCGCGACCCGGTATCGCGGAGCATCGCGCCGACCACGCGTGGATCCTCCGCCCGCCAGGCGAGCAGCCGCGGCAGCGTCGGAACGCTCACCAATGCGCGTGCGAGGGGAGACCAGATGGACCTCGACCAGCTCGACAGGGGCATCAGCGCGCCGGCGATGCCGATGATCTCCTCGGGGTCGATCTGGCCGTCGAGACTCATCCGACAGAGCACGGCCGCCCCGGCCGAGTGCCCCACGACATGGTCTGGCGAGACGTCGAGTCGGCCGAGCAGCTGCTCGAGTCCGCGGGCCATTCCGTTCATCGAGACGGCGCCACCACGCGGGCGGTCCGTGAATCCGTGACCAGGCAGATCCGGCAGGGTCACGCGGAAGTCCCGGGCGAGGAGTGGAGCCAGCTCGCGATAGCTGTGCGTCGAGCTCCCCGTTCCGTGAAGCAGGAGCAGATCCGGCCCCTCGCCCATCTGCTGTACGTGCCAACGGAATCCGCCTGCGCGGACGAATCGGCTGCTGCTGCGGTTCGGCCAGTCGGCGCCTTCACGCTCCCAGTCGAGCTGCGCGCGGAGGCCGTCGCGAATCGTATCGAGAGCGCTGACGAGGGTGTGGATCATTGCCTCATCTCCCCACGGCGGACGTCGCGACCGACGAAGGGCGGGCTGCGTCGCGCACGACGTCGCGCAGCGCTGCGGCCTTCGCGTGCGGCAGCAGCTGGTAGCGCGCGCCGAGCGCCTCTGCGAGCGCCAGCGCCTCGGGCTTCGATCGCATCGATGTGTCGATCAAGAGGCTCGCCCAGCCGACCTCGCGCAGACGGCACGCCGCAGCCTTCGCGTCCTCGGCTGCGGCGGCGCGCCCGGGCGTCCCGTCACGCGCCACATTGGCCTGGCCGTCGGTGAGCAGCACGACCAGCGGTGTTCCCCCGCGCCGGCCGACGGCGCCCGCCAGCTCGAACGCCAGGTCGAGTGCGCTGGCCAGCGGGGTGCCTCCGCCGCCCGGCAGCCCGGAGAGGCTTCGCTTTGCGCGAACCAGCGAGCGCGTGGGCGGCAGCAGCAGATCCGCCCCCTGGCCGCGAAACGCGATCAGCGCCACACGGTCCCGGCGGACGTAGCAATCGGCGAGCAGTAGCTCGACCGCACCCTTCGCCTCGGCCAGTCGATGGAGGGCCGTCGAGCCCGACGCGTCGACGGCGAAGATCACCGTCGTCTCGCTGCGTTCGCGATGGCGACGCACGCGAAGATCGGAACGGCGGATCTCGAGCCCACGCGCGCGATCGCCCGAGAGCGCCGCGCGCTCGCGCCGGCGCATCGGCTGCCAGGGCGCCGCTGCGCGCAGGGTCTCGAGCACGTGGACCCGAGCCCCAGCGACCAGCGGGCGCGCGCATACACCGGCCGGCCGGCCGCGTCGCAAGGAGAATCGCTGCTCGCCGACCCTGCCCGCCGTGGGCTGACCGCCGCCCTGCGCACGTCCCTGTGTGAGCCCTTCCATCAGACCGACCGGGAGCGCTGCCCGCGCGGCCTCCAGCACGACCTCGGCGAGGGCTTCGACGTCTTCGGGGGCCGGCACCTCCGACTCGTCGCCTGAAGCCTCCGAAGAGGAGACCGTCTCTTCGCCGTCCTCCGCGTCCATGTCGTTCGGCGGCTCGGGCTCGCTCTCGTCTTCGCTCGGATCCTGCGCATCGGACGACGGGGCCGTCAGCGCCCGGCGAGCGAGGACGAGGCGCGCCGCGATGGCTACGTCCTCGGGCCGCGTGACATGGTCTCCGCGGAGTGCGGCGATGGCTCGAGCGGCGGCGACCGCCTGCATCGGCGCACGCATGGACTGGATTCCGAGTGCCATGCAGGCCGCACAGAGCGCTTCCACTTCCGCTTCACCGACCTGGACGCCGGCAGCACGTTGCCGCGCTGCATCGATGGACGATGGATCGAAGGGAATCGGAACGTCCAGATCGTCGATCCGCAGATCGCTCAGGTCCAGTTGCAGACCGAGCCGCTCCAGCAGCACCGCGGGCAGGCCCTCGTCGGGCTCGATCCCCTCGTCGAGGGCCACGAGGCCGATGCTTGCTGGGATACACGCCTCGAGCCCGTCTCGAGCGAGCCGGACTTGCCGGCTGTCCAGCACCGAAGCGAGCCTTGCGGCGAGGGCGCCTTCGATCCGCTCGGCCATCGGCAGCACCAGGACCCCGCCGTCGGCCTCTGCCAGCAGACCTCGCTGCGCCACCGGGCGGCCGGTCTCGAGGGTCGCCGTGAGGTCCAGGCCGCCGAGCAGGCGCTCGTCGTCGACGTGGATCGGGAGACGGCGGCTGGGCGTATCCATCGGAAGCAGGCTCTGCAGGTACTCGAGCCATTGATCGCGAATCGGCCCCGCACGCGCGCGGACCACGACTCCACCGATGGCGGCTGGATCGATTGCAACGATGCCGGCCGCCCACAACGCGTCTTCGAATCGGCCGGCTTCGTCACGTCGGTCCACGGTCAGTCCCCGAACTGCTCGGCGATCGCGCGCTGCACCCGGATCGTCGATCCGGCGTCGTCCAGGGGGTCCCTGCGCAGGCGATGACGAAGCGCAGAGGGCGCCATGCGGCGCAGATCCTCCTCGCGCACGTGTTCGGCGCCCTCGTAGGCGGCGAGCGCCCGGGCGGCGCGCACCAGCACGATCTCGCCTCGAAGGCCGTCGGTGCCGAGACGTACGCAGAGCTCCGACGCCTGCTCGCAGGTGTGATCGTCTAGCACGACGTCGTGGAGCCCCGCGCGCGCGGACACGATCCGACGACGGATCGCCGCGTCCTTGCGCTTCCATTCCTTCGCGAAGCCCAACGGGTCGCGCTCGAAGCGGTCGCGCTGCTGCACGACCTGGACGCGCGTCTTCACATCCGTCGGCGTACGCACCTCCACGGAGAGTCCGAACCTGTCGAGCAGCTGCGGACGCAGCTCGCCCTCTTCCGGATTGCCGCTCCCCACCAGCACGAAGCGGGCCGGATGGCGCACGGACAGTCCCTCCCGCTCGACGACGTTCTCGCCGGAAGCGGCCACGTCCAGCAGTACGTCCACCAGATGGTCCTCGAGCAGATTGACCTCGTCGATGTACAGGAAGCCTCGATGGGCGCGCGCCAGCAGGCCTGGCTCGAAGGCCTTCTCGCCACGGGTGAGGGCCCGCTCGAGATCGAGTGCACCCACGACGCGATCCTCCGTCGCGCCGAGCGGGAGCTCGACGACGGGAACCTCCACCGACCGGCTGACGAGCGCACCGGCGCCGTCTCGGGCTCGGCAGTCCTCGCACCACTCGGCGTCCGCCTCCGGGTCGCAGCCGAAGGAGCAGCCCTGCACCACCTTCATCTTGGGAAGCAGGCCGGCGAGCGCGCGAATCGAGGTCGATTTGCCCGTGCCCCGATCGCCGAAGACGAGCACGCCACTGACCGATGGATCAATCGCCGCGACCAGGAGCGCGGTCTTCATCTCGTCCTGGGCCACGATGGCCGAGAAGGGGAACACGGGCGGCATCTACGACACTCCTTCTGCCGGCTCGCCTCGCTGCCGCGAGGTCGTTTCATCCAGTGGCCCGAGCGAGCGGGTGATGGTGTTGGCATGGATCGGAGAGATCATGCCTCCTCCGCTGTGCGCAGCCGGAGAACGGCGAAGAGCGACCCGCCATGGGCGAAGAAGCTCGTCGCCAGCGGAAGGGCAATCCAGCGCGGTTCGGCATCGGTAAGGGCAGAGCGCAGCGCGATCATGAGCGCGGCGCCCGAGCCCAGGTAGAGGAAGAGGGGCCAGATCCAGGGGGCGGCCGACCGGCGACTCAGCCAGACGGCGAGCAGGAGGAACTCGAGGGCGACGCCCACGAGGATCAGATCGATGAGGTTCGGCGTCACCACGTAGGACATGTCTGCTCCCGTGCCGCACAATCGCTTCTGCGTGTAGCCCGACCCGCTCCTCGCCGCGCCCCTCGAAGGGCCCATTGCGCGCGACCACCTCGACGTTCAGATACGCGGCAAAGGCCACCCAGAGCAGATAGGGCGCCAACAGGAGCGAGGCACGACGCGAGCGGGGCCACGAGTAGACCACGAGCGCGAGCACCGAGAGCCAGAGTACGATGACCTCCGGCAGGGCCCAGTCGGGCCGGTGGAGCGTGAAGAAGAGGAAGCTCCAGGCCACGTTCAGGACTGCGTTCGCGAAGTAGAGACACAAGAGCCATGATCGTTCCGTAAAGGTCCGGACGTGCCGCCAGCCTTCGACCGCGGCGACGACCGTCGTGGCATAGATCAGTGTCCAGGCCGGCGCGAACACCCACTCGGGTGGCGTCAGCGGGGACTTCTCCAGGCCCCGATACCAGGGGCCCACGTGGGTGGCCGCGCCGCCTGCGATGGCGACGATCACGGCCACCGCGGCGGCGATCAATACGGGTCTTCTATCGCGCGCCAAGCGACTCGCGCTCTTCGAGGGCCGGGGTCCGTGCATCTCGCCCAGCGTGGCGTGCTCGCTGGCCCAAACTCTGCTCCTGCCTCCTTCTCGCGCCTGCCCTACTCCATCGCGAGCTGCTCAGCGCTTGGCATCGCCGGCAGCTCCATTTCATCCGCGGCGGTCCGCCCGACTCGGAGGGCCAGGACCGCCGAAACGAGGAAGAGCGCTCCCTCGGTCGCGAAGACGAGGGCGAATGCCGTGCCCGTCTCGGCGAGCACGCCTCGAGCAACATCGATCCCTGCCGCACCCACGAAGCCCCCCAAACCG
>CAZQMY010000234.1:0-9395 GCA_964594405.1 uncultured Spirochaetaceae bacterium | reverse complement strand
TCGAAGTCCTGGACGCCGAGCGAGAGCCGATTCACACCGACCTCTTCGAGTGCGTCGAGGTGGGCGGCGGAGGTCACCCGCGGATCGACTTCGATGGAGCGCTCGGCGTCCTCCAGCACGTCGAAGTGCTCGAAGACGGCGCCGTAGAGGTGGCGTAGCTGGTCCGGTGCGAGGTGGGTAGGCGTGCCCCCGCCGAGGTGGACCTGTGCCAGCACCTGGCGTGGACCGAGCGCTTCGGCGACCGCAGTCATCTCTCGGCCGAGCACCTCGAGATAGCGTGCGGGGAGCTCGGGCTTGCGAGTGATCACCCGATTGCACGCGCAGAAGTGGCAGAGTCGCTCGCAGAAAGGGACGTGGACGTAGAGCGAGAGCGGCTCGGTCGCAATCTCGCCCGCCCGGGCGAGCGCGGCTCGCGCGGGCTCGGCGCCCATGTCGTCCCTCCAGGCCGGCGCGGTGGGATAGCTGGTGTATCGGGGCCCGGCTTGATCGTATCTCGGGATCAGCTCGAGCATGCGTCTGAGGTCGGGCTTCAAGGCGCTTCATCCTCGCGTTCGAGGTTGCTGGCACGGGGCCGGATGAACGCCCACTCCAGATCGGGCGCGGCTCGCCGGATGCCGATCGCCAACGGGCGGCCGGTGCAGGAGCGGACAGCCGCGCGACCGGGTGATCGACGTGGCCCCGAGCTCCCCATACTCGCACTCCGCCGCATGCTCGTCACCTGCCTGACCGCGCGCCTCGTCATCCCGGTCTCGACGCGGGCGCGCGCCCTCCGGGAGCGCTCCCTCCGTGCTCGCCATCCACGCCGGTCCCGAGGAGGCGAGCCGCGCGGGCCTGGACATCCGGGGCCGGACGAATCCCGTCGGTATCACGATCAGGAACCAGATCGGATTGGAAAGGAGGCATACACCGGGCAGTGGCTTCACGCTCCTCGCGGGCACGTTGGAGGCGGTCGCCTCAGGCCCTCGGTCGTCCCTCGACTCCGCTTCCGCCGGCGATGCTTCCGCCTGCGACACGCGGCGAGTGTCGCGCCGAGCACGATGGCTCGATCGCCGTGCCGTCCGCTCGATCCTCGCGACCATGGCGGAGCTTTCGGCGCGCACCGCCGATCGTGGCGAGGAGTGCAGGCGTGATGAAGATGTCGCCGACGAAGGCGAATGCGATGGCCATCGCAGCAAGGATTCCGAACCACATGATATTCGCCGTATAGGAGAAGAGGTAGATCGCGAAGCCGCTGGCCATGACGAGGGAGGTGAAGGCGAGCGCCCTGCCCGTGGTGACGAAGGTCCGCGAGACTGCCTCCTCGAGGGAGAAGCCGTCCCTCAGATGCTCCTGCAGCTTGTAGTAGAGATGGATCGTGTCATCGACCGCGATTCCGAGGATGATGCTCCCGATCATGATGTTCGAGGCGTCCAGGGCGACGCCGAACCATCCCATGAAGCCGAGGATGCAGAGGATGGGCAGCGCGTTGGGGATCATGCTCGCGAGGCCGAGAGGAACGCTACGCAGGATGATCATCATCATGGGCGTGATGACGAGCAGGGCGATCAGGTAGGACCGGCTCAGGCTCTCGATCATCGCTGCCATCACTCGGGCCATCAGGCCGGTGAGGCCGGTGATCCCGAAGGAAGCCTCGGCACTGAATGCCTCGGCGAGCTTCGTCTCCAGCTCGGCGAGGAAGGGCACGTAGAGCATGCTGTCCGACCATGGCATCTGCAGCCTGAGGCGGATCGATCGATAGTCGGCATCGACGACCTCCGCGACGGCCTCGGGGTCGCTGGCCTCGAAGAGCAGCAGCTCCTGGCGGATCGCCTCCGCGGAGGCGGGAAGCCCGGCCCCCGGATCTTCCTCGAGTGCGCGATGGATCTCCTTCGTGATGTCGGCCAGCGAGATCGCGTTGCCGACCCGGACGTGCTCGACGCGGACCTCGAGACTCGAGCGCTCGAAAGCCTCCACGCTGCGAAGGAAGCTCGGGCTCAGAGCGCCCCCGGGCCGACCCGAATCAACGAGCACGTCGGCGATCATCACGCCGGCCAGATCGCGCTCGATGGTCTCGTTCGCGATGCGGAAGCTGTCGGTCTCGGGAAGCCAGGTCATGAGATCATGGGCGTAGCGAAGCCTTCCGACCCCGAGGAAGGCGATCGCGCACACCAGCATCAGGCAGGCCAGAACGACGCCCGGATGTCGCACCGAGAAGGCGCCGGCCGCGGCCAGCGCGCGATCGAATCGGCCAGCGACGCGCCGTGCATCGTTCGCGCCGGCGGGGCGAAGCGGAAGCAGGGCGATCAGCGCCGGCAGCAGCACCACCGTATACACGAAGGCGAATAGAACGCCGACGGGCCCGAGGATGCCCAGGTCGGCGACGGGGCCGAGCTGGGCGGTGCAGAACGAGGCGAGCCCGCCCGCGGTGGTGATGCTCGTCCAGAAGACGGGCGTTCCCGAGTGCGCGATCGCAGCAGCGATGGCCTGTCGCTTGTCGCCGCCCGCCTCGTAGTGGCGGAAGAAGAGGACCAGGATATGGATGCTGTCGGTCACTCCGATCACGAGGAGGAAGGAAGGCAGGATCTGGGTCACGAGCGTCAGCGGCATGTCGAGGAGAGCCATGATCCCCATGGTCGAGATCAATGACCCGACGACCACGACCATCGGGAGCAGAGCGCCCGACAGACGGCGCAGCAGGAGGTAGAGCAGGCCGATGGTGATCCCGATCGCGAGCGCCATGAAGAGTCCGACGTCGTTGGCGACCAGCACCATCAGATGGGTCTCGAGAATCGGGCCTCCGGCGACGTGGACCTCGAGGCCGGCCCGTTCGAAAGGCTCGGCGATCTCGAGCACTGCGGCGGCGGCCTCGCGCTTCTCGTCCAGAGAGAGGTCGCGTGCGCGGGCATCCGGCGTGTCGCCGAAGCCCGCGATCGCCGCGGCCTCGTCGTCCTCCAGACCCGCCGTCGAGAAGGTGTCGAGCTCGAGGAGTATGGTGGTCATACCACCACTCTCGGACACGACTGAATTCAAGTAGATCGGATTGGCCCTCACGCGCTGTCTGAGCAGCGCGATCTGGTCCGGGCCGATCGGAGGGCTCGGCATCAGCGGGTCGACGATCAGACGATCACCCTCGGCGTAGGTGTGCCGCGCGTTCACCAGACTGGTGATCGCGCTCAGGTGGGGCACATCCGACTCGAGTGCTCGGTGCAGGGCGTGGACGCTTCGGAGGACCTCGGCTCGGTAGATGCCGTCGGCACGATCGCTCCGGAGGGCGACGACGATCCAGTCGCCGGTTCCGAACTCCTCCCGCACCTCCTGATAGAGGAGCAGCGCTGGATCGTCCGAGCGGAGCAGCTGCTCGGGGGAGTTGTCGATCTTCAGCTGGAGGAGGCCGAGGCCGCAGGCGGCCGTGAGCAGTGCACAGAGCCCCAGTGTGGCCCGGGCATGATCATGAAAGAAACATGCAGCGGCGTGCCAACGGCCGGGACTGGGCTCTGAAGTCGTGGGCGGGCCGGCTAGCCGCACCACGACGGGCGGACCGGTCGGGGAAACATGCCGCCCATCGTATACCAGTGTTCCAGGCAGGCGAGAGAATTTCGGCGCAGGTGCCCCGCAGGTGGGCGCCGCACGGGCCCAGATCGCGCACGATCAATCGCAAACCGGGTCGACCACCCCGGAGTCGGCCTTGTCCGGATCCTGGCGCGCCCGGCATGCGCCCGGCGAGTGCCGCGTGTCGACCCTCGACGCCTGGGCTCGAACGGGGAGGATCGGCGCTCACTGGCGTCGGCGGGTCGCGCGCTTCAGGCGGTCTGCTCGATGGGCGAGATGAGAGGTGGGGACGGCCCGGCGATCTGCTGGTGCGGCTGGAAGGGCGAGCACGATGTTCCCCCTGGTGCGCGCCGATCCTGATCCAGCGGCTCTCCCGGACCGTCCCCATCTTCGTAGCAGGCGCTCCTCCATCGCTCCTCGCTGTCGACGCTGTCGACCCTTGCCCGTGTGGGCCCCGATCGGATCGGGTGCGGCTTCCCGTCGCGATCGATGGTCTCAGCGTGAATGGTGGGACCGTTGCCTCATCGATTCATGCGTTCTGCCGGCGGCTTGACGGCTCACGCTCTCGATGCGGGCAAGAGATCGACCGGTCTCACCACTCGCCTGCTGGAAGGCATTATTCCCACCCAAGCCGTTGAATCGCAATGTGCATGGTTGGGTAGGACTTGAGCGATCTCTGTGAATCGATCGTGTAGCGATCGTGAACCCTTCCAGGCACGTTGCAGGTCCCGGGAGCGATCCAGATGAAAAGCCTCGTGTATGCCCCGACTTCGCGTCACAATAGGGCCGCGTCACAATAGAGCCCGAGTGACTCCTGCCATGAGCGATTTCAGCCAACGTCGAAGAAACGGGCGATACGGTCCCAAACACCCTCATCTGGGACGCCTGGCCGCACGCATCTCGCGCCGCGCCGTGCGCGCGCTCGGCAGGCGCCTGGGAACGCTCACGCTCTCCGATCGGTACGCAAAGTCGCGGATCGCGGCCATGCGCGCCGAGCTGGACGCCGGCCGCGCGGTGCTCCTGCTCGGCGTGGGCGTCGGCGGCCACGACAGCGGCCTCTCGCTCGTCGAGGCGTCGCCCCGCGGCGGCATCGAGATCCTCGCGACCTTCGCAGAGGATCGCTTCGTTCAGAAGAAGCGCTACGGGGCTTTCCCCTCCCGAAGCGTAGCGGCGCTTCGTGAGTACATGGATCGGCATCGGATCGAGGCCTCGTCGATCCATGCGGTGGTGTCGAGCTTCGACTATCCGGAGGTGATCTCGCTCGGCTTTCGCGCGGCCTTCGAGGAGGCGCCGGCCTCCTTCCGCCTCGCACGGCTCGACGTGGTCGACGACAACCTTCGGGAGGTGGTGCGGGCCTTCGTCGCACCGGATCGGCTGAGCCGCGCGCTGGGCCTCGAAGGGCGAATGCCGATCATCGGCATGCCCCACCACGGCAACCACGCCGCCATCGCCTGGGCGGGCTCGCCCTTCTGTCACCAGCCAGGTCGCACGCTCATCGCAGCCATCGATGCCACGGGGGATACGGGATCGATCTCGATCTACCTGGGCGAAGACGGACGGCTCCGGCAGCTCCATACGAACGAGAGCTACTGGGAGAGTCTCGGCTTCTTCTACTCGTTCATGAGCTCGAGCTTCGGTGGCTGGCCCTTCGGCTCGGCAGAGGGGCGATGGATGGCCGCCGCGGCCTTCGGCGAGCAGGACCGCGAAAGCAACCCCTACTACGAAGCCGTCGCCTCCCTGCTCTCGGTCGATGGCGCGGGTCGAGTGCAGATCAACCGCGAGCTCGCCAACTGGCCCCGGCGAGGGAGCATCGCGCCCTTCACGCCGGCCATCGAGCCGCTGATCGCGCAGCCGATTCCGGCGAGCCTCTACTTCCATCCGGAAGTGACGCTGCGCTTCAGCAACGGCCCGCTGAACGGCGAGGTGCGCCGGCGAGTCGATCAGGCCGCGGCCACCCAGCTCGTCTTCGAGGACGCCATCGCGGCGGTGCTCGAGCCCTGGCTCGTCGAGACCGGCGCATCGCGCTTGATCCTCACGGGCGGGACTGCCCTCAACTGCGTCAGCAACCTGAAGCTGCTCGAACGCTTCGATGAGGCCTTCTACGCGAAGAAGCTCGGCCAGCCCGACACGAGACTTCAGCTCTGGGTCCCCCCGGCGCCCGGAGACGACGGCGCCCATCCCGGCGCGGCGCACCACTTCGCGCTCCTGGCTGGAGCGAGGCCCGCGGCTCCGATCCGGCACTGCTTTCACGGCAGCTCGACCGGGCGACGGGAGTCGGTGCTGGAAGAGATCAAGGGCATCGAAGGCGTCGAGTGTGCCGACTTCTCCGATACCGCGCTCGGCGTCGGGCGCCGCGGCGCGGCGGACTTCCTCGCCTACCTGATCGAGCACGATGCGATCGTCGGGCTCTATCAGGGGCGGGGTGAGATGGGGCCCCGCGCGCTCGGTCATCGCTCCATCCTCGCCAACCCACGCAGCGCCGACGTCGCCGAGCGCATCAATCGCTCCGTCAAGTATCGGGAGGACTACCGGCCCGTAGCGCCGATGTGCACGCTGGCGGTCGCGCGCGAGTACTTCCACCTCTGCGAGGGTGCCGCCGCGGACGACTACTCGGCCTATCGATGGATGACGCTCGCGGCGCGGGCGAAGCCGCGGGCGATCCGCGAGGTTCCGGCCGTCGTCCACGTCGATGGCACCGTGCGGCCGCAGATCGTGGGCGAGGAGGATCCCTTCACGTTCTCGGTCCTGAGGCGCCTCGAAGCCCGGATCGGTCTGGCGATGGCGGTGAACACTTCCTTGAATCTCGGCACGCCACTGGTCGAGACGCCGGCGCAGGCGGCGCACATGCTCACCAAGTCCCCGGGCCTCGGCGGAATCCTCTTCCTCAGCGACGACGGAGCGCCGATCTTCGTTTGGCGTCGGCAGGACGATGAGACGCCGTCGGGCCGACCCTCTGGCCGGCACTGGGTCGACGCCTGGCATCGCATGTGGGAATCCTCGGGCGTGATGCGTCTCACGCTCTAGCGGTCCCGCGAGGTGCGCGTGCATCCGATCGCGCCTACTCGATCGAGCCCGGAGAGTCGTGCGGGGGAGGAGCGTCCTCGGGCTCCGTGCTGCGCGGACGCGGGATCTCGACAGTGACCGTGGTCCCCTGGCCCGGCGCCGAATCGATGCGGATGGTCCCGCCCATGCCCTCGACGATGTCGCGGCAGACCGCCAGGCCGATGCCCGTGCTCCCGCGGCCCGAGTAGAAGGGGGCGAGCGCCCGGCCGACCGTCTCCTCGTCCATGCCGGCGCCGCGATCGATGACCTGGATGGTCGAGTGCGTGTCGTCGGCCGAAGCGTAGACCTCCACGGCCGCGCTCGTGGGGCTGAACCAGGCCGCATTCTCCAGGAGGTTCTCGACGACGCGCTGGAGGTTGGCGGGATCGTCGACGAGGGGAAGCTGGGTGGTCATCCGGAGGACCGGGCGCTTTCCGTCGTTGAGCTTGGCGATCCGATCGCATGCGGCTTCCAGCACCACCGCCATGCGGACGGCCGCACGGTCGTCTTCCGGGCCCGTCTGGCCGTCGCGCACGAATCCATCGAGTCGCTCGAGGATCTCGGTCGAGAGCTCCTTGATCGACACGAGGCCCGCCCGGAGCGCAGGTGGGGCCTCCTCCACCTCGAGGAGGTTTCCCGCCTCGACGTAGATCTCGCCGATGGGGCGACCGAGATCGTGCGTGAGACCGGCCGCCGCGTGGCCGATGGCGGTCATGCGGGCCGAGATCTGCAGCCGTTGCTGTGCGTCTGCGAATCCGATCGCCAGACCCGTGTGCGCACACGCCTGCTCGAGGAAGTCGCGATGATCGGAAGAGAAGAGCTCGATCTTGCTCGCGCAGTCGACGAGTGCGAGGCCGACCAGCTCGTCGCCGCTGTAGAGGGCGCAGACGAGGTCGACGCCGCGCTCGCGGAGCTGTGCCGACGCCTCCTCGTCGGCGATCGCCCGGTCTTCGAGGTTGATGACGACGGGGCGCGCAGGAGCCTCCTCGCCCTCTGATGGGGCCGATTCGCGAAGTCGCTGCTCGTCTCGGCCGATGATCTGAGCGCCGTGCTCGGCAGCGCTCCTGGAGCCCTCGATCTCGCCGACCAGGTGAGCGAGTCGCCATCCCGCGCTGGCGAGCCTGAGATAGATTCCGACGCCACGGGGATGGAATGCCTCGTCGATGGCGACCGCGAGACCTCGCGCCGCCGCGTCGGCATCATCCGAGCGGGCGATGTAGGCTGCGTGCCGCGCCCTCGCCTGGGCGAGCCGTGGCGCCCACGGTGTCGCCCAGGCCTCGGCCGCACCCCAGGCGAGGTGGCGGACGGCAGAGAGCGCGACGAGCCCGACGAAGGTCGCGCCGAGCACGATCACCGGATCGATGTCCGGCATCGGAATGCCGATGGTCCGCTCCCGGATCGCTGCACCCGCGTATAGGAGTGCGGACACGGCCGTCGTGTAGACCAGGTACGAGGTCAGCCAGCGAACCGCCAGGGGCACGTCGAAGAGCGCGAATCGCGTCGTGGCGAAGGTCGCGACCAGCAGGAAGAGGGTGAATGCGCCGGCGATCGTTCGACGAGGGAAGTCGGGGAGCGACGCCCCCACGCCGAGAGAGAGGAAGGCGAAGATCCCCACGAGGCCGACTGCGATGTAGAGGAAGATCCGGGCCTGCGCCTTCTCCCGGGCCGAGTCCGATTCCTTGAGCGTCAGGAAGCAGGCGATGATCACCGCCGACGAGGCGGCGAAGGTGAGCGTCCCGATCGTGCGATCCGGCAGCTCCCAGAGCATCGATGAGCGCCTGAGCATGCCCAGCTCGAAGAGCACGAGGAAGCCGACGGCGAGATAGATCAGGGGCAGGATCTGCGGCGCACGCTCGAGCAGCCGGCGATCGCGGGGGAAGCAGAGCGCGAGGTGGAAGCACGTCGCCGGCAGCATCCCCTGGGCGACGATCCACATGACGTCGAGGGCGGGGGACGAAGACCGATAGACGGCGACGGTCAGGAAGACCCCGGTGGTCGAAGCCACGAGGGCGATGGCCCGCGCCGCCGGCATCGCTGCGCGCAACGCAATGCTCAGCGCCAGGGCCGAGATCGTGATCACGAGTGCCAACGCGATGAGGAAGTCCTGACCGCGGGCGGAGCGGGGATCCCGAACGACCTGAAGATCCACCCATGAGTGCCGATGGCGATCGGAGACCAGCACCTCGATCCTGGTTGCGTCTCGGGGCGTGAGTGCCTCGAGCTCGCTCCGGGTGTTGATCGGCACCTCCTCGCCATCGATGCGCACGGCCATGATCCGGTCGTAGGCGTTCAGCGCACAGCGTGGATCGAGGACGGTCGTGTAGGTGACCGCTGCGTTCGGAAGGAGCCAGCACTCGTACTGAGGCTTCTCGCTGCGCATGGCGTCCAGCCCCGCCGCCCCCAGCGCCAGGGCGATGGGGATGAGCACCCACGCGAGGACTTCGGCTCGCGCCATGCGCTCGGACGTCTGGGCACCGGTCACGCTCATGCGTGCGCCGCCCGATCGCGACGATGGAGCCAGCGCCCGATGGGGACGCTCGAGATCAACGAGGGCAGGATGTAGAGATCTGCGACGAGCGCCGCCAGGATCGCCAGGCCGGCGAGGAAGCCGAAGCTCGCGACCGTGGAGAACGAGGAGAGGGTGAGCGTCCAGAAGCCCATGGCGAGGACCACCGAGCTGACGCTCGCGGGCTGACCGACCACGGCCAGCGCCTCTGCGAGGCTCTTTCGCGCGCTACCGCTGATCTCCATGCGGCGCAGGAAGTGGGTGAGCAGGTGGCTGCTGTCGTCCACGGACACGCCGATGATGATGGTGGCCACCATCG
>CAZQMY010000233.1:0-9406 GCA_964594405.1 uncultured Spirochaetaceae bacterium | reverse complement strand
GCTGCGGGCGAGCTTCTTGGCTTCGTCCTTGGCGCCGGCCCGTCGGATCACGCCGGAGGAAGGGCCGAAGAAGCCGATCCTGGCCTCCTCGAGCGCGGACACGAAGTCCGCATCCTCGGCCATGAAGCCGTAGCCTGCGAAGACGTGCGTGTAGTCATTGCTCCTGGCGATCTGAACGATCTCCGCGATCCGCTGCATCTTCTCTTCCTGGCCGACGCCCATGTAGTCGGCCACGCGATGGATGTTCTGCGGAAAGCGCATCGAGCGCATCTCGGGGGCGAGGCAGCGCGGATAGACGATCGAGTCCTTCTGCGAGAGGAGCATCCCGTACTCGCGAACGCCGATCTCGTCGAAGACCTCGAACGCCTCCTTGCGGACGGGCCCTCGACAGACGACGAGGCACTTCACGTTCCGGAGGTCGAACGAGCGGATCCACTCCGAGTCCGACTCATGGAAGCGGCCGGGGTTCATGTCTTTGCCGAGCATCCTATTCGTGCTCCCTCTGAATGCCGCCCATCGGACTGGGGGTGTACTTACGCATCAGGAATTCGAGGTTCGCCGCGAGTACGCGCCGGCTCTCGCCGGGCATGACGATGTTGGAGACCGATCCGAGGCTGAGCGCTTCCTTCGGATTCATGAGTTCGGCCTCGTAGCGCGTCGAGAGCTGCGCCAGGCCTGCGTCGCGCGCCACGCGGGCCTCCTGCTCGGAGGCGCCGTCGGCGATCGCCTTCTTGTAGGTCGCATCGAGGTCCCGGATCTCGTTCTTGTAGACGAAGTCCTTGCCCGCCGAGCCCATCACCGCGATCCGCGCCATGGGCATGGCGAAGACCCGGTCGGCGCCCGTGAAGTGGGAGTTGTAGGCCGCATATGCGCCGCCGAAGGCGTTGCGGATGATCATCGTCATGCGCGGGGTGCGGATGTCGATGATCGCGTCCAGGAGCTTGCGCCCGGCGAGGATGATGCCGCGGCTCTCCTGCTCGGTGCCCGGCAGGAAGCCGGTGGTGTCCTCGATGAAGATCAGCGGGATGTTGTAGAGGTTGCAGAATCGGATGAAGCGGGTCGCCTTGAGGGCCGCGTCGATGTCGATCTGACCCGACGCCACCGCGGAGTTGTTCGCGACGAAGCCCACGACGTGGCCGGCCAGGCGTCCGAAGGCGGTGACCATGTTGCGCGCCCGCTGGGGCTGCAGCTCGAAGTATTCACCGTGGTCGCAGATCTGCTGGAGATAGAGCGTGATGTCCATTGGCGAGTTCATTCCCGCCGGCGAGTCGAAGGTGCGCTTGAAGAGCAGATCCTCTTCGATGGTGTAGCGGTCTGCAGGATCGCTGGTCTCGGCGAAGGGGGCGCACTCGCGGTTGTTGTTGGGCAGGTAGGAGAGCAGTCGCATCGCGGTACGCAGGCTGCCGAGCTCGTCCGCGGTGGTCACGTCGCAGACACCGCTCATGCCGTGTACGCCGGGGCCACCGAGCTGGTCGGCCGTGACGTCCTCGCCGAGCACCGACTTGACGACGCCGGGGCCGGTCAGCCCGATGAAGGTGTCTTCGCACTGGATCATGAAGGAGCCCTGGCGCGGCAGATAGGCGCCGCCGCCGGCGTTGTAGCCGAACATCAGGCTGATGCTCGGCACGATGCCGCTGATCTTGCGCAGCGCCGTGAAGGCTTCGCTGTATCCGTCGAGCCCGCCCACGCCAGCCGGGACGAACGCTCCGGCGGAGTCGTTCATGCCGATCAGCGGGATGCCGTGCTCGCCGGCCATGTAGATCAGCCGTGCCAGCTTCGCGCCGTTGGTGGCGTCCATCGAGCCCGCGCGCAGGGTGAAGTCGTGGCCATACACGGCCACGTCACGGCCGCCGATGTTGAGGATGCCCGTGACCAGCGAGGCGCCATCGAGGTCGGGCCCCCAATTGCTCCAGAAGACGTTCGGCTCTTCCTTGGAGAGGACATTCAACCGCTCCCAGACGGTCATCCGGCCCTTGGCGTGCTGGGTTCGCACACGCGCGGGGCCGCCGCCGCGCAGCGGGCGCTCGATGAGCTCCCGGCCGAGCTCGATCGCGTCGTGATAGATGCCCGCGCCGGCACTGGCAGAGGGACGCTCCGCGGTGACGTTTGTGGCGAGCGGATTCTGGAGCGAGTAGCGGGGACTGGCCATGTCAGGGTCGTCTTTCGTCCGTTGGCATTTGAACTTTGGCGGTTTCGACGCACACCCGGCAGCTGCTGAGCGACGGTCCGCCCACCTGGCTGGCCTCGTCACGCACATCTGGGTCACTCTTGTCGGGCGACTCGGGCGACTCGGGCGACTCGGGCGACTCGGGCGTCTCGGGCTCCTCGGGTCTGCGTCCTCGCAGCTGCACCCCGTGGGCGCTATAAGATGTACGTGATCTGCGCGACGCTTGCTGCCGCCCCATGGGGCGTGGCTTCGCGGCGCGCTCGAGAGCGCGGCAGTCTAGCCCCTTTGGGTTGGGCCGGCGAGAGAGCAGCCCGTGCCGTCCGGGGATGCTATTCACTGACTGAATGAACAGTCAACGAGCGGAGCGGAAGGCGCGGACGCGCGCCCGGATCCTGGCGGAGGCCGCCGAGGTCTTTGGAAACCGTGGGTTCGAGGGCGCCACCATGCGCGAGGTGTCGGAGCGCAGTGGCGTGGGTCAGCCGCTGATCGTCTACCACTTCGGCTCGAAGGAAGCGCTCTGGAAGGCGACGGTGGACGGGCTCTGGGACCAGCTCGTCCAGGAGGTGGCTGGCGAGGCCCCCAGTGCGGAGGTCACCAGCGACCCCGACGTGGCGCGCCGCGTGCTCCGTGCGTTCGTCGGGGCGGTGTCGCGCCGGCCCGCCTGGCTCCAGATCCTGCTGCGAGAGGGAGCGGAGCGAGGCAGTCGCCTCGATTGGCTCGTCGAGGCGCACAGCCGGGCGACCTACCAGGCGGGCGAGGCCTTCCTGGCCGGAGCCCAGGCGCGCGGCCTGCTGCCGAGCCTGCCGACGCGGCACCTGCTCTATCTCCTCGTCGGTGGCCTCACCTTCATGATCGCCATCGCGGCGGAGATCGAGGCCGTCACCGGAGAGGATGTGCGCAGCGCCGAGTTCCTCGATGCACACGTCGACACCTTCGTCGCGCTGCTCTTTCAGAGCACGTGACGCCGACGCGATTCTTCCGCAGCCGTCCGGGCTTCGAGAGGGAAAGGAAGAGAAGGAGGAGCCGCCATGCCCGAGCCCATCGGTCGCGACAACGAGCAGACGCGCCGACACCTCCTCGAGTGGATCGAGCGAGAGCACCCGGAGCAGGGCGCGATCGCGGTCCATCTGCACGGGGGGCCGAGCGATACCGGCTTCTCGAGCGACACCCTGATGTTCGCGCTCGAGCACGAAGGCGATGCTCGTCCCCAGAAGCGCGAGCTGGTGCTTCGCCTCGAGCCGACTGGAGGCTTCGGGATCTTCCCCGAGTACGACGTGGCGCAACAGTTCGGCATGATGCGCGCGCTCGCGGATACGCCGGTTCCGGTCCCCGAGGTGCTCTGGCTCGAAGAGGATCCATCGGCCCTCGGTGCCCCCTTCTATGTGATGACGCGTGTCGAAGGCCGCGTCCCCAGCGACACGCCGCCCTATCACAGCGCCGGCTGGATTCATGACGCGAGCCCCGAAGAGCGCCGGCGGCTCTGGCACTCCGGCCTCCGGGCCATGGCCGAGGTCCACAAGCTCGACCCGGACGCGCCCCGCTTCGCCTTCCTGCCGAAGCCGCCCGCAGAGGCCGATCCACTCGCGGCCCAGCTCGACTACTGGCACGGCTACATGGACTGGGGCATGGAGCGTGCGCGCCATCCCCTCCTCGAGCGCGCGCTCGCATGGCTGCTGGAGCATGCGCCGGACGATCGCCGACGCGGACTGTGCTGGGGAGATTCTCGGATCTCGAACCAGATCTACCGCGACTTCGAGGTCGCTGCCGTGATCGATTGGGAGATGGTCTTCGTCGGGGATCCGGTGGCGGATCTGGCGTGGTACATCGTGCTGGACCGGTGCTTCACGGAGGGCATCGGCATCCCTCGGCTCGAGGGGATGCCGGGGCGGGACGACACCATCGCGGCCTGGGAGGCGCAGGTCGGTCGCCCGGCCCACCACATGCACTACTACGAGGTCTTCGCGGCGTTCCGGTTCTCGGCCATCATGGTGCGCGTCTTCCAGCAGATGAAGCACTACGGACGCATTCCCGAAGAGGCGACCGCCGATGTCGACAACCTCGCGACGTCGACCCTCGAGAAGCTGCTCGCGGAAGCGGAGTGATCGCCTCGACCTCCGCCCATCGATCGGGCCCCTCGCAGGTGGGCCGCCGCCGGCGCGCCGCCAGACGATGCGGGCGCCTGGCCGGAGTTGCACGCAGCGGGTCGGTTGGCGCATGATGCGGGCCATGGCGGAAGACGACGGGAAGCCGAAGAGCGCCGAGGCGGGCCAGCAGGCCGACCGTACACCGGGCGCCGGCCTCAACGTTCCCATCGCCGAGGCGGAGGGAAGGGATCGCGAAGTCGAGGATGAGGCGCCGCGCGATGGCCGGGTGGCGCGGGCCGTGCGCACCCGCCGGGCGGTGGCCGACGCGCTGCTCAATCTGATCGCCGAGGGCGACCTGCGGCCGACCTCCAAGGCCATCGCCGAGCGCGCGGGTGTGTCCGAGCGCACGATCTTCCAGCACTTCGAGGATCTCGAGACGCTCTTCAGCGCCGCCGCGAGCAGGGTGGGCGATCGCATCATCGCCAATCTCAAGCACGTGCCCTCGGATGGCCCCTTCGAGGAGCGGCTGCGGCTCTACATGGACGAGCTGGTCTACCTGCACGAGGCGACCACGCCCGTGCGGCGCGCCTCGCGCCTGCACGAGCCCTTCTCGCCGGTGCTCGACAACGCGCTCAGCTGGCTCCGCAACACACTCAGGCGTGGTCTCGAGCGGGTCTTCTCCATCGAGCTTGCGTCGGTGGCCGACGATGCGGCCCGCACGCGCGTCCTCGAATCGCTGTCGGTGATGGCCTCGTGGAGCTCGTGGGAGAATCTCCGGGGCTACAACGGGCTCTCGAAGGACGAGGCCCGTCTGATCGTCACGGAGAGGCTGCGGGCGCTGCTGCGCCAGCCCTCAGTCGATGAGCCCGCACCCGCTGCCGGCTCGACCGATTAGCGGCCACGCCCCGGCGAGGCGTGTCGGAGGGAGAGGATGAGAGCGGTGCGCTCGGTGGATGGGCAGGTCCGGGTGGTCGAGGTCCCCGAGCCCGCCGGCGAGGGCGTTCGCGTACGCATCCGCTCGGCGGGGATCTGCGGCAGCGATCTCCACATCCTCGAGCTCGGCATGCCGATGCCCCATACCTTCGGCCACGAGCTCGCGGGTGAGCTGCCCGATGGGCGTGCCGTGGCCATCGAGCCGCTCGGCGTCTGCGGACGCTGTGACGCGTGCGCGCGCGATGCGTACAACCTCTGCCGTGACGGGACCAGCACGATCATGGGCGTCGGTCGCGACGGCGGCATGGCGGACGAGATCCGCGTGCCCGAACGCTGCATCGTGCCCCTCGCCGCCGGGGTCTCCGTCGCCGACGCCTGTCTGATCGAGCCGCTCTCGGTGGCGGTCCACGGCGTGCGACGAACCGGGCTGGGCGCCGGCGATCGTGTGGCGGTGATCGGCGGCGGCACCATCGGCCTGTGTGCGGTGGAGGCGGCCCGCGCAGCGGGAGCCAGCGTCGTGCTCGAGGCCCGTCACGAAGCCCAGCGGATTGCGGGCACGAAGCTCGGGGCGGACGCGCCGGCCCGCAGTGAGTACGACCTGGTGATCGACTCTGCGGGTACCGAGAGTGCGCTCGCGCGGGCCGTCGAGCTCTGCAAGCCGGGCGGCGTGCTGCTTCTGCTGGGCACGTATTGGAAGGGGATGCGCGTGCCCGGGATGGCGCTGTGTCTGAAGGAGATCAACGTGATCCCCTCGAGCCTCTACGCGCGCTCGGGCATTGCGCGCGACTTCGACGTGGCGGCCGCGATGCTCGCGTCGCGGCCCGGGATCGCCGAAGCGATCATCACGCATCGCTTCGATCTGGACGACGCGCCCAGCGCCTTCGCTCAGGCGGGCGATCGCGCCTCGGGGACGATCAAGGTGGTGCTCGAGCCCTGAGCCGGACGGCTACCGGAAGGTGCGCAGCAGCTCCGAGAGGCCGTAGCCGACATCGTCGCCGAGCGTCCAGCGCGTCATGCCTTCGCCGATGTGTGTGACCATTCCCTCGCGCCGATTGCGGAGCGGGATGAAGCCCTCCACCTCGCCTCGGATCTCCAGCACCTCACCATCCGCGCAGACGGCCCGTACGTCGAGCGCCTCGTGGTAGAGGCCGCCTTCGTCGTAGTGCGGCACGATCTCGACCTCGCGGATCTTCTCGAGCTCATCGCCGCGCACGAGCACGCCGCCCCTGCTGTGGCTGTGCGCGTCCTGGCGGACGATCGAGATCATCGCGCCCATCTTCTCGCCGAAGTTCATGGTCAGCCATTCGTAGCTCTCGATCGCCTGCCAGTGGCGTGGGCCCCACGAGTGGTCGCGAAGGCCGAAGCCCTCGATCTCGTAGCGTGTCCCGTCGATCTCCAGGCTGCCCGTCACCTTCATGTGCTGCTCGTAGTGCGCCTTGCCGAACTGCTCGTCGGCGTCGCGTTCCTCCTCGGCGTCCTTCTTCGAGCCGCCGTAGAGGGGACCGATGGCGCGGTGATCGAGATCCAGCTCGAGCTTGCGGCGCGGGCTCGTCTTGAAGGCCTCACCCGGGTCCGCGAGCGCCTTCGGGTTCGCCATGTCGATCACGCTGCCGACGTAGGTGGTGCGCAGGTGCTCGGTCGGCTCGATGACCTCGAAGGCGAGCCCCCCTGCGTCGAAGGCGTCGTTGTGATCGATCGGCGCGCGCTTGAACATGAAGAGCACGCGGCCCCCCTCGAGGTAGATGCAGACGGTCATCTCGGCGCGACCCTCGTTGGCACGATTCCCGAGACGGACGAACCCGCCGATCCGCTGCCTCGGATCGAAGAAGTTGAAGTACATGCTCTCGTTGAAGTTCGGCTCGCTGCCGAGCGGGTGCGTGTACTCGTCTTCGGGGACGAGGTTGCCGAGGATCCGGGCCATGGATGGGGCCTCCTTGCTTCGTTGCAGGACTTCAGTCGACCCCGGCAGGCGGCCGGATCCCGACCAGGATCAGATCGATCATGGCTTCGGCCATCTTCTCTGGACGGCTTCGGGCGATCGGGTCGGGACCGACGAAGCTCTCCCGGATCAGTCCGCTGTGGGCGATCCAGAGGGCCCGGGCCGTGGCCGCCGGGTCGAGATCTGAGCGCAGCTCGCCCCGACGCAGTCCGAGCCGAAGCAGACGGGTCATGGCGCCGACGTAGGCCTCGCGCAGCTGATCCGATCGCTCGATCTCCGGCGGGAGGAGGCCGTCCGGATCCTGCGCCAGCAGCGCATTGAGCAGGGCATTGCGGCCCGCGTACTCGGTGGAGATCCTGATCACCCGGGCGAGGCGCTCGTGCACCGGTATGTCGGCGTTGCCCGAGCCCTCGACGGCGCTGGTCATCCAGTCGATGATCGCCAGGGAGAGCACTGCCTCGAAGAGCGCCTCCTTCGACGGGAAGTGCACGTAGACCAGGCCCTTCGAGACGCCCGCCCGCTCGGAGATCTGATCGACGCGCGTTCGCGAGAAGCCGTGCTCTGCGAAGAGGTAGGCCGCCGCCTCGAGGATGCGCAGCCGCCGCTTCTCGCTCGGGCTCGCACGCCGATTCCGCGCGGCCGCGCTGGATCGGAGGCGTGAAGCCGCCTCTTCGAGCGGCCGCTGCGGCGTGGCGCCGTCGGAGCGTCCCCGGTCGGGCTGATCGTCGGTCTGCGGGGGCATCCGCTCGAAGTTGACGGAGCCCGAAGGCCGGGTCAATCGAAGGCGCATCCCATGTGGGGCCATCGATCGTGCCGGGCCGAGAAGGAGGAGCGGACCGGGTCGACCGTCCCATCGGGGCACCCGGTGGGCGGTGCCTCGCGGACGCCGGGGCGGGTCGGTCCGGCGTCGCAGAAATTTCATACGGGTGATTTCCACGCGGAGCGTCGTTCATCCGTGACGGAAACGCGACGTAGCCGCCGCGCTTCCGTGCGCCTTCGGGGAGAGCCGACGTGAAGATGTTTTGCCCCCGCGGGAGCGCGAGCGTGATGCGAGCCTGCGCCCGGATGTCTGTGCTACACGGATCGCGCCCGGTGGCAGGATGCCGGCAAGAGGGATGCGTCGTGCCGCACTCAAGTATCCCAGAGCCGCTTCCGATCCCCGGGTTGGATCGGAGAGGGGATCACGGGCCGGCAATTCCCGCAGGGTGTCGGTTCCGCGATCCCAGTGGGCCCTCGAGGAGATATGGGAAAGTCGCTCGTCATCGTGGAGTCGCCGGCCAAGGCGAAGACGATCAACAAATACCTTGGCCGTGACTACGTCGTGAAGTCCAGCGTTGGACACATTCGCGATCTCCCGGTCTCCGGCTCGGGCAAGAAGGTCGATCCCAAGGCCCGCGCCGAGGCGGCCGCATTTACGCGCAAGCTGCCCCCGAAGAAGCGCGCCGCGCATAAGAAGAAGAAGGCCAAGGAGGCGCTCATCGCGCGCATGGGCGTCAACCCCGAGAAGGATTGGGCGGCCAACTACGAGATCCTGCCGGGCAAGGAGAAGGTGGTCACCGAGCTCAGGAAGCTCGCCAAGGACGCGGACCAGATCTACCTGGCCACCGATCTCGATCGCGAAGGCGAGGCGATCGCCTGGCATCTGCGCGAGGTGATCGGCGGCAAGGACGACCGATTCAAGCGCGTGGTCTTCAACGAGATCACCAAGAGCGCCATCCAGGAGGCCTTCGAGGATCCGGGCGAGCTCGATCTCTCGAGGGTGAACGCGCAGCAGGCGCGGCGCTTCCTGGACCGGGTCGTGGGCTACATGCTCTCGCCGCTGCTCTGGAGCAAGGTGGCGCGGGGCCTGTCCGCGGGGCGGGTCCAGTCGGTCGCTGTCCGGTTGCTGGTGGAGCGCGAGCGGGAGATCCGCGCATTCGTGCCCGAGGAGTACTGGGAGGTCTACGCCGATACGAAGACCTCCGCGGGCGAGGCGATCCGCTTCCAGGTGACGAAGGAGCGCGGCGAGGAGTTCCGTCCGCCCAACCGCGGGGTGACTGAGCGGGCCGTGGCGGCCCTGGAGGCCGGCGCCTACTCGATCACCGAGCGCAACGACAAGCCGACCAAGACGCGGCCGACTGCGCCCTACATCACTTCGACGCTTCAGCAGGCTGCGAGCACCCGCCTCTCGTTCAGCGTCAAGAAGACGATGATGCTGGCCCAGCGCCTCTACGAGGCCGGCCACATCACCTACATGCGAACCGACTCGACGAACCTGTCGGCCGAGGCGGTGGGTGCGTGTCG
>CAZQMY010000232.1:0-9408 GCA_964594405.1 uncultured Spirochaetaceae bacterium | reverse complement strand
CGTCGTCCTCGATGGTGGCGCGCCCGTTGGTCGGATGCGGCGTGCCGTCGGGTGAGAGCACTTCGGTCATGACGAGGTAGCCGTTCTTGCGGGCCGGATCCTCGAAGATCGCGACGGGCTTGAGCAGGCAGTCGGAGCTGCCGCCTTCGGCCTGCTCGGTGGAGGAGCCGTCGAAGCTCCACATCGGGCAGTCCTCGAGCGATCCGCTGAAGTCCTCCACGATCTTCGTCTTGCTACGCAGGCTCTGGGTCGGGAAGTAACCGTCCAGCCAGATGTACTCGAGCTTTGCCTTGGTACCCATGAATGCTCCTTGGAACTCCTTGAATGACTCCGAATCTTCGGGTGGTCGCGAGATGGAAATGGGATCGTTGCCGGGCCACGAGGCGCAGACTCCGGGCGCAACTCAACCCGGGCGTGCGGGGGGAGTCGGCGATCCGGCCGCAATCGGTTTGCGGGGCGACCTCGGGCTCTGGTGCCATGACAGCAACGACTGTGCCAACTCGACCGATGTGCCTTCGAGTGCTCGTCTGGGCTGTGAAGGGTGCCCTGACCGGCTCCTGGTGGGCCTCAGCGCGACCTCGAGGGGGCGTGCACGGAGCGGCCCTCCATCGGCGTCCACTCTCGTTCGCGGACCCGGACAAACGATGCTCGCGGATTGGGCAGCCGGGCAGGCCCGTTGGCCAGGGATTGTGCATCGGGGGCGGCCGCACGGCCGGAGCAGGCGCCGCGCTTCAGTCCGACGCGCGCACCTGATCGAGCGGGACCACCCGGCAGGCGGGCTCGGGGTGGCTCTTCGCGCGGACCCAGCGCACGCACATCGTCCCGTGGCGATGCCCGGCCGTATCCATCCAGTTCGGCACACCGGGGTCCGTCGCCGACACCACGAGGCGCACGCGACCGTCGTCACCCACCACCGCGCCGCCGCTGTTCACGTGCACGTTGCGGAACCGATAGTCCAGGGACTCGGCCCAGATGTTGCCGAGCTGGAAGTTCCAGTAGTCGCATTCCGGGGGCTCGAGGTCGACCACCAGGGCCTGGTCGTCCCCGAGCTCGAAGCGCCCGAGCCAGATGCGGATGTTCGGGTCTCCGCCCACCAGGCGATGCTGCTCCTCACTCGGGAGATGGAAGGCGTTCTTCGGGGCGTGGTTCAGGAAGTCGACGACCCAATCGGCGAACCACTGCGCGCAGCCGATGGCGTACATCGCGCTTCCCAGGAGCATGCCGCTGATCTTCTCGGGCTCCAGGGGCGGCGGCGGGCCTTCCGCGTCGAGGCACTCGATCTCGACCTGCACGGCCGTCTCCCGCTCCCGATGGAGGAAGGTCTGGCGCAGCAGGATCTGCTTGGTGTGCTCGGTCATCCGCAGCCAGTTGCCCGGCTGCTCCTTCATGCTCGCGACGATCTCGAAGCTTCCATCGGGCGCGTAGGAGAGCTCGGCGTCGTTGAGGTGGCCGGCGCCGCCGGTGATCTTGTCCCGCGCGGCGAAGTTCTGGTTCTGAGCCGCGAAGCTCATGTAGTGGATCGTTCCGCGCCGACCGCGAATCCTGTACGTATAGTGCGGATTCACCGACGCACTCATGTAGTAGTTGTCGGGGTTGTCGAGGCCCATCTTGACCATGTCGGGCATGGTGCGGAAGGTCGGCGAGAGCGGCCCCGTATTCTCCGCGAAGGAGGTGAGCCCGGCGCGGAGCAGTCTCGCCAGGTAGCGATGACCCTCGGCGCGGTCGAAGGTGTCGAGCTCGAGATCATCGCGGACGATCACCTCGCCGGCCTTCTTGAGCAGATCGCAGAATTCGTTCCAGGCCTCCGCGGAGTCGACCTTCTCGCTGGGCGACGCGGCGCTGTCGTTCGGGCTCATGGAGGCTCCTTCGAGTGGGCGGGATTCGCAGGGGCGCGAGGCGGACGATGGTACTGCGTATGCCCGAGCCACGGGAGACGGCTCGCGCGTCAGTCCTGTCGAAGGCGCGTATCGGGATAGACCTGCAGGTGCCCGATGCTCGCCGTCGCATCGCTGCGAATCTCGAAGCGATCCCAGAGCGCTTCCGGCCCGCCCGGCAGGGCGAGGTAGGCAATGCTCATCGTCGCTGCATCCTTCGGCGGAAGCTCGAGGGCGTGGCGTTCGTCTCCGGCGGAACGCCGAGCAACCACCGAGATCGGTTGACTTCCCGCGTAAGCGATCTCGAGCACGTCGCCCGCGGTGGGCCTTTCGAGTGAGACGAGTAATGGCTCTCCCGGCTCGACGAACGCGGTCCGCGCTTCGGCGACCGGGAGCCCCTCCTCCACATAGCGCGGCATCCCGGGCGGCGACGACGCCTTCGCCGGAAGCGCCCGACCGGCGGCGAGCAGGGCCGGCAAGCGGATGAAGTTGCGGAAGGCCAGGTCTTCGTCGCGATCGTAGAGCATGACCCGGAGAGGGCCGCAGAGGTCGGCCTCGGCGGGGGCTCCGAATCGCCGAGCGATCTGCTCGGGCGGGAAGCGGCTGGGCACGATGAAGTCGTATCGCGCATGGCTTCGGGGATCGCCGGGCGGGGGCAGGAAGCCCGCCATGCCATGAACCCAGAACTCCAGCACCATCGGCTCACGCAGCGCCGTCATCTCGATTCCCGTTCGCGAGCCGAATTCGAGCGTACGCGCCGTCCAGTAGTCGCCGTAGCCGGCTTCGAGGCCGCGCTCGCGCGCCAGGTCGTCCAGGCATCGATGGTAGTCGGGATAGGGCAGGCTGGGCGGCGTGGCGAGATTCGTGATGCCGGGTCCGATACGCAGCGTCGCGTAGATGAGCAGGCCGATGATGGCGACCTGGAAAGTCCGATCGCTTGGTGGGCGGCGCCGGAAGAGAACGATCGCAGTCAGGGCGAAGATCGGAAAGACGTAGAGCGGCTGGATGTGTCTGAGCGTGCCCTCGCGGTAGATCTCCAGGCCCTCCAGGATCGGCCAGCCGAGCCCGATCCACTCGAGCGCGCCGGCGACCACGGCGATGCCGATGGAGAAGAGGAAGGTCGTCGCCAGAAAGGCGCGGGCCACCCGCGCCTCGGCCGGGATCGGCTCGCCTCGTGCTCCTCGCGCATCGTCCGGCCAGCGCGACATTCGCACGAGGGAGGCCGCGCAGAGGGTCGGCGCGAGCAGCACGGCCAGCCAGAGCATCGGGTCGTGGAGGGCGAGCTCGATCAGGTCGGAGGCGAAGAGCGCGATGGCGCTCACCGGCCAGCCCTCGGGCACGTTGAGGGTATGCGAGCGGCTGCTGACGTAGTCGGGGTTGAACGCGAGCAGGAGTCCGAGCGACGCAACGATCGCAGCCAGCGCGGCGACGGCATGCCAGAGGCGGATCAGGCGGCCCACCAGCACGGCGCATCCCGCGAGCAGCGCGGTCCCGAGCACGATCGCGGGGTCGAACCCCTCCGCGAGCTTCGCGAAGACGGGGTTGCCCACGAAGCTGAGGGGCCAGATCGAGCCGGCGACCCCGAGGACTGCCGTGACCAGCACGGCGCTGATCGCGATCAGGGACAGCATCGTCGTCGTCTGTGCCCGCTCGACGTCCCCTCGGCCCGACAGGGCCAGGGTGGTGAGGGCGATGGGGATGAAGATCTGGAAGACGGAGAAGAGATCCGAGAGCGCGATCGCCGTGCTGAGCGCGATGATGATCGCGCAGAGGCGCCGGCTGAAGCCGCTGCGGATGCCCGTGCTGAAGAGGGCGGCGATCCAGAGGGCGACCACTGCGCTGCCCGCGTGGAAGATCGGGAGGAAGGTCACGAGGCTCGCCGGATGGGCTCCCTGCATGGCCGCAACGAATGCGAGACCCGCCAGCAGCGTGGAGAATGCGGCACGATCGCGATCGATTCCCATGGAGCGGAAGAGGGCGAACACTCCGCCCAGCAGGGCGACGAAGAGGATCGCCCCGTAGACGAGGTAGCCGCCGATCAGGCTCCCAGTGATCGCGAAGGCGGGAAAGAGGAGCACTACGTCGGGGAAGAAGTAGGGGGCCGGAGGGAGGTTCCATCCCTCGAGCCCCCGGCCGTTCTCGAAGAGGTCGCGATAGACGCTCGCGATGAAGTAGAGGTCGGAGTTGGCGTGGACCGAGACGGCGGAGCGGATCAGATCGTAGGTGCCGATCATGAGGAGCAGCACGGCCATGACCGCCGCTGTCGTGTGAAGGCCGGTCCACTTCATCGCCCGTCGCCCCTCCGAGCCATCGGAGTGGGGCCGTATCTGGGCCCATGCGGGGAGATCGGGGCACCGAGGGGCCTCATGTTCGGCATCTCTCCATTCGCTCGTCGAGGCGGGTGCAGCCTCCGGGTGGGCGCGCGCCGATGGCGGAGCGGTCGTGTGCTCTTGCGGCCACTCCACGATCGGGCGGCGCCGATGTTAACACCCGGATTCGACCCGGCCGGACTTCGAGCGCGAGCGCCCGGCCTTCGCCATCATCGCAGCGACGAGCAGGGGCGCGCGGTGGACGCCCGCGAACGGAGGACGACGCGATGGCGCTGGGTGAGATCGGGAAGACCGCGGTGGTCGTGGGCGTGGGCTCGAGAGCCGGCCTCGGGGCCGCTCTCGCCCGGCGTTTCGCAGCAGAAGGCCTGCACGTCTTCGTGGCTGGACGTACGCTCGAGCGGCTCGAGGCCACGGTGGGCGAGATCGAGGCGGCCGGGGGAGGTGCCACCGCGGTGGCGACCGATGCGACGAGGACCGGCGATGTGGTGGCGCTCCTCGATCGTGCGCAGAGCGAGGGGGGGTCGCTCGATCTCGTGGCCTACAACGCCGGAAACAACCGTTTCAAGGGGCTGCTCGACATGGACGACGACTTCTTCGAGGACCTCTGGCGGCTCTGCTGCTTCGGCGGGTTCCTGGTGGGGCGCGAATCCGCGCGGCGCATGCTGCCGCAGGGCTCGGGCAGCATCTTCTTCACCGGGGCCACCGCCTCGCTGCGGGCGCGTCCGCCCTTCACGGCCTTCGCCTCGGCCAAGGCCGGTCTTCGCGCGCTCGCCCAGGGGATGGCGCGGGAGTTCGGGCCGGAGGGCATTCACGTGGCTCACGTGGTCATCGACGGGGTCATCGACGGCGACCAGGTCAACTCGCGGATGCCCCGCATCAAGGAGCAGCGCGGAGAGCTCGGCATGATGGACATCGACGCCATCGCCGATGCCTACTGGATGCTCCACCGCCAACATCCCAGTACATGGAGCTTCGAGGTCGATCTCCGGCCCTTCAAGGAGAAGTTCTGAAGCAGGCGCGCCAGCGTGCGCGCACCACGCCGGGAGAGCAGATCGTCATGGCCGCACCCGATACACCGATCGCCGGACAGGCCCCATTCGTGTCCAGGCCCCTCGCGATCTCGACCAAGCTCTACTACGGATTCGGATCCGTCGCCTACGGAGTGAAGGACAACGGATTCGCCTACTTCCTTCTCCTCTTCTACAACCAGGTGATGGGGCTGCCCGCCGCCTGGGTGGGGCTCGGCATCATGACCGCGCTGGTCGTCGACGCGCTCACCGATCCCGTCGTGGGCTACGCCTCCGACAATCTCCACTCGCGCTTCGGCCGTCGCCATCCCTTCATGTACGCGTCGGCGCTGCCCGTGGCCATCTCGTTCTACCTGCTCTGGAGTCCGCCGGAATTCGAGTCCCAGGTCGCGCTCTTCGCCTACTTCTGCACCGTGGCCATCACGGTCCGTATCGCGATCACGTTCTACGAGATTCCCTCGACCTCGCTCGTCGCCGAGCTGACGGACGACTACGACCAGCGCACATCGATGCTCGCCTACCGCTACTTCTTCGGTTGGTGGGGAGGGCTCGCCATGTCGGCGAGTGCGTACCTGGTGTTCCTGCCCCAGGATCGCGGGGGCGTGCTCTATCGCGAGGGCTACCAGGCCTATGGCCTGGCTTCATGCGTGTTGATGTTCGTGGCGATCGTCGCCTCGGCGCTGGGGACCCACCGCCACATTCCGGAGCTTCGAAAGCCGCCGATCCGCGAGCGATTCGAGCTCGGGACCACCCTGGCCGAGCTGCGGGATACGCTGAGCAACCGCAACTTCCTGGTGCTCTTCTTCTCCGCTCTCTTCTCTGCCATGGCCGCCGGCATCACGACCTCGCTGAACATCTACTTCAATACCTACTTCTGGGAGCTCGAGTCCTCCCAGCTCGGCCTGCTGGTCCTGCCCCTCTTCGTGTCGGCCGGCCTCGCCCTGGTGATCGGTCCGAAGCTCTCCAAGGCATACGACAAGAAGCGCGCCGGCGTGGGCGTCGCCGCCACGGCCTTCTTCCTGGCGCCGTCGCCCATCGCTCTGCGACTGCTGGGGCTCTTCCCCGCCAACGGCAGCGACGCGCTCTTCTGGTCTCTCTTCTGCTTCAATCTCATCGAAGTGACGCTGATCATCACAGCGGCCATTCTCGCGTCTTCGATGGTGGCCGACGTCGTGGAGGAGAGCGAGCTGGAGACCGGGCGGCGGAGTGAAGGCGTCTTCTTCGCAGCCCGCAGCTTCATCCAGAAGGCCGTGCATGGCATTGGCACGCTGACCGCCACGGCGGTGCTCTCGGTGATCGGCTTCCCGAAGCAGGCAACGGTCGGTGAAGTCCCGGACGAGGTGATTCGCAACCTCGGCCTGGTCTACGTGCCGCTCCTGATGGGCGTCTACATGGTGGCGCTGGGCTTCCTGACCGCGTACCGCATCAATCGGGCGACCCACGAGGCCAATCTCCAGCGGCTCTCCTCGTCGGGACTCTCGTCGTCGGAACTCTCCTCGTCGCCTCGGGAAGAGGGCGTCAGGCCTCCTTCCCCCGGTTCTTGATGAAGGCGATGATGGGCGAGGGCTCGTCCGGCTGCCACTTCGTCGACTTCGGATCCTCGTGCCAGACGAAGGGGAGGTGCTCGACATGGCCAGGCTCCTGGGCGGTCTCGAAGACGCCCAGGGCGGCGCGCAGGACGGCGGTCTGGGTATCCAGGTCGCCGACATCGCCATAGGGTCGACCGAAGGGATGTTCGATGGCGGCGACACGGGGCATTCCGATCAGCCGCTGGTAGACCCAGATCATGTTGAGGGTGACGGTCGGGATCCCGACGCCCTCGATGGCGCGTGCGACCAGTCCCACGGACCGGCAGCAGTCGGGTCAGACGGGGGCGAGGAGGGCGAGGTCGACCTCCTCGCTCTTCATGGCCTGGGCGATGGCGGGGGCGCTCTCCTGCTCGAGCAGGCTCGAGTCGTTGCCCTGATAGCCCATGATCGAGTAGTGGGTGGCAGCCATGCTGCCCACCTCACCGGCCTCCACGCGCTCACGAAGCCGATCGAGCGGGAGCGCGACGTTCAGGTCTCGCAGGATGTAGCGGGTGTCGACGTGGAGATGATTCGCCTCGATCGTCTCCGAGGTCGCGGAGGCCTCGAGCTTGCGAAAGCTCGAATCTCCCCGGGTGGGTCGCTTCCGCTCGTACTCCATGTCGAAGGGCTCGTCGCCCTTCATCGACAGCCCCGCGGTGGAGACCAGCGAGATCTTCGACTCGCTGAGGGGGCGCGTGACGGGCGCCCAGGGGATGCTCCGATACGCCGGCTCGTCGGGGATTGCATTCGAGAGCACGTTCTTGAGGAAGCCGCCGGCGAACCGCCAGGGATCGACCTCTCTCGTCTCTTGATCACTCATCTGGCCCTCCTGGTGCGCCGATGGATCAGCCGCCGGCAGCGGCCTTGACGAAGGCCACGCGATCGCCGTCGCGGAGCGGCGTCTTCATGCCCTTCTTGTGGCTCGTGAGCACGCCGTTCACCGAGACGGCGGCGACGCGGGCGAGCCTGGCGAAGTCCTCGCCGCCCTCGCTGAAGCGCTTGCGCGTCTGATCGACGACTTCCTGCACGGTGCCCGCTGATTCGACGTCGATGACGTGGCTGCCGATCGCCTTGCCCATGTCGTAGGTGAGCTCGACTCGAATGCTCATCATTCGTCCTCCAGGATCGACGCGTGCCCGATCATACCCGCACCTGGAGCTTGTCGAGCGTACTACGGGTGGGGACGCCGTCGGCGTCCCAGCCACGGATGGCGTAGTAGCGCGGGAGCAGCTGGTCGAGGGGGTGCCCGCGCTCCAGGTGCTCGAAGGTGGACTCGTTCAGGATTCGCGGCGGCAGCGTGTCGTCCTTGCCGCTCAGCCCCTCGCGGAGGTTGTACATGCGTTCGAGGTTGAAGATGCGCCCGCCGATCTCCTGCAGGTGGCCCCCCGAGATCGTCTGGCCTGTGATGTAGGTGAGCCACTTCTCGTACCACAGCATGGGCTTGCCCTTCATGCTCATGGCGATGCGCATCATCGGGCCGAGGTTCTCGAAGACGCGACTCATCATCCGATGGGTGAAGGAGCCGGGGTCCATGTTGTGGATCGCGGCGGGGATCATCCCGTAGGTCGTGAAGATGCAGAGCACCATGCTGTTGATCGCGCAGGCGTTGTTCTGCATCAGCACCGGGATGTCGGCCTTCATCTTCAGATTCTGCGGGTTGATGGTGAGCGGGCCGGTCGACTCCATGTACATGCTCGCGCCCTGGACGTGGCAGCCGCCCCGGTTCGTCGTCGCGTATTCGACGCCCTGGGCATAGGAGCCGCGCGGGTCGTAGGCCGAGAGCTCGAGCCCCTTCACGTGCATGGCGAAGTCGTGGCCGCCGAAGCGTTCGCTCATCTTCCGCGAGCCATCGGCGAGGTCGTTGCCCTTGCCACTCCGGTGGGCGATGTCGCGGATCATCTCCGAGATGCCGGCGGGCTCGCCGAATCGCAGTCCTGCGTCGAAGAGTCCCTTCTCCTGCAGCTCCATGGCGAACGAGATGGTGGCGCCCAGGCTGATCGTGTCCATGCCCATGTCGTCGGCGAGATAGTTCCACTCGGAGACCTTCTTGAGGTCGCTGATCTCGAGATTGCTGCCGAGGAGCGCGAGGGTCTCGTACTCGGGCCCCTTCACGCGGCCCTTGCCCTCGACGTCCACCTCACGGCCGCAGGTGACCGGGCAGTGGATACAGCTGCTCTTGACGCCGAGCAGCTCCTCGTCCTCCATGTACTCGCCCGAGATGGTCATGGCCCCGTCGAAGTGACCGCGTTGGAAGTTGCGCGTCGGCAGGATGCCGCGGCCGTTGGTGGTATTGACGATCCCAGCCGTGCCGAAGCGCTTGAGTGAGCTGCCCAGCACCGGATGCTCCTTGAAGAGCTCGCGCACCTCCTTCGTGTAGGCCTTGAACGCCTCGGGATCGTCCATCTCGAGCTTGCGCGAACCCTTCACCGAGACGGCCTTCAGGTTCTTCGAGCCCATCACCGCGCCGACGCCGGTGCGGCCGGCAATGCGCTCGTTCGACACGATGCCCGCGTAGAGGACCCGGTTCTCGCCGGCCGGCCCGATGACCGCGTGGTTCATCCTCTTGCCGAGGATCTCCTGGGTCTCGTACGTGCCCTTGCCCAAGAGG
>CAZQMY010000231.1:0-9425 GCA_964594405.1 uncultured Spirochaetaceae bacterium | reverse complement strand
TCATGACGCTGGCGGTCCTCTGGGCGCCGCGTATCGTCGAGTACCCGAATATCTGGACCTACCTGCAGCAGATGCTCGCCTACCTGGCTCCTCCGGTCGTCGCTTGCTTCTTCGCGGGCGTGTTCTGGAGACGGGCCAACGGCAGCGGAGCCTTCGCAGGGCTGCTCGTCGGACACGCCGGGGCGGCTCTGCTCTTCGTCGCCGCCTTGAGCGGGACCATCATCGTGCAGACCCAGGCCCTCACGCCCGAGCAGCTGGAGTCCGCCCGGTCGGGAACACCGGTCATCCACTTCCTCTACCTCGCGCCGATCCTGCTCATCCTCGCCGCGCTCGCGATCGTCATCGTGAGCCTGGCGACGCCGGCGCCCGACGGCAAGGGCATCGACGAGCTGGTCTGGGCACCCGCAATGCTCGACGGAGAACGGGAGGCGCTCGCGGCGCTTCCGTGGATCTGGAACTACCGCTACCAATGCGTGGGCATGCTCGCGCTGATCGGGTTGACGATCGCTCTCTGGTGGTAGGCGGCGCGCTCGCAGCCCCGCGGCTGCGAGCCGGCGCACGGCGCGTCAGTGCTTCCCGAGCTCGTAGCTGCGCGCGTAGCCTCGAGTCAGATTCTCGATCGCGACCGAGATCGACCCATTGGTGCCGAATGTGTAGGTCTCGACGACCTCGTCGCTCGTGATGTCCCGGGTTCGCTCGGCGGCAGCCTCTCGCAGGTCGCAGTCTCCGCACGAGGGGTCGTACGGGAAGAGCACCTCGTCGAGAGGCGTGAGGTCGCCGGCGGGCTCCCCGCCCTCGGTGAGCTCTGTGCACTCGAGGAATCGCAGGTGCCCGACCCGATGTGCGGGATGGTACTCCCGCCGGAGCACGACGCAGTCTCCGCTCTCCGGGATCTGGTCCTTGGCGACGATCGGATCGAAGACCTTGTCGCTGCCGTCCTCGGCCTCGCGCCACACACCGAAGTGCCGGGTGGTGGCCTCCCGAACGAAGACGCCGGACTCGGGATCGGCGGCCACGGCGAGACCGACCGACGTCGCCGCATGCGGCTGGAGCGCAACGGCGACCTTGCGTGGATTCGCGGTGCGGAGCCCGCGCGCCACGGGCGGAAAGCTGGAGCTCCCGCCCACGACGTAGACGGCGGCGAGCTCGCGCGGATTGGAGGTGTCGATGCCGTGCTCGGGCAGGCGATCGAGGAGCTGCTCCAGACGCTCGGCGGCGCGCTCGATGAGCGGGCTGCACTGCTCGTAGACATCCGCGGTCTTCAGGACGACGGGCTCGCCATCTGCGGAGAGGGGGCCGAGATCGACCAGCATTCTGCGACTGTTCGGACCGACCCGCTCCTTGGCCTCGCGGCAGGCATCGAGCAGCTCCGTTCGCGTCGTGGCGTCGAGCACGTCCGGATCCTGGCCCACGGCCTGCAGCGCGAGCGAGAGGATGATCTCATCGAAGTCCTCTCCTCCGATGTGGCCATCGCCCTCCGATGCGAGCAGCTCGAAGCGTCGGTGCTCGAGCGAGACGGCCGAGGTATCGAATGTGCCCCCGCCGAGGTCGTAGACGACGACGTAGCGCTTCGGGCTCTTCGGGCCGAGGTTGCGCAGATGCTGATGGCCATACTCGATCGCCGCCGCGGTGGGCTCGTTGACCATCCCGAGGACCGCGAAGCCCGCGCGGGCGAAGGCCTCGAGGGTGAGGTAGCGCTGGCGCGCCGACGCTCCGGCCGGCACGGCCACCATCGCCTCGAGGGGCTCGCCGGGCGAGAGGGGCAGGTTGCTCTGCTCGTAGAGCGCGCGTCGAAGCGCCGTGAGGTAGCCGGTCGTGAGCTCGAGGGCGGAGCAACCCGCACCCGCGACGACCTCGTCCGGCCGCATCGTGCTGATCTCCCGCTTGACCGAGCGCAGCGACCAGGCGGGATCCCGACGCATCGCCCCCGCCGCCTCCCAGCCGAAGAGCAGCGGCTCCTCCGCGCCTGCCGATGGTCGCACCGCGATCCCGGGGACCCAGTCCTGAAGCGTCGAGTCGTCGCCGACCTCGAAGCTCACGACGGGATAGCGCCCGTCTTCGACGGCGGTCACGACCGTTCGCGTCGTCCCGAAATCGATGCCCAGCCTCATCGTCGACTCCCCCCTTGTCGTCTCCGCAATCTAGCGACAACCCGATGGGTCGTACCAGGGAAGGCGGTGCGTACACCCTGGAGGCGTCCGATCCGGGTGCGCCCCATCTCTGACGGGGCGCTGCGGATGCGGCGAGCGAGGCCGGAGGGAGCGTCCCCTGCCTGGGCCGAAGCCCATGGATTCCGGGCATTTGCTGAGCGGCCAGACCGCGCCGGGGGAGGGCGTCGCCCGCGACTGCGTCATCGGGGCACACTCGACGATCCGGCTTCGACGACTGGCCGCGAGACGCGGCCCGAGTGGACCGAAGGATCGCTCACGCGCAGTAGGCCGGTCGCCGCCGTCGCCATGGGCGATGACGGTGTGGTGCCGGGCGTGGCACCCAGTCTCTCGCAGGTGATCAGCGTGGGGGCGACGGCCAAGAGCGACGTCGAAGCGAGCTTCGGCAACGTCGCGCCTTCTCCCGGCCCCGTGGCGCCGGGCGTCGACATCGAGGCCGACCTGCCCCGGTCGCGGCCTCCACGGCTTCAGCAGCTCGTCGACGGCTCGAGGGCTGGCCCTCGGGTGCCGCCGGCGCGGGCGATCGGGCGTAGCAGCGCGTCAGAACGCGACGAAGAGCCCGGCGCTGGCGTGGCCTCGCACCGGGCCGATCACGCCGGATCCGGTCGTCAGGCATGCCCCCGGCACACAGACGACGTTGGCGTCGGAGCCCATGATGGTGGCGAGCAGGCCGCCTTCGAGGCGGAAGCCCCAGTGATCGCCGACGGGGATCTTGAATCCGGAGTACAAGCCGGTCGAGAAGAACCAGCTGCTCTGCAAGCCCCGACTCACGGGCGAGTAGTGCGAGGCCCCGATGCTGAGCCCCAGGAAGGGATGGAAGAAGTCGAAGACGCGCCCGTCGGCCTCGCCGCCGAGCTGGATGTGCGAGACGGCGACATCGAATGCGCCGGGCGGTCGCTCGTCGAGATCGACCAGGAAGGGCGTCTGATCGTACGCATATCGGATGAAGACGAGCCCGCCTTCCCCCGGATTCGGTCGGAAGGCGATCTGCGCCGAGCCGCCGTAGCCGGCGTCGAGCTCGACGTCTCCATCAGGCAGGTCGAAGCTGCCGCCGAAGCCGCCTCCACCGAGGCCCGTCAGCTCCCAGCGTTGGCCGATCGTGCCGTCGGCCGCTGTCGCGCTCGGGAAGAGGGCCAGCACGACCGAGAGGGCGGTCAGCAGCAGCGGCAGGCGAGCATCGGCGAGGAGCGGTCGGCAGCGAGAGCGCATCACGCTCCATCCTACTCGATGGGCGCATCCGAATCAGCACGAATCCTGGCGCGCCCGGCGCGGATCGGCCGTGCTGCGCGCTGCGCTAGTTGGGTTGGGCCGTGGGCGTGCTCACGAGGGCGAGCGGGTCGAATCCCAGGATTCCCACGGCTGCGCAGATCTCGCCGATCGCATCGATCTCGGCTTGCCGGAACTCCTTGTCGGCCTTCGCCACGGCGATGCCGACCTTCACCACGAGCTCGGCGGCCTCGATCTCCTCGCTGCAGCGGCCGATCAGCTTCATCGCCGCCTCTCTGCCCGCCGCCGCGTCCTCGCGGATCATATTGAGATGGTTCGTATAGATGCTCAGCGCGAGGCGCGGATCGTAGACCTTGAGCAGCTCGAGGTTCTCGAGGACGACCTTGACGGCGAGCGTCTCCTCGATGGCGAGCTCGTCATCAGCCATGGCGACCAAGGCGGCCGTGGCCATGGCACCCTCGAGGAGGGTGCGGTCCCGCAGCTTCAACACCTGGCGGCTGATCTGCGGCCCGAGGCCCTTGGCAATCCCATCCATGCGCGCACTCCTTGCCGGGCGTACGTCTCCCGCCCTCGGCCAAGAGGCTAGACCACGGGATACCGGCTGCCCAGCTCGAGTGGCGAGGGTCCCCGGGGCGCCGAGAACGAGGGGTTGCGGTCTCGACGAGGCGCACCCCGGGCCGGGCGCCGGTCGCGAAGCCTCAGCTCACGCGCTGGACGAGCAGTGAAGCGCCATCGAGCTCTCTCGCCCCTCGATCCAACGCCTCGCGGATCGCCGCGGCGTCGTGTCGTCGGCCGTCGTAGACCGCCACGACGGCTTCGTCGCCGGAGGCGAGGAAGGTCTGCTCACCGAAGTCGGTGTAGCGTGTGGCGCCGATGCTGATCAGCGCCTGATCGGGGCGATGCGCGCGCGCGATCCAGTCCGCGATGCACTCGAGCGGGCCCGCGTCCACCTGCGTGTTCATCTTCCCGACGATCCAGTCGAGCAGCCGCTGATGGAAGTAGCTGTAGCTGGACACCGCGCTGTCCTGGCCGTAGTCGTGGAGCGCGCCGTCCCGCCGCAGGAAGGATGCGATCCGGTAGTGGTCCAGCACGCCGCCCGCCTCGAAGTGATCGATCTCGAGCAGGGTCTTCGAGATGCCCTTGGAAGCCGGTCCCCAGTTCTTCTTCTCGCTGATCTTCCGGGCGCCCTCGCGCCGGATCGAGCAATCGTTATGGGCACCGAAGCGGCGGGGTCGCAGGGCCGTCACCGCCTGCCCGTCGTACTCCAGGTCGCAGAGCAGGCCGACCTCTGGCTCGATCTGCAGCTTGTCGTCGGGGGAGGGCGGTGCGATCCGGTCGGCGTCGATGGGGAAGGTGCCCAGGAAGTGGTCGTCCGCGCCCGGGATGTAGAAGGGAAAGAGGCCCTTCGGCGCGGCGTCGTCGGTGACCTCGACCCCGACGAAGTCAGAGGCCTCACCGGCCTGCTCGAGGTTGCCGGTGAAGTTGCCGGCGACGCCCAGCCCGATCACGTTGCGTAGGTCCATGTGCTCGCTCTGCCTCTCTTCTTCCAGGCCCGTGCCCGTGGTCAGCCGACGATCCGCTTTGCGGCTTCGACCTCGCCGAGCTCGGCGGTCGCGGGGACCAGGATCAGCTCGTCGCACCCGAGGGCCTCGATCCCCGCGATGCCTTCAGCCACTGCTTCTGGGCTGAAGCGTGTCATGGTGTCGGCGACGGCCTGGGCCATCTGGGGGCCGAAGATCTTGAGGTACATGTGCACGTAGCCCTTGAGCCGGGCCTCCGCATCGTCGGCCAGCGAGTACCAGAAGCCGCCGACCCTGCGCGGGGGCCTGTCTCGGCCGGCATCGCGCCAGGCGCGCTCCGCGGTCTCGAACATGCGCTTGATTTCGTCCGCATTGCCCGCCATCGAGAACGCGTAGATGCCGTCGGCCCACTCGGCGGCGCGTCGGATCGCCTTGGGCCCCATGGCGCCCGCGAGGATTGGCGGTCCTCCTGCCTGGAGCGGGCGGGGACCGACGTCGTCCGCCCCCTCGAAGGGCGGCTCCCCGCTCCAGATGCGGCGCATCTCGGCCACTTGATCATCCATGCGCTGATGGCGTCGAGCGAAGCTCGCGCCCACGGCGCGATAGTCGTACTCACGGCCGCCCACACCGACCGTGAGCGTCACGCGTCCGCCCGAGAGCAGGTCCAGGGTCGCGACCTCCTTGGCGGCCCAGACAGCGGAGTGCATGGGCAGGACGTAGAGGCTGGGCACGATCCGCACCCGCGAGGTGGCGGCGGCCGCGAACGCGAGGACGTTTCGCATCTCGAGCGTGTAGCCCGTGATCCGCTCGCCGCAGCTGAGGCTGCTGAAGGGGCCATCGTCGATGGCACGGCACCAGGCGAGGACTTCGTCCCGGCCGTAGTCGTGCTCCATGTAGGGGAGGCAAATGCCGACTTCCATGTGGTCTCTACTCCTGATGTGGCCCTGACTCTAACGCAGCCGGCGCTGGGAGGCGGCGACGGCCTCAACCCCTTCCTGCAGATGACCGATCGATGGACGACCGCCTGGCGCCTCTGTGACGGGCAAGAGGGATTCATGGCCTCGCTCGTCGTTCCGGCGCGAAGGCTGCATTCGCGGAGGTCGAATGAGCGAAGCGCGATCGCAAGGGGATGCGCGGCAGTTCGTGCTGCTCTGCGAAGACCGGATCCACGACGTCTATTTCGACTACTGGGGTGACTACCTTGCTCAAGAAGGCATCGGCGTCGCCTGGGTGCGGACACCGAGCGAGCTCATCTGCCATTGCCTGCAGTCCTCCCCCGTGTGCGCGATGGTCGATATCGCGACGATCGTCCGGGGCAAGTCGACGGAGATGAACGCGCTCTTCGAGCTCAATGTCCGATGGCCCGTGCATCGCGTTCGAGTGGGCTCCGACGGTTCGGGCCAGATGATGCGGCTCAAGCCGCCGCTCTCGGCCGACCTGCGTCATGCGATGCGGGAGATCGCTTCCGGTGAGTCGGTCTGGCTGAGCGGATGCAGTACACGCGCGCATCTGCGCGCGGTGGTGAAGCTGCGGGGGCGCTATCGACGCGTTGGCGAAGACGCAGCGCAGATGCGCACCACCAACCTGCGCGCCCTCTCCATAGGGGGCTGCTACGTCGTCACCTACGAAGAGCTCGACGTCGGGGACGCCCTCGAGCTCGAGATTCTCGACATCGATGCCGGGGCGGTGATGGTCCGGGCCAACGTGGTGTGGATCAGGCGATGGAGCGAGTCGTCGCAGCTTCCTGGAGCGGGGCTGGGCTTCGAAGTGGACGCTCTACCCGACGCGCTGCACGCCGCGCTCGGCGATACCGGGGTGATCCTCGGACTCTGTTGATCGACGTTGCTCGGGGATGCTGCGGGTCCGGTTCCGGGCTGGAAGCGTGAGCTGAATCACCACCGATTCCGGGCGCTTCGGAATGCGACCCTCCGAGGCGGCCGGGCGGGATCCCCTTGGGGCCAGGTCAAGACTTCCCCCCTGCAGACCGATCCAGATCGGGTCACCAGACTGCCCCTCGCCAACCGATCGCGCCCTGGCGGGGAGATACCCGTGCTACCCGCTTCAGGAGGGTCGTGTGCTCGCCCATCGATTCACTCAGCCGAAGAGATCCCTCACCCCCCGTTCGGCCCCCGCCGCTGCTCCTCGGGCCTCCGGACCGCTGGCTGGGCGGGCGATCCCGATCCTGATCCTGCTGTGTGCGTTCGCGATGCTCGCGACGGGCTGTGCCGGACGTGCGTGGAAGGCGGCGCTCGAGGAGGACACACCCGCGAGCTACTACCGATTCATGCGGGACCATCCCGACTCGCCCCAGGTGGCCGCCGCGCAGGAGCACCTCGACTTCCACAAGCTCAAGCGTGATCTCACGCTGCAGGCCTTTGCGGAGTTCAACGAGAAGTACCCCGAGAGCGAGCTGAGCGACGAGCTCAGGCCGCGGCTCGAGCCGCAGGCCTTCGCGCTCGCCCGCGCCGGGGGCACGGTCGCGTCCTACGAGCGCTTCCTCGCGCAGTTTCCGCGAGGTGCAATGAAGGCCCGCGCCGAGGGCAACCTCGCCTATCTCGAAGGTGCAGGCTTCGGGGGCGAGCCCGCGGCGCTGGCCGCGTTCGCGCGCGCGCATCCCGAGAGCGACTTCGCGGCGGAGGCCGAGCGAAGCGCCGTGGCGCCGAAGATCGCGCAGGAGAGTCGCTTCGACCGTGTCGGTCTGAGTGTCGATATCGCGCCGGGGACGCCGCAGGCGAAGCAGCTGCGTGAGCGCTTCACGGACATCGCGGAGGAGCTCTACGAGGACTCTGGCGTCGAGCTGGTGGTCCTCCCGGAGATCATCGATCCGCGCATGGCCTCGGAGCTCCCGAGCGCGCGGCTCACGGTGGCGCATCGCGAGGAGCACGTGAGCGCGAAGGTCGAGGGCGGGGCCGTCTCACGACCCGGCATGCTGGCGCGCACCCGCGTCACGCTACAGCGCGAGCCCGGCGCCAGGCCTTCCTTCGAGCGGGAGTTCACGCTGCGCCTGAACCCCCAGGATCACATCTCCGGCTCGTCGGTCCTCTTCTCCACCGCTGGGCCCTACTTCTGGAAGGGCTTCTTCGTCCCTGTCGGCAGCTGGCAGAACATCGCCGCGGTGAGGCCGCCGGTGGCGCTCTCCGGCCGGGTGGTCGCGGTCGATGCGACCGCGGATCGAGCGGTCGCGCTCTACGAGAACGGCAACTTCCAGCTCCTCGAGCTCGCGGATCCGAGCAAGCCCGTGGTGCTCACCCACTTCGAGCGCCCACAGGACTTCAAGAACTGGAGCGGCGTTCGGAGCCTGGGCGAACGCCGCGCGATCTTCGGCGAAGAGGGAATCGAGATCCTCGCCTTCGGTCCCGCCGGTCCGAAGGTGGTGCAGTCCTTCAGTCGGAGTGAGATCGGAACCGTCTTTGCGGTCGAGGCGCAGGGGGAACTCTACATCGTCGCGGGTGCCCGAGGGTTGCTGGTGGTCTCGCCGGACAGTCGCCAGATCAAGCGCTTGATGCGCCGCGTGATCAAGGGCCTCGCCCTGGTCGGGGACACGATGATCTTCACCGACGGCGAGTCGCTCTACGTCTCGAATCTCACCCTGCTCGGCCAGAAGCGAGTGCTCGCGCAGCTTCGACTGGGCAAGTCATTCGCCCCCGGCCGGGTCCGAAGCTTCGAGGATCGAGCGATCGCCATCGGCGAGTCCGGCGTGCTGCTGATGCAGGTGATCGACGGCCAGAAGCCCACGGTGGTGGCGAGGCTCGGCCGGGACGACATCGGTGACGTCTACGACGCCGCGGGCGTTTCTGGACGCATCTTCCTGGTCGGCAACCGCGGCCTCCAGCTGCTGAGCAGGTCCGGTCGGGCGGTCGTCGAGCACCTCGACGTCGATGCCATGGCCAGCGTCGCCGCCATGGGCCGTCACGTCGTCACCGTCGGCGAGGGGCAGCTGCAGGTCGTGGATGCCACCGGCCTCGTGGAGGCAGCGACGCCGGCCGCGCAGAATCCCTGATCTGCGTCCGGCCCGTCGCACCGGGAGCCTTCCCGCCAAGAGGCGGTCCGCGCGCCGGGCTGCGCCCGCCGCCCGCGGCTTTCGGTGAGCCTCTGGGCCGACGCGGGCGCTTCGCCCGAGACCGACCCGTCAGGGGCCTGTGCTAGCTTCGTCGGATGAAGTCGGTGTGGACGCGCAGGGGCGACACCTCCGCCGGGCGCCTGGCCGTCCCGGTCGACGCGCTTCCGGGCGTCCATCGGATCACGGTGCCCACGCCCTGGACGCAGGGGCCGGTCGAGGTGTACGTGATCGATCGCGATCCCCTGACCCTGATCGACGTCGGCCTCGAGACCGCGTCGGCCCAGGAGGCGCTGAGGGCTGGCCTCGAAGAGCTCGGGTACGATTTTGCCGATGTGCGCCGCATCGTGCTCACCCACTACCACCGCGATCACGTCGGGCAGGTGCAGGCGCTGCGCGACCTCGGCTGCGACTTCGAGGTGTGTGCCCATGTCGACGCGGTGCCGATGGTGG
>CAZQMY010000230.1:0-9426 GCA_964594405.1 uncultured Spirochaetaceae bacterium | reverse complement strand
GACGACGTCCCCTCTCCCGAGGCCTCGCCCGAGCCAGATCCGGATCCGGATCCCTACCCGTAGCCGGAGCCCGAACCCGAACCCGAGCCGGTTCCCGAGCCGCCTAGACGTGTCAGTCTGCGCGAGCGCCTCGCGCGCACCAGCGATGCATTGGTCGGGCGGCTCGGCGGAATCCTGGGCGGTCGCACCGTCGACGCCGACCTCCTCGAAGAGCTCGAGATGCTGCTCTTCACCGCAGACCTCGGTGTCCAGACCGCGGAGTCGCTGCTCGAGACCGTCAAGCGCGAGGCCGGCGGCGCCGACGCCGCTCGCGTGAAGCAGGTGCTTCACGACGCGATTCGCGAGAAGCTCGAACGCGTCCAGCCCGAAGGCGCTCCCCTCGAGAAGCACGGCAAGCCTCACGTGATCCTCGTGCTCGGCGTGAACGGCTCGGGCAAGACCACCACCATCGGCAAGCTCGCGGCCCGTTATCAGGGCGCGGGCAACAAGGTGGTCCTGGGCGCCGGGGACACCTTCCGCGCCGCGGCCATCGACCAGCTCCAGGTCTGGGGCGAACGCGTGGGCTGCGAAGTGATCGCAGGCGAGCCGGGTGGCGATCCCGCCGCGGTGGCCTTCGACACCGTCAAGGCCGCCATCGCCCGGGAGGCCGACGTCGCCATCGTCGACACCGCGGGCCGGCTACAGACCCAGAAGCCGCTCATGGAGGAGCTGGGCAAGATCTGCCGCGTGCTCGCGAAGGATCTGCCCGATGCCCCGCACGAAGCCCTGCTCGTCCTCGACTCGAACACCGGTCAGAACGCCATCAGTCAGGCGAAGCTCTTCACCGAGGTCACCACCGTCACCGGACTCGTGCTCACCAAGCTCGACGGCAGCGCGAAGGGCGGCGTGATCGTCGGCCTGGCCGACGAATTCGGCATTCCCGTAAAATACGTGGGCGTGGGCGAGGGCATCGAGGATCTGCGCGACTTCGAGGCGGGACCCTTCGTGGACGCGCTCTTCGGCCAGGAATAGCGCGATCGGCGGGGGCGCATCGGCCTCGATCGCAGTGCGCGACTTCGATCCGCGAGCAATGGGGGAAGCATGAGTCGCTTTGTCATGGCACTCGATCAGGGCACCACATCGTCTCGGGCGCTGCTCTTCGACCGCAGCGGCGCCGTGGTGGCCGTCGATCAGAACGAGTTCACCCAGCACTTCCCGCATCCGGGCTGGGTGGAGCACGACGCGAACGAGATCTGGGAGAGCCAGCTTCGCGCGGCGCGGGGCGTCATGCGGAAGGCGGGCGCCAATGCCGCCGATCTCGCGGCCATCGGCATCACCAACCAACGAGAGACCGCGCTGGTCTGGGACCGCGCGACCGGCGAGCCCATCCATCGCGCCGTCGTCTGGCAATCGCGCCAGACTGCCGAGATCTGCGACCAGCTGCGGCAGCGGGGCCTCGAGGAGGAGATTCGCGCTCGCACCGGCCTGATCGTGGACGCGTACTTCTCCGGCACGAAGGTGCGTTTCATCCTCGACGCGGTGGCCGGGGCGCAAGAGCGCGCGGAGGCCGGCGAGCTCTGCTTCGGCACCGTCGACAGCTGGCTGCTCTACAAGCTGACGGCGGGCAACGTTCACGCCACCGAGTACTCGAATGCCTCGCGCACCATGCTCTACAACATCCACGAGCTCGGCTGGGACGACGTGCTCCTCGAGGCGCTGCGGATTCCCCGAGCCATGCTGCCCGAGGTCGGTGACAGCAGCGGCGAGTTCGGCGTAGCGCGCGCGCAGTGGCTGGGCGGCGAGGTGCCGATCGCGGGCATCGCGGGCGATCAGCAGGCGGCGCTCTTCGGCCAGGGCTGCACGCAGCCCGGCATGGCGAAGAATACCTACGGCACCGGCTGCTTCATGCTCATGAATACAGGCAGTCAAGTGCCGCGTTCCGAGAGCGGCCTGCTCAACTCCATCGCCTGGGGTGTCGATGGGCGCGTGGACTACGCGCTCGAGGGGAGCATCTTCATGGCCGGTGCCACAGTGCAGTGGCTGCGGGACGGCTTGCGCCTGATCGACGATGCCGCCGAGAGCGAGGCCGCCGCGCGATCCGTCGAGCATACGGACGGCGTCTATCTGGTGCCGGCCTTCACCGGGCTCGGCACGCCCTACTGGGACGAGCACGCGAGGGGCACCATCGTCGGGCTCACCCGGGGGACGAGTCGAGAGCATCTGATCCGCGCCGGTCTGGAGGCCATCGCCTATAGCACGCGCGACGTGATGGATTGCATGGCGCGCGATGCGGGCGAATCGATGGCCCATCTGCGCGTGGACGGCGGCGCCTGCCGCAACGACTTCCTCATGCAGTTCCAGGCCGACGTCCTCGGCTGCACCGTCGAGCGCCCGGAGGTCCTGGAGGTGACGGCGCTCGGTGCGGCCGCGCTGGCGGGGCTGGCGGTGGGCTTCTGGAAGGATCGGGACGAGATCGACGCGGCCTCGCGGGGCGTCACGCTCTTCGAGCCGCGGATGGATCCGCGCGAGCGCGCGCGCCTCTACGCAGGCTGGCGCAGGGCCGTTCAGCGCGCGCTCGCCTGGGCGGAGTAGACGACGAAGTGGTCTGCCGTCGCAGCATGGGGCGAGCACGGGTCCCGGGTGCATCGTTCGGGAGCGGGGCGGGATGAGTCGGCCCGAGCGGGTCCAGGTGATCGCCCATCGCGGCGCGTCCGCGTATCGGCCCGAGAACACCGTACCGGCCTACGCGCTCGCGGTCGCTCAGGGTGCGGACATGATCGAGATCGACCTCCACCTCTCCCGCGACGGCGAGGTGGTGATCGCGCACGATGCCGACCTCGCGCACTTCGGTCGTGCCGGCGAGATCGGAGCGCTCACGTCCGCCGAGATCGCCGAGCTCGACGCCGCCCACGCCTTCGAGGCCTGGTCCCAGCCCGAGCGGGTGCCCACCCTCGGAGAGGTGCTCGACGGCTTCGGGGCGCAGATCCCCTTCAACCTCGAGCTGAAGTGGTCGGAGGCGCGCGGGGACTACCCGGGGCTCGAAGCCCGGGTCCTCGAGGCCGTGGAGGCCCGAGGGCTGCTCGCGCAGACGCTCTTCTCCTCGTTCCACGACAGCATCCTGCAGCGGCTGCGCGCAAAGGCGCCTGGGGCACGGCTCGCCGTGCTCGGTCATCCGCGGCTCGCGGGTGATCTCGTGGGGCGCGCCGCCCGCGTGGGGGCCGAAGCAGTCAATCCGCACTTCCTGATGGTCGACGAAGGGCTCGTCACGCGATCGCACGACGCGGGGCTCGCGGTCTACGTCTACACGGTCAACGACGTCGAGCTGATGAAGAGGATGATCACATTCGACACGGATGGGCTCTTCACGAACCACCCGGACACCATGCGGGCCCTTCTGCCGCGTTGAGTTGCATCTCAGAGAAAACCCCGAGAATTCGTCGTGTTAGGGCGATTGCAGCGGGGGATGGGAGCGCTGGGGGCGCCCGGGCGAGCTGCCAGCTGGTTGACATGCCAGGGCCGTTGTAATAGCTTGCAGGGCCCGAAAAACGTAGGACGTGCGAATACTTAGGCGTATTCGGGGCCCCTTTCGCCAGAACCGACGCTCTTCGCTCCGGTCCGAGGACCGGCTCTCGCGGGCGCGCACCTCGCCACGGCTGCAACGGCAGACCTGCGCGGTGAGGTGGGCTCAGCACTCGCAGTACGGCAAGGAGTGGGATCGGGTATCGGTCAAGTGAAGGGGCCCACGCGGTCCTCCCCTCACATCGACCCGGATCCTCGCATGACTCAGTTCGGACTTCCGCCGAAGCAGGGCCTGTACGACCCCAATCTCGAGCACGACGCTTGCGGCATCGGATTCGTCGCCGACCTGCGACGCGGGCCCACGCACCAGATCGTCGAGTGGGGCACCGACATCCTCTGCCGATTGACGCATCGCGGCGCAGCGGGGGCCGACGAGGCCACGGGCGATGGCGCTGGTCTCCTCCTGCAGACGCCGGACAGATTCCTTCGGCGCGTCGCGGGCGAGGCGGGCTTCGGGCTTCCGGAGGTGGGTCGCTACGCCGCCAGCCTGGTCTTCCTCTCGACCGACGATGCCGAGCGCGCCTGGCAGAAGCAGGCCATCGCCGACGTCATCGAGGCGGAGGGGCAGGCGCTCCTCGGCTGGCGCGACGTGCCCACCGATCCGAGCACCATCGGCGAGATTGCTCGTTCGGGCATGCCGGCCTTCGAGCAGCTCTTCATCGGCGCAGCGGAGGGCCTCGATCAGGCCGCCTTCGAGCGCAAGCTCTACGTGGTCCGCCGCGTCATCGAGAACGCGATGAAGGCGAAGGGCGCCTACTTCCACGTGCCGAGCATGTCGTCGAGGACCCTGCTCTACAAGGGCATGTTCCTCGCCCATCAGACGCCGCAGTTCTTCCCGGACCTCGCGGCGACGGACATGGAGTCTCGATTCGCGCTGGTCCACCAGCGCTACAGCACCAATACCTTCCCGACCTGGGAGCTGGCTCAGCCCTTCCGCTACCTCGCCCACAACGGCGAAATCAACACCATGCGCGGCAACGCCAACTGGATGAGAGCTCGCGAGGGCACGCTCGAAACCGACCTCTTCGGCGATGACCTGAAGAAGCTCTTTCCGGTGATGACGGCGGGGGCGAGCGACTCTGCGCAGTTCGACAACGCGCTCGAGTTCCTCTATCTGAGCGGCCGGGACCTGCCCCACGCCATGATGATGATGATTCCCGAGGCGTGGGAGAACGACGAGTTCATGGATCCCGCCCGTCGGGCCTTCTACGAGTATCACTCGTGCATGATGGAGCCCTGGGACGGCCCCGCCTCGATCACCTTCACCGACGGCCGGGGCATCGGTGCCGTGCTCGACCGCAACGGGCTGCGCCCCTCGCGCTACGTCGTCACCAAGGACGGGCTGGTGGTCATGGGCTCCGAGGTGGGGACGCTGCCCATCGCATCCCGGGACATCGAGTACAAGGGCCGCCTCGAACCCGGCCGCACCTTCTTCGCCGACCTCGAAGACGGGCGCATCATCGAGGATGCGGAGCTCAAGGATCGCTACATCTCGCGCCATCCCTATCGGACCTGGGTCGACCAGCACACCGTGCGGCTGGCCCATCTGCCGGCGGTGGAGAGCGAATTCCAGCGCAACTCCGAGACGCTTCTGCAGCGGCAGAACGCCTTCGGCTACACCACCGAGGGCATGAGGCTTCTGCTTGCTCCGATGCTCGCCACGGGCAAGGAGGCGCTCGGCTCGATGGGCGACGACGCCGCGCTCGCGTGTGTCTCGGACATGTCGCGGCCGCTCTACCACTACTTCAAACAGAACTTCGCGCAGGTCACCAACCCCGCCATCGACTCGATCCGCGAGCGGCCGGTGATGACCCTGCACTCGACCATCGGCGGCGAGAAGAACCTCCTCGACGAGACGCCCGAGCACGCCGAGCTCCTGCGCCTGCTGCACCCCGTCATCACCGACGACCAGCTGGCCGCCATCCGCAACGCGGACGTCGCGGGCCTCAAGACCGCGACGCTCCCGATCCTCTACAAGGTGGCGGACGGGGGCGCCGGGCTTCGCGCGGCCATCGATCAGCTCTGCCAGGCGGCGAGCCGCGCGGTGGCCGAGGGCGCGACGGTCCTCATCCTCTCGGACCGCGAGGTCTCGCCCGACGCAGCGCCGATCCCGGCGCTGCTCGCGACGGGCGCCGTGCATCAACACCTGATCCGCGAGAGCACACGCACTCAGTGCGGACTGATCGTCGAGACCGGCGATGCCTACGAGGTGGCGCACTTCGCGCTGCTGATCGGCTATGGCGCCGGCGGTATCAACCCCTATCTCGCCTTCGAGACGGCCGAGCAGCTGGTCCGCGACTCCGCCTACGTGCCCGAGGACTTGACGCAGGAGCAGACGGTCCAGAACTACCTCGATGCCATCGACAAGGGGCTGCTGAAGATCTTCGGCAAGATGGGCATCTCCACGCTCCAGAGCTACCGCGGCGCGCAGATCTACGAAGCGGTCGGCCTCGCGGAGGAGGTGATCGACTGCGCGTTCACCAACACCCACTCACGCGTCAAGGGCGTCGGATTCGAAGTGCTCGCGCGTGAGGCCCAGATGCGTCACGAGCGGGGCTTCCCCGGCGACGAGTATGCGTATCCGGAGCTCGACGGCGGCGGTCTCTACCAGTGGCGACCGCGGGGCGAGCAGCATACCTTCAATCCCGAGTCGGTCTCCAGGCTGCACCACGCCGTGCGCAAGAACGATCGCAAGGCGTACGACGACTTCAGCGCGCGCGCCAACGATGACGCGACGCGCCTGCGCACCCTGCGCGGCCTCCTCGACTTCGATTACGCGGACGAGCCCATCCCCCTCGAGGAGGTCGAGCCCGCCAGCGAGATCGTCAAGCGCTTCTGCAGCGGCGCGATGTCGTACGGATCGATCTCCAAGGAGGCGCACGAGACCCTCGCCATCGCGATGAACCGCCTCGGCGGGCGCAGCAATACGGGCGAAGGGGGGGAGGATCCCGATCGCTGGACCCCCGATGAGAACGGCGACTCGAGACGGAGCGCGATCAAGCAGGTGGCTTCGGGTCGATTCGGGGTGACCAGCGCCTACCTCGCCAACTCGGACGAGATGCAGATCAAGATCGCGCAGGGCGCGAAGCCAGGCGAGGGAGGCGAGCTGCCGGGTCACAAGGTCGACAAGACCATCGCCAGGACCCGCTACTCGACGCCCGGCGTCGGCCTCACCTCGCCGCCTCCGCACCACGACAACTACTCGATCGAGGAACTCTCCCAGCTGATCCCCGACCTGAAGAACGCCAATCGCTACGGCAAGGTCAGCGTGAAGCTGGTGTCGGAGACCGGCGTCGGCACCATTGCGGCGGGCGTCTCCAAGGGCAAGAGCGATCTGGTGCTGATCAGCGGCCACGACGGCGGCACCGGCGCGTCGCCGCGCACCTCGATCAAGTATGCTGGATGTCCCTGGGAGATCGGGCTGGCAGAGACACAGCAGACGCTCGTGCTGAACGATCTGCGTGGCCGGATCCGCGTGCAGGTCGACGGCGGCTTCAAGACCGGCCGCGACATGGTGATCGGTGCGCTGCTCGGGGCCGACGAGTTCGGCTTCGCGACCGGGCCGCTCGTCGCCATGGGCTGCCTGCTCATGCGCGTATGCCACCTCAATACCTGTCCAGTCGGCATCGCGACCCAGGACACTGAGCTGCGCACGCGCTTCGTAGGCAAGCCCGAGCACGTCGAGCGCTATCTCACCTTCGTTGCGGAAGAGGCGCGTGAGCTGATGGCGAAGCTCGGCTTCCGCACCGTCGACGAGATGATCGGTCAGACGCAGAAGCTGAAGATGCGGGAGGGCATCAACCACTGGAAGGCGAAGCAGGTGGATCTGACTGATCTGCTGCACCGACCGGACGTGCCTCACGACATCCGCCATACCAGCGTACAAGACCACGGCCTCGAGCGGGCGCTGGACAACAAGCTCCTCGAGCTGGCCGCGCCGGCGTTGGAGCGCGGAGAGCGGGTGGAGATCGACCTGCCCATCGAGAACATCAACCGCACGGTGGGTGCGATCCTCGGCAACGAGGTGAGTCGGAAGTACGGCCTGGAGGCGCTGCCCGAGGACACGATCAACATCCACTTCACCGGCTCGGCGGGTCAGAGTCTCGGTGCCTGGCTGCCCAAAGGCATCACCATCACCGTCGATGGTGACGCGAACGACTACACGGGCAAGGGGCTCTCGGGCGGCAAGGTCATCATCCGAACACCGGCCGACTCGAGCTTCGACCCGTCCACCAACATCATCGCCGGCAACGTGCTCCTCTACGGCGCGACGGGCGGCGAGGCGTACTTCCATGGGGTCGTGGGCGAGCGCTTCTGCGTTCGCAACAGCGGCGCCGAGGCGGTGGTCGAAGGCGTCGGGGATCACGGATGCGAGTACATGACCGGCGGCAAGGCGGTGATCGTCGGCCCGACCGGGCGCAACTTCGGCGCCGGCATGAGCGGCGGCATCGCCTACGTCCTCGACGAGGCGGGCGATTTCGCGAGCAAGGTCAACAATCCCATGATCGACCTCGACCCCCTCGACGAGCAGGACGTCGAGATCGTGCAGAGGATGCTTCGGCTGCACTTCCAGCACACCCGCAGCAAGCGCGCGGATGACGTGCTGCGCAAGTGGGACAAGTTCGCGCCGAAGTTCGTGAAGGTCTTCCCCCAGGAGTACAAGCAGGCCCTGGCGGACATGGCGAAAGAGGCAGAGCAGAGCAATGGGTAAGCCGACCGGATTTCTCGAGGAGCGGCGCCGGGGTCTCGAGTATCGGGACATCGAGGAGCGCCTCAAGGACTACAGGCAGGTCGCACTGCCGGCCCCCGACGACCTGATCAAGACCCAGGCCTCGCGTTGCATGGACTGCGGCATCCCCTTCTGCTCGCATCCCAACGAGGGGCGGGGCGGATGCCCGCTCTCCAACATCATCCCGGACTGGAACGACCTGGTGTATCGCGACAAGTGGGAGGACGCGATCGCGCGCCTCCACAGCACCAACAACTTCCCGGAGTTCACGGGCTGGATCTGTCCCGCGCCCTGTGAAGAGAGCTGCGTGCTGGGCTTCAACCAGGATCCCGTCACCATCAAGAGCATCGAGCTGAAGACCATCGAGCACGCGTTCGAGCAGGGCTGGGTCAAGCCGGTGATGCCCGAGAAGCGGACCGGCCGATCCATAGCCGTCGTGGGCTCCGGCCCCGCTGGTCTCGCGGCCGCGCAGCAGCTCTGCCGCGCGGGGCACAGCGTGACGGTCTTCGAGAAGAGCGATCGCATCGGTGGCCTGCTGCGCTACGGCATCCCCGAGTTCAAGCTCGAAAAGTGGCTCATCGACCGCCGACTCGAGCAGATGAAGGCCGAGGGCGTCTCATTCCAGACGGGCGTGCACGTGGGCAAGGACCTCTCTGCCGCTGATCTCAGGAAGAACTTCGATGCCGTCCTGCTCTGCGTGGGCGCCGAGGCTCCGCGCGATCTACCCGTGGAGGGAAGAGATCTCGACGGCGTACACTTCGCCATGGACTTCCTCCCGCAGCAGATCAAGCGCTGCCATGGCGACGAGATTCCGGCGGACGAGGCCATCACCGCCGAGGGCTAGCATGTGATCATCCTCGGGGGTGGCGATACGGGCTCTGACTGTGTGGGCACCTCACTTCGCCAGGGCGCCGCGTCCGTCAACTCCATCGAGCTGCTCGCAGAATCGCCCGCGGAGCGGCCCATCCTCCCGCCGAGGTCACGCGGCATCGCGCGCCTCTTCCGGGTACATCGCCGCCTTGAACGGCTCCTGCCCGAGCCGGCGATAGGCCGCGAGGAAGCTCTCCTCGGCGTTCTCGCGCAGCGCCAGATAGGCGTCGACCAGCCGCTCGATCGCCGGACCCAGCTCCTCGGCCGAG
>CAZQMY010000229.1:0-9476 GCA_964594405.1 uncultured Spirochaetaceae bacterium | reverse complement strand
GGGAGGAGGCTCCGGGATGGGCTCCGGCTCCACCACTGGCGCGACCGTGGCCTCGGGCGTCGGTCCCTCGACGACTTCGGGGGCGGGGCGCTCCCTCTCCTCCGGGATCAGCGACTCGGCGTCACGCTGCGCCTCGAGCTCGGGGATGGCCAGCTCGGGTGAGGCCTCGGCCAGCTGACCCGGCTCGACCTTCTTCCGGCCCCGGCTCACCAGCGCGTTCACCAGCAGCGCGATGGCGATGGGGGCGACGAAGGCGATGCCGAGCAGGAGGGGGACGTTCTGGCTGGTCCAGACAGCCAGAGCATGCAGATCGAGGAGCGAGGCGAGCATCATAGGGCGCGGATCATACCCCAGTGCCGGCGGCCGCAACGGGCAGGGCGGCCGGGTGAGACGCCCGCGCGCCGTCGATCACGAGAGCGTCACGGCCACAAGCTTGGAGACACCCTTCTGCTCCATGGTCACGCCGTAGAGCACGTCCGCCACTTCGATCGTCCGCTTGTTGTGTGTGATCACGAGGAACTGCGAGTGATCGGCCATCTCCGTGATGAGCTGGTTGAACCGCCCCACGTTTGCGTCGTCGAGCGCGGCGTCCACCTCGTCGAGCAGGAAGAAGGGCGAGGGACGAACCTGGAAGACGGCCACCAGGAGGGCCAGCGCCGTCATCGTCTTCTCGCCGCCCGAGAGCAGGTTCACGTTCTGCAGCCGCTTGCCCGGCGGCATCGCCATGATGTCGATGCCCGCCTCCAGCACGTCCTCGCTCTCGGTCAGCACCAGGCTCGCCTTGCCGCCGCCGAAGAGGCGCGGGAAGTTCTCGGAGAAGCGCTTGCTCACGGCCTCGAAGGTCTCGCGAAAACGGCGTCGGCTGGTGCGGTTGATGCGGCCGATGGCCTCGCGCAGGGACTCGATGGTGGACTCGAGGTCGGCCTGCTGCTCGGCCAGGAAGCGTGAGCGCTCGGCCAGCTCCTCGTGCTCCTCGATCGCCCCCAGATTGACGTCGCCCAGGGATTGCAGGCTCTTGCGCAGCCCCTCGAGCTCCTTCTGGCGCTCCTCTCGCGGCAGACGGGCCATCTCCGCGTTGCGCCGGGCCTCACGGATCTCGCCGGCAGACGTGCCCTCTCCTTCGTTTCCTGCAGTGGATGGCCCCGGCTCCGACTCGGCCGTGCCATCGGTCGTCTCGGGCGCCCCCTTCGCCTCGCCGCGCAAGCGCGCCGCCACGAGCGCCTCCGCGGAGTCCGCGTCGGCCTCGGCATCGCCGGCTGGCGTGCTGGGGACTGGCTCGAGCGGCGGCAGCTCCCAGCGGGCGAGCTCGACGTCCCAGCGCTCGCGGATGCTCTCGGCCTGGTGATTGAGGCGCATCTCGCTCTCACGCAGGGTCAGCTCCGCGCTCGCCGCCTGCTCTTGGCGGCTGGAGAGGTCGCCCCGCACGTCGCGCAAGGACTCTTCGAGCGCACGCACGTCGGCGGCCTGTCGCTCGAAGGCATCCCGCAGCTCGTCGCTGTGTGCACGCGCGGCCTCCTCGGCCTCGAGCTGGCTCGTCAGCGTCTCGTCGAGGCGCGCCTGTTGGTCCTCCAGCTCGCGCAGCCTGAGCTCTCCGTGCTCGATCTCGCGCTCGCGACGAGCGATCCAGTCACTCGTCTCCCGCGCCGAGCCCCCAGCGCGCTCCACGGTCAGACGCAGGCGATCGCGATTCTCCACGCGAGCCGCGTGAGCCACCCGAAGCTCGGTGCCATGGGTCTCGAGCCGGGAGACTTCGCGCGCCGCCGTTCCGAGCTTCAGCACCGTCGCATCCAGATCGGCCTGGACCCGGGTCCGATCCTCGCGCGCATGACCGAGCTGCTGCTCGAGCCGCGCCTGCTCTTCCGCAAGCGCCTCGGACTCGGCCAGCAGATCGGCGCGCTCGGCCACCCGATTCTCCTGAGCCTCGCCGAGCGTCTTGACACGCTCGGCCGTTCGCTCGAGGTCCTTCTCGTGGTTCGCCACCGCGAGGACCGCGGTGTGGTGGCGGTTGCGCATGTTGTCGAGCTCGCTGGCCGCATGCACCTGGGCACGACTCGCCGACTCGTGGGCGGCCTCGGCCTCGCGGACGCGCGCGGCCAGAGCCTCGACCTCCTCTTCGAGTTCGCGCACCTCACGTACGCGCGAGAGCATGCCGCCCGCCGCCGGCTCGCCCCCACCGCGGATCACGCCGTCGGGCGTGATCACGTCGCCAGCAGGCGTGACGAAGCTGGCAGGCAGATCGCTGGCTCCGTAGCGCTCGAAGACGTGCTCGAGACTGGGCACCAGGTAGACGTCGGCCAGCAGCGATCTCGCCACGCCGGCGAAATCCTCCGCAGCACGCACGCGCCCGATCAGGGGCTCGCCGAGCGGCACGATGCTCCGCGCGGGCTGGGAGATCGCGCGCTCGACGATGAAGATGCCGCGCCCGGCCTCCTGGCCACGCAGGGTCTCGATCGCCTGTACCGCGCCTTGCCCGTCGCCCACGACGATGGCCTCGGCGCGCTCGGAGAGTACGGCCTCCACGGCCCGCTCCACTTCTGCGTCCACCTCGAGCAGATCACGCACGAGGCCGCGCAGGCTGAAGCGCCGGCGCACCTCGTCGCCCTGCTCCATCAGATGGCGCGTGGCCTCTCCCACATCCTCGCGTCTCGCCACGACCTCGCGAAGCGAGACCAGCCGGGCCTTGCGCGCTTCGTGGCGCTCGCGCACCTGCGCCAGGCCCTCCGCCGCCCTCCGCAGCGCTTCGCCGGCGGCCTCGTGCTGGGTCATCGCGGAGCGCAGCTGATCCTGGAAGCGATCACGATCGGCCAGCAGACCTCGCAGCCCCTCCTCCAGATTCGATTGCTCGCTGGTGGCCTCGCTGGTCTCGCTCTGTCTCTCCTCGAAGTCCCGATCCGCGGCGCGCAGGCGCTGGTCGATCTCGGCCCGGCGGTCCGCCACCGCGGCGAGACGATCCTCGGCCCGCGCGATGCTCGTGAGCAGATCCACGAGCCCGCCATTGGCCTGATCGCGGGCCTGCTCGAGCGCGCGATGCGTCACGCGAGCGGATTCGGCCTCCGCCTCCGCGGCGTCCACGCTGGCCTGCTGGCCGGCGACGGCCAGCTCGAGCTGATCGAGCTCCTCCTGCGCCTGGATGGCCTGCTGCTCGCTCTGGCTCAGCTGGTCACGCAGGGAGACGAGCTCGCCGCGCCGCCCCTCGTTCGCGTCGGTGATGTTCTCGGCCTCGCGGCGGCCCATCTCCTTCTGCGCCTCGAGATCCTTGATTTCGCTCCGCAGAGCGAAGAGCTGCTCGGCGCCGGCTGTCACCGCCTTCTCGGCCTCGACGAGCGCGATACGCTTCTCCTCGACGCCCAGCTCGCGCTCCGCCAGCTGCGTCGTGAGCCCCGTGACGGCATCCTTGAGCTCGGTCAGCTGGTGCCTGGCCTGACCGACGCTCGCCAGGAGTTCGCGACGCTCGTCCGCAGCGATCGAGAGCTCCAGGATGCGCTGCGTCTCTCGGAGCCGCTTGTAGCGCGCCGCCTTCCGGGCCTGGCGCTCCAGCGAGTTGATCTGCCGGTTGATCTCGCGCAGCACGTCCTTGACGCGCGTGAGGTTCTGCTCCGTGCTCTTGATCTTGCTCTCGGCCTCCTTGCGCCGCGCCTTGTACTTGGTGATCCCCGCGGCTTCTTCGATGAGTAGCCGGCGCTCCTCGGCCTTGGCCGAGACGATCTCCGCCACCTTTCCCTGCTCGACGATGGTGTATCCCTTGGCGCCGATGCCGGAGTCGCGGAAGAAGTCCTGGATGTCCTTCATCCGCACCTGCGTCTTGTTCATCAGGTACTCGGACTCGCCGGAGCGATAGAGCCGGCGGCACACCTGGATCTCCGTGTAGGCCGAGTAGGCGGGCGGACCCTGGCCGTCCTCGTTGTCGAAGGTGAGCACGACCTCGGCCATGCCGATGGGCGGACGGGTCTCGGAGCCCGCGAAGATGACGTCCTCCATGCCCTTGCCCCGGAGGCGACGTGCGGACTGCTCGCCCATGACCCAGCGTACGGCGTCGACCACGTTGGACTTGCCGCAGCCGTTGGGCCCCACCACGGCAGTGACGCCGTCCTTGAAGGTGAAGACCGTCCGGTCGACGAAGGACTTGAAGCCGTGGACCTGGAGTGACTTGATTCTCACCGGATTCCTCGATCGCGGCGCGGCGGGCCGGGCGAGGGGCCTCGCACCCTGCAGGTCCCCCTGCAGGTCGCCCTTCACCCTGCATCTCGCTCTTCGCCTTCGATCACGATTCGGGTCACTGGCCGGAGCAGGACCCGCTGCCGGCGATCTGCGTCTCGCCGATCTGCCTCACTGCGATCCGCCGAGCTCATCCGATCACGGCGGCACGACGCTGCGCCGGCTATGTCCGAAGCCCGCGGGCTCCACGCGATACGGGAATCCGGGTCCGGACACGCTCCAGCGCCGAGACTCGGTTGGGGGGGCATTCTCTTGGTAACACCGGAAGCGGAGGAGATCAAGCGCGAGCGGGTCCGCTCAGGCCGGTACGGCCGTGCCCTCCGCGACCGCGGCGTCCTGGAGCTCGGTCTGCAGGCGATAGAGGCGCTCGTATACGCCCCTGAGCGCCATCAGCTCGTCGTGCGTCCCCGACTCGGCCAGACGTCCGCGGCTCAGCACGTAGATGCGATCCACATCACGGATCGTCGAGAGGCGATGGGCGATGGCAATGGCGGTCTTGTCCTCCATCAGGACGTGGATGCCGCGCTGGATCAGGGCCTCCGTCTCGGTGTCGATGGAGCATGTCGCCTCGTAGAGGACCAGGATGTCGGCCTGAAGAGCCAGCGCGCGCGCTAACGAGAGCAGCTGGCGCTGCCCGGCGGAGAAGTTGGTTCCGCGCGCGCGGACCTCCGTCGCGTAGCCCCGGGGCAAACGCCTGATGAAGGCATCGGCCTCCACCGCGCGGGCCGCGCGCGTCACCTCGAACTCGTCCACCCCCTCTCGACCGAGGGCGATGTTCTCCTCCACCGTGCCGCTGAAGAGGAAGACGTCCTGCAGCACCGTGGCCACGCGCCGACGCAGGGTGCGCTGCGGGAGCGTACGGATGTCCTGGCCGTCCACGAGGATGCGTCCCCGGCTCACCTCGTAGAAGCGCGAGAGCAGCTTGATGATGGTCGTCTTCCCCGCCCCGGTGGCCCCGACGAAGGCCACGCGCTCGCCGGGCGCCACCTCGAAGGAGAGATCGCGCAGGACCCACTCCGGCTCGCGGCCCTCCCGGGCGGCCGTCGCGGCATCGTAGGCGAACCAGACGTTCTCGAAGCACACGCTGCCACGCGCCTCGCCCGCCGGACGCGGCCCCGCCGCCCGCTCAGCGGGCGGATCCGAGACCTCCAGGTCCGTATCGAGGAGCTGGAAGATCCGCTCACAGCTCGCCATGGCGGACTGCATCACCGAGTACTTGGCGGAGATCTCGCGCAGCGGCATGAAGAAGCGACGCATCCAGTCGATGAAGACGAAGAGGATGCCCGGCTCCGCGAGGCCGCTGCCCCTCCAGATGATGATCGCGACGGTGATGCCCGTCGCCACCTCGACGGCGGCGAAGAGCAGCCCCTCGTAGTGGATCGACTGCTTCCAGGCGTCCCGGTGGTCGGCGTTCATCGCGTCGAACTCGCGCATGTTGCGCGCCTCACGCGTGAAGAGCTGCACCACCTTCATCCCCGTGATGGTTTCCTGGATGTGCGCATTGATGCGGGCGATGCGCACGCGGATGGCCCTGAAGGCCTCGCGCATCTTGAGCCGGAAGAAGATGGCGAGCGCCGCCAACACCGGCACGACCGCGAACGACGCCAGCGCGAGCTCGGGCTGGACCAGATAGAGCGCCACCGCGAAGCCGATCATCTTGAAGACGTCGGTGATCAACGCGACGATGCCCGCGCTGAAGGCCTCCGCGAGATTCTCGACGTCGTTGCTCGCCCGGGTGACGAGACGGCCGACGGGATATCGGTCGAAGAAGCCGAGGTGGAGCGCCTGGATGCGGTCGAAGATCGCGCGGCGCAGGTCGCGCATCGCCGACTGACCGGTGGTCACCATCAGCAGCATGTGGGCGAAGGTCAGGCCGGTATGGATGAGCGCGACGGCGAGGTAGAGAAAGGCGAGCCAGAGCACGGGGTCGACGCGGGCGGGGGCCTCGAGGAGCGCGCCCAGCGCCCCCTCACCGGGCTCGGCTCCGCCGAAGGCGCGGTCGAGGCCGGCCTTGATGATCCACGCCGGTGCCAGCTCCGCGAGGAAGAGGGGCACGACCATGAAGAGGGTCAGGAAGACCTGACCCTTGTAGGGCGCGATGAAGGTCCAGAGTCGGCGGATCAGGTGGGCGTCGTAGACCTTCCCCAGCTCCTCCTCGTCTTCGAGCAGATCACTCACGATGCGCCACCCGCCGCGCCAGCAGCCGGTCCGTCCTGCGCGAGCTCGGCCGCGAGCGCACTGCGCCTCTCCGAGGCCGCCTGCTCGTCCGAGAGCCGCGCATAGAGCCCGCCGAGGGCGACCAGCTCGTCGTGGGTGCCCCGCTCGACGATTCGCCCGTGCTCGAGCACGACGATCCGGTCGCAATCGCGCACGGTGGAGACTCGAGAGGCCACGACCACCACCGTCTTGCCCGCAAAGACCGAGGCGAGCCCTTCGGAAATGGCGGCCTCGGTCTCCGCGTCGACCGCAGAGAGCGTGTCATCGAGAATCAAGATGCTCGGCGTGAGCGCCAGGGCGCGCGCGAGAGCCGTGCGCTGACGCTGACCGCCCGAGAGCATGACGCCCCGCTCGCCCACCATCGTCTCGTACGCGCCCGGCAGATCGGCCACGTCCTTGGCGAGCTGTGCCCGCTCGGCGGCGGCGACCACCTCCGCCTGTGTCGCCCCCAGCGGGAGTCCGTAGGCGACGTTCTCCGCCAGGCTCATGGAGAAGAGGAAGGAGTCCTGCGGCACCATCGCGATGTGGCTTCGCAGGGTCTCCAGCGGAATCGAGGCGATGTCCACGCCGTCGAGGAAGAGCTGCCCTTCCTCGACCTCGAAGAGCCGCGGGATCACCGAGGCAAGGGTGGTCTTGCCCGAGCCCACGGGGCCCACGACGCCGAGGGTCGTGCCCGCGGGCACGTGGAGCACGACGTCGTCCAGCGCCGGATGGGGATCGTCCTCGTGGTAGCGGAATGTGAGATGACGAAACTCGATCTCGCCTTCGAGCTCGTGAACGGCGACCATGTGCTCTCGATCGCGGATCGCGGGCTCGACCGAGAGGATCTCGTCGATCCGCTGCATCGCCGCGCTGCCCCGCTGCACGAGGGCCACCACCCAGCCCATGATGAAGGTGGGGAAGGTGAGCTCGTAGATGTACATGGCGAAGACGAAGAAGACATCGACGGTCATCTCCCCCTTCGCGAGCGCCGGGCCGACCACCAGCAGCACGATCCACATACCGAGGGTCGGCAGCAGCGCGGTGATCGCGGGCATCCCCCCGCTGACCCGGGCCAGACGCAACGATTTCTCGTAGATGGCCTCGTTCACCGCGTCGAAGCGCTCGCGCTGGACGTCCTCGATTGCATAGGCCTTGACCACGCCGATCCCGGAGACGACCTCCTGCACGCGATTCGAGACTTCCGCCAGCGCGGTCTGGAAGTCGAGGCTGCGCACGTGCATCTGCGTACCAAAGGCTCGGGCGACGAGGATGAAGAGCGGGTAGGGGAGCAGGACGAGCAGAGCCAGCATCGGATCAAGGCTGAACATGGCGACGAAGACGCCGACGAAGAGCACCGGCGTCTGCACCACCGAGAGCAGGCCCGGACCGAGCAGCAGGCGCACGGCATTCAGGTCGTTGACACAGCGGCTCATCAGGTCGCCGGTTCGCCAATCGAAGTAGAAGCTCTGCGGCAGCCGCTGCAGATGCTCGAAGATGTCGTTGCGCAGCTCGTACTCCACCTCGCGGCCCGCGTTGAAGACGAGCACACGCGAGAAGTAGCGGAGCACCCCACGCCCGACGGCCACGGCCAGCAGGATCGCGCAGCGCCGGGCGACCTCCTCGGGCCCGTGCTCGGGCGAGACCGCCGCCCTGATCGCCCAGCCCACGAGCAGGGGAACCGCCACGAAGCCCGCGACGTACGCGAGGGTGAGCACTGCCCACAGGACGTAGTAGCGGGCGTTCCGGACGAGATAGAAGGAGAGCCGCCGCAGGGCGTGCCTCACGGGCGTCGCGCCTTTCGCTGAAGCGCTCGCTGCGGGCGCCGCGCTCATCGCCTCACCCAGCGCGCCAGGGTCGCGCGATCGACGCCCAGCCCGAGGCCGAGCAACGCCAGCGCATGGCGCCCGACGGTGCGCGTGATGCCCGCGCGGAAGTAGCGGCGTGCACTCGTGCGGGCCGGCAAGGGCAGCAGGGCGAGCTCTCCACTGCGCTTGAGGGTGCGGACCAGGTCGATGTCCTCCATCAGCGGAACGTCGGCGATCCCGCCGCTGGCCTCGAGGACGGAACGACGGGTGAAGATGGCCTGGTCGCCGTAGGGCAAGGCGAAGAGCAGCACCCGCATGCGCGCGCTCCACTCCACGATGCGCAGCGCGAGACCGCTCGGCCGCACACCGATCTCGTCCTCGTCGAATCGGAAGGCGAAGGCGCCGCCCGCCACGCCCGGGTCGGCGAGGGCATCGCAGAGGGCCCGAGCCCAGCCCGGGGGCAGGCGCGAGTCCGCGTGGAGGAAGACCAGCACGGTCGCCGCGCTGTACCGCCAACCCGCCTCCATCTGCCGCGCGCGACCACGCGCGCTGGAGATGACCTCGGCACCCGCGAGGCGAGCGCGATCGGCGGTGCGGTCGCCGCTCCCGCCATCCACCACGATCACTTCGACGGAGACAGCCCCGTCCGTGCCCGGCCCGTCGGGCGCCGCCTCCACCGAAGCGTTCGCCCCGGCCCGGACCGCCGGCTCCGACGTCGCACTCAGGGCGCTCTGGATGGCGCCGGAGATGCGGTCGGCCTCATCGAGCGCGGGTATCACCACCGCGATCTTCACGCCCGCAGGATAGCATGCACCGCAGCGGCTCCCGGCTCGGCCGCGCGACGATCGCCCGGCACAAATTCACCGATTCATGACCGGCGAATGGGGGGGATGCCGATTGACAGGTCGCCGCGCCCTCCCCTATTCCCTCCCCCGTGGCCCAGGACGACGAGACGACATCACAGGGCGCTGCGCCCACCGCCCCCGCCTACGCGCGGGCCGGCGTGGATCTCGACCACGACGAGTCCTTCATCGACGACGTGAAGGACATCGTGAAGAGCACCTTCCGCCCGGAGGTGCTCTCGTCCATCGGCGGCTTCGCCGGCCTCTTCAAGACGCCCGAGCGCTATCGGGATCCGGTCATGGTGGCGGCCACCGACGGGGTGGGCACCAAGCTGAAGCTGGCCGCGCAGATCGGGCGCTTCGACACCATCGGAATCGATTGCGTGGCCATGGTGGTCAACGACCTCATCGTGCA
>CAZQMY010000228.1:0-9502 GCA_964594405.1 uncultured Spirochaetaceae bacterium | reverse complement strand
GATCTACGGCGTCTTCCACGGCGATCTGCACGGGGGCAACCTCTTTGTGCTGGACGACGGACGCGTCGCCCTCTTCGACTACGGCATCACGGGAAGGATGGGCGAGAAGCAGCGCCTCGCCTTCCTGCGCATGATGATGACCGGGGCGGTGAACGACGTGCGCGGCCAGCTGGCCGCCTTCCGCGACCTGGGAGCCCTCGACGAAGACGCGGATCTCGACGCCCTGATCTCGGTGCTGCAGCTGGATCGGCCGCCCAAGGATCCCACCAAGATGACCGGCGAAGAGCTGATGGCCGAGATCTCGGAGGTGATCAAGGGCCTGCTCGCCCACGGCGCGCGCCTGCCGAAGCACTTGATGCTCTACGTCAAGGACATGCTCTTCTTCGACGGCGCGGTCGCCCAGCTCGCCCCCGATCTCGACATGTTCTCCGAGATCGCCCGAATCTACGCCTACTTCGCGGCGCGACACGGCGCCACCATCGCGGCGCAGATCGGCTTCGATCCTTCGCGCAGCACCCTCGACCTGTCGGGCGTGCGGCAATCGCTCGGCGTCGACGAGCGCACCGAGGGGATGACCCATCGCGAGCTCCAGGAGCGACGCAAGATCATCCAGGGCAAGCTCGAGGCCGAGGCCAAGCTGCCCGGCGTGTGAGGTGCCGGACAGGCCGCCCACGTTATCATGGCGCCATTCCTCGCAGTCCTGCAGGGCTCTGAAGGGAAGAGGAGTCCCGGGCATGGCGCGCCGCATCTGCTGGCTGGATCGACCCCTACGCCTCTCAGCGGCTCTGGCGTTCACCCTCCCGGCCTTCCTCGTCCTCGGCGACCTGCGCGGGTCCGGCTCCGCCTCCGCGCAGGAGTCGCCGCCTGAGGCTGCGCCGCCGACCGGAGAGGCCCCCGCTGCGATCCCGGCCAGTCGCATCCCGGCCGAGATCCAGAAGCTCGAAGACGAGCTGCTGCGGATCGCGCAGCACGCCGGGCCCAGTCCGCGGATCGAACGCATCGAGGCCGCGCTCCCCGACTACGCCAGGACGATTCGGCAGCAGTCGCGACGCGACGTCCGGCGCCTCGATGCCGAGGTGGATCATCGCGCCGTGCTCACCACCGTGCTGAGCGAGTGGCAGGCGCGCAGCGAGAAGCTCTCCGAGTGGCAGGCCGAGATCTCCACGCGATCCGAGCTCCTGGCCAAGGACTTCGAGCGCCTCTCGGAGATGCGTCAACGCTATCGGACGACGCGCGCCGGCGCCGAAGAGAACTCGCTCTCCGCGGTGCTCATCGAGCGGCTCGACGGTGCGCTCATCGAGGTCGCGAAGACCCGCAAGCAGATCGACCTCGCCCTGGCCCCCTTGCTCACCATGCAGGACGAGGTGGTCTCGCTGATTCGCGTCACGCAAGACGTGATGAGCTCGGCAGAAGCACGCCAGAAGGAGATGCGCGATCAGATCTTCACCATCGACCGCGTTCCCTTCTGGCGCCTCGAGCCGCCACAGGAGTCCCACGACCTCCTCCGGAACGTCCAGCTGATCCTCGAGGACGAGGCGGCTCGCGTGGCCGTCTTCGCCGGCCGCAAGGCCGATGCGCTGATCACCCTCGGCGTCTTCTGGCTGGGACTGGCCTCGCTCTTTCGCGCCCTGCTCGATTCGGCTCGCCGGCATGATGGGGAGGCGGCCCTGGCCTGGGGCGCGGCCGCTGGCCTGCAACGGCCCGTCGCCGCCGCCAGCATGATTGCGATGATGATCCTGATCTTCGGCTTCGAGACCACGCCGCTGCTGATGCGCAGTGGCATCGGCGTGCTGATGATCGTGCCGATCCTCCGACTGCTCGGGCCTGTCGGGCTGGGACAGCTGCGCCTGGCGGCAATCGGCCTCGCGGCCTGGCTCGCCTACGAGGTGGCGCGACAGAACTTCGTCCAGGACGACTTCATCTCGCGCTGGGCCCTGCTGCTGCTCTCGCTGCTCGTGCTCGCCGTCTTCCTCTGGCTGCTCCGCCCGGGGCGCGTGCTCCACCTCGAGGCTCCGAGTGCCGTGCTGGCCGTCATCGCCGTGGGGATGAAGGTCGTCCCGGTGATGGCGCTGATCTCCATCATCGCGAACATGACCGGCAACGTCGCGTTCGCAGATCTGATGATCGAGGGCAGCCTGGTCACCCTCTACGTCGGCCTGATCGTCCGCATCATCCAGTCCGTGGCGATCGGCGCCTTCGCGGGCATCCTCCGGACGCGCCGCGCCGAGCGCCTCAACGTCGTGCGCAGACATGCCGCGCTCATCGAGGAGAAGGGGGCGGGCCTCCTTCGCTTCGCCGCGCTCTTCTTCTGGCTCTACGTGGCGCTGGACGGCTTGCGGATCCGCAACGTGATCTGGGGGGCGATCAGCAGCACGATGACCTCGCCGCTCGCGGTCGGGGAGATCGAGATCGCGCTCATCGACGTCACGCTGTCGATCTTCGTCGTCTGGTTGGCCTTCAAGATCGCGCGCTTCGTCTGCTTCGTGCTGGACGAGGACGTGCTGCCCCGGGCGTCGCTGCCTCGGGGCGTCCCATTCGCGATCTCGACCATGGTGCGATACGTGATCCTCGTGGTCGGCTTCATGCTGGCGGTCGCGGCGAGCGGCATGGATACCAGCCGCTTCGCGCTGCTGGTCGGCGCGCTCGGCGTCGGCGTCGGCATCGGACTGCAGGACGTGGTGAACAACTTCGTCTCCGGCCTGATCCTGCTCTTCGAGCGTCCGATCCAGCAGGGAGACACGGTCGAGCTGAACGGGCAGCTCGGCGACGTCAAGCGGATCGGCCTGCGCTCGAGCACCGTCCGCACCTTCAGCGGCGGCGAGGTGGTGATTCCGAACTCCTCCTTCGTGTCGAAGGAGTTCGTCAATTGGACGCTCTCGGATCGCCTGCGCCGCATCGACATCCCGATCGGGGTCGCCTACGGGAGTGACGCCGATCGCGTGCTCGCCGTGCTGAGACGGGTCGCCGACGAGCATCCCGACATCCAGAGCACGCCGTCACCCATGATCATCTTCAAGAGCTTCGGCGACAGCTCCCTGGACTTCGAGCTTCGCGGCTGGACCGCCGACTTCGACAACTGGCTGTCGATCCGGAGCGAGCTGGGCGTCGGGATCATCAACGCGCTGGACGAGGCCGGAATCGTGATTCCCTTCCCACAGCAGGACCTCCATCTTCGCAGCGTCGCGCCGGACGCACTCAGGGATCTCGGCGCCGCCGCCGGCGAGCGTCCGTCGGAGTCCGAAGAGGCCGGCGCCAGGGCGCGCGGCTAGGGCGCGCGGCCAGGGCAGGAAGGATTCTCCGTAGGCGTGGATCACCGGTCTGCGCGGAGGGAGGAAACGCCGCTCCGGACGGGCACGCAAGCCGACGGGGCGGACTTGGCAGCGATGCGGTTCGGGCGGATCATTGCGCGTCCAGCATCTCGATGGAAGGGAGGCATCATGAAGGTCGAGGGCAAGCACATCGTCGTGACCGGCGGCGCGGGCGGGATCGGTGCAGCGCTGTGTCGCCGGTTCCACCGGGAGGGGGCGGCCGGAGTCGTGGTCGCGGACCTCGATGGATCCGGTGCAGAGGACGTCGCCGCCGAGGTGGGCGGGCTCGGACTGCGCGTGGATGTCAGCGACGCCGAGGCCATCGTCGACCTCGTGCAGCGCGCGGAAGAGCGCTTCGGTCCCATCGACCTCTTCTGCTCGAACGCGGGAGTCGCCCTGCCGGGGATCGAGGATGCGGACGATCGGGCCTGGGACCTCTCCTGGAGGGTCAACGTCATGGCCCATGTCTACGCCGCCCGCGCCGTCGTCCCCCGCATGCTCGAGCGCGGTACGGGCTATCTCCTCAACACCGCCTCGGCCGCGGGTCTGCTGAGTCAGATCGGGTCCGCCCCCTACTCCGTGACCAAGGCCGGCGCCGTGGCCTTCGCGGAGTCGCTCTCGATCGCGCACGGAGATCAGGGGCTCAAGGTCTCGATCCTGTGTCCCCAGGCCGTGCGGACGGCAATGACGGCCGGAGCCGAGGGGGGTGGCGTGGCGGGCGTCGACGGGATGATCGAGCCCGATGCGGTCGCCGATTCGGTGATCGAGGGACTCGCCGACGAGCGCTTCCTGATCCTGCCGCACCCGACCGTCCAGGTCTATCGAGAGCGGAAGGCGGGCGACTACGAGCGCTGGCTGGGCGGCATGCGAAAGCTGCGTGCGCGCTATGGCCAACAGGCCCTCCCGACCGGCTGATGCCGACCGGGCTCGTCGGGCGGGCGGTCGCCGCGCGAGGCGGATTGCGCGCACATGGGCCGCCACCTAATCTGTCACAGGGTATGTCAATACGTGCGTGCGCCCCGCGCGCCCGAACGGGAGGAGCCGCATGAGCGGGAAGATGAAATGGTGGCTGGGTTCGATCGCGGGGCTGCTGCTCCTGCTGATCGTGCTGTGGTCTGCACGCGTCGAGGTCGCCCTTTCGGGCCTCGAGCTCCTCGTAGGCATGCAGGGAGAAGTCGGGCCCAACCGCGAGATCGACTGGCAGAGCGGACCCGATCCAGAGGGGCGCCCGGCCGCCGAGCGCCCGCCCAACGTCGTCCTGATCCACGCCGACGATCTCGGTTGGAACGATCTGAGCTTCGGGGGCGGAGGGGTAGCCGGGGGGACCGTGCCGACTCCCCACATCGATTCGCTCGCGCAGGAAGGAGCGAACTTCGTCAACGGCTATGCGGCGAACGGGACGTGCGCGCCTTCGCGCGCGGCGATCATGTCCGGGCGATACGGCACGCGATTCGGCTTCGAGTTCACGCCGACGCCGCCGGGCATGATGTCGATGATGGGCCTCATCCGGACCACGGACATGATGGGCATGCGGGACCCGATCGTTCATGACGCCGAGAGCGTTCCCTACGAGGACATGGGCATGCCCGCCGAAGAGATCAGTCTCGCGGAGCTTCTCGGAGACGCGGGCTATCACACGGTGCACATCGGCAAGTGGCACCTCGGACGCGCCGAGGGAATGGCGCCCGAGGATCAGGGCTTCGCCGAGAGCCTGCTGATGGCGAGTGGGCTCTACCTGCCCGAGGACCACCCCGACGTGGTGAACTCGAAGCAGGACTTCGACGCCATCGACCGCTTCCTCTGGCGAGTGCTGCGCTATGCGGCCTCCTTCAACGGCGGTCCGACCTTCGAGCCGCGGGGCTACCTCACGGACTACAACACCGAGGAGGCGGTCAAGGTGATCGAGGCCAACAAGGACCGCCCCTTCTTCCTCTACCTGGCGCATTGGGCACCGCACACGCCGCTGCAGGCGACCCGCGAGGACTACGAGGCGCTCTCGCACATCCCGCTGCATCGCGAGCGGGTCTATGCGGCGTTGGTCCGCGCCCTCGATCGCGGCGTCGGCCGGGTGCTCGACGCGCTGCGCGTGCAAGGGCTCGACGAGAACACCATCGTGATGTTCACCTCGGACAACGGCGGGGCGGGCTACATCGGTCTGCCCGACGTGAACAAGCCCTTCCGAGGCTGGAAGATCACCCTGTGGAACGGGGGGATCCACGTACCCTACTTCATCAAGTGGCCGGCCAGGATCCCGGCCGGCACCGTCGTCGAGGCGCCCGTTCATCACTTCGACCTCTTCGCCACCGCCGCCGCGGCCGCGGGGGCGCCGCTCCCGAGCGATCGCAAGATGGACGGGGTGGACCTGCTGCCCTGGGCCGAGGGCCGAGGCCAGGGCGTACCCCACCGCAGCCTCTTCTGGCGCAGCGGCGCATCGCAGACTGCGCTGGTGGATGGCTGGAAGCTGAACGTCTCGGATCCGCCGGGAAGGTCGTGGCTCTTCGATTTGAGCGTCGATCCGAACGAGCGCGAGGACCTCTCGACTTCCCGACCCGAGAAGCTCGCCGAGCTGAAGGCCGAGCTGGCCGCGTTCAATGCCGAGCAGGCCCCGCCGCTGTGGCCCTCACAGGCCAGCGTGGCCATCAACGTCGACAAGGACGGATCCCTCCCCGACGCGGAGGACGACGTCTACATCTACTGGTCCAACTGAGCGCAGTCGTCCACTCCGCCGCGCCCGGAGGGCTTGCACGGCAGCGTCAGCATGAAGGTGGCCCCCTCCATCCGGCCGGCGCTCTCGAATGCGAGGCTGCCACCGAGCGCCACCGCGGTGTTGATCGAGCTGTGCAGGCCGAAGCCGTGCCCGCTCTTCTTGGTCGTGAAGCCCATTCTGAACATCGAGTCGACGTCCTTGGCGGCAATACCGCAACCGTCGTCCTCGATGGTGATGCGAACCTCGTCGTTCGGCAGGTGCTGGCTGTGGATCGCGATCCGGCCGCTCGACCCGGGGTTGGCCGAATTGGCCTCGCGGGCGTTCTTCAAGAGGTTCACGAGGATCTGGACCACCTTGTGACGATCGGTCTCCAGCACCGCCAGCTCGTCGTGCTCCACCTCGAGCTCGCCCTGCCGCCAGGGGCGCGCGGCGCCCACGATCCGGAGCGCGTCGTCGATCAGCTCCGGCACGGGAACCTGCTCCTCGGCGTTCCTGGCCGTCGCGTACTCCTGCTGCGCGTGTACCACGACGACGGCGTGTGCGAGGGAGTCGCGCAGGGCGCGGACGTGATCACGATGGCCGCGGTGTTCCCGCTCGATCACCTCGGACGCGCGCGCGACGTAGTCGAGCACCCTCTGGCCCTGCTCGCTCGCGGCGAAGGCGGCGAGATCACCACGGGCCTCGAGGATGCAATCGACGGCCTTTCGCAGCTTCCCGACCCGCGAGGTGGCGATCCCCCGATCGATGAGCTGAGCCGAGACGTTCGCGCCGTTGAGCACGTTGCCCACGTTGTGCAGGATGCTCGTCGCCACCTCCGCCTTGCCCGCGGCCATCGCGCTTCGCGTCAGCTCGGCCTGGGCCTCCAGGAGCTCCGAGGTGCGCTCCGCGACGCGCTCTTCGAGGCTGTCTCGGGCCTCGCGCAGGTCCGCGGTGAGATGCTTGAGGCGATCGGCGAGGCCGATGGAGAAGGTGGTGATGCTGAGCAGCGCGCCGATCTGGGCGATCGGCAGGAAACTGAGACTCGAGGGGAGTAGGCCAGCGCCCGACAGGGTGTCGAGGAATCCGAATCCGCAGATCACGCCGTAGCCGAGCATGTAGTTGCCCGCAGTGCGAACCCCCTTCAGGAGTCCGCGGATCCCCAGGGTCAGATTCGTCAGCAGGGCGATGGAGGTATAGGCCAGGATGGCCGGCATGACGCGTTCGGCGCCGAGCGAGAGGATCGCCAGGATCAGCGATCCGACGCCGCCGCAGATGCCGAGCAGGAGACGGTCCGCCCAGCACCCGCCCCGATACACATCGAGGTAGCTGCGCGTGAAGAGCGCCAGCGAAACGACGGCCGAGTTGATGGCCACGTACACGACGTCGATCCGGAGGCGATGGGGAAATGTGTCGGGTGCGATGGCGTAGAGGGGATATTCGTAGCAGACGAGATAGATGAAGTACGAGAAGATCGCGAGGGTGTACCAACCCGTGACGGTCTCGCGCCCGCGGAGGAAGACGATCAGGTGGTAGGCTGCGAGGGCCGCGAAGAGCCCGATGGTGAAGAGGGCGAGGTGCGTCTTGGCCGCATCCTCGTGCAGCACCTTCCGCAGGGTTCCGATCGAGAGATCCATCCAGCTGCGGGTCTTCAGATTCGAGAGCAGTACGACGGCGCCGGCGCCGGGCTCGAGGTCGAAGGGCACGATGAAGTGCCGCGCCTCCACGAGGCGCGAGCCATCCCCGTGGAGCAGACCGAGGTCGTAGGTGGTGATCTCGGGCTCACCCTCCACGAGACGCACGACGTGTGCGCGCAGGCTGTAGATCTTCGAGCTGCCCAGAGCGAGGGCGAAGTCCTCGTGTCGACCACCGACGTTGACCACCGGCAGGGCGATCCAATCGGCGACCGGATCACTTCGGCGTCCGAAGTGTGCCCCCTGCAGCGCCCCGACCTCACCCGACTCCAGCATGTGCAGGGCGTCGACGGGATCGAGCAATCGGTCGGGGTCGTCGAGGCCGTAGAGATGTCCGGCGGCCGACTTCACCGGGGCCCCGGGACGGAGCTCCAGGGCGTCGGCATGCGCCTGGCCTGCCGCCGTGTTGCCGCTGGCCGACGCGGCACAGAGCGCCGCTGCGACGAGAAGGAGCAGGGCGCGGCCGGGGCCAATCGCGGGGGCGAGGCCGGGCAGGGCATTCGGGCGGTTCGGCATCCGCCTCCGGTTCGGCACGCCGCGGCGCCGGCTGGAGGCGCGCCTGCACGGCGGTCGGGCCGGAGAGATTTGCGATACGCAACGTATCGTATATCTTCGCGCCCGCGATTCGAGCGGTCAGCCGCCCCGGCCGCGGCTCCATCGCCCGGGCCATCGCCCGAGATCCCGAGCCAGAGACCCGACCAGAGGAGACGTCATGGACTTCGAGTTCACCCCGGAACAGCAGGCTTTCGAGAAGGAGGTCAACGCGTTCATCCAGACGAACTTCGACCCGGAGGTCATGGACCCGACGCGCGAGAACATGTCCCAGCTCGTCGACACGCCGAAGCGCCGGGCCTTCATGAAGAAGGTGGGCGAGGCGGGCTACCTCGGCATGACCTGGCCCAGGGAGTATGGCGGCCAGGAGGGTGAAGGCGTCTACGAGTACATCCTGAACGAGGCGCTCGCCCGAGTGGGGGCGCCCCAGATCGGCAAGGGGGTCGGGATCATCGGCAAGACGCTGATCCGGCACGGCAGCGAGAAGCTCAAGAAGGAGTTCCTGCCGAAGATCCTCGTCAACGACGTCGAGTTCGCGGTGGGCTACAGCGAGCCGCAGGCAGGCTCCGACGCTGCGAACATGCAGCTTCGCGCCCAGTACGATCCCGAGCGGAAGGGCTGGATCCTGAACGGCCAGAAGATCTTCACCACGTCGGCGCACTTCGCCGACTGGTACTGGGTCGGCGCGCGCACCGACCCGGACAAGCCGAAACACGCCGGCATCTCGCTCTTCCTGCTGCGCATGGACGACCCGGGGCTCGAGGTCCAACACATGCCCACCCTTGGCGAGGAGCTCACCAACCAGGTCTTCTTCAACGACTGCTTCGTCCACGAGGACTACATGGTGGGCGAGCGGGGCAAGGGCTTTCAGTACATCTCAGAGGCCCTCGATCTGGAGCGCTTCACGATGTTCACCTACTCGCCCATCGAGGCGCGGGTCGAGCTGCTCCAGGACTACGTCCGCGAGGCGACGCGCGACGGCGAGGCCATGAAGGACGATCCGCGTTTGCGTAGCGCCATCGCGCAGCTCACCACGAAGGCCGAGGTGGCGCGCTGCCTGGGCCTCAAGTTCGTGGCGACTTCGATGAAGGGCGGGGCTCCGCCCACCGTGGAGGCTTCGCAGTACAAGCTCTTCGCCACGGAGTTCTCGCAGGAGGTGGCCGACACGGCGATGAACGTCACGGGCGCCGGAGCGCAGCTGCGCTGCCATCAGGATGAGGCGCCCATGCGGGCGGGCCTTCGTAATTGGATTGTTGACGAGGCCG
>CAZQMY010000227.1:0-9505 GCA_964594405.1 uncultured Spirochaetaceae bacterium | reverse complement strand
CCAGCTCACGGCGAACTCAGGGCTGGAGGCGCTGCGCGGACCACCCGAGGGCCGCACGGGTCCACAGGGCGCGATCGTGGATGCGGCCGGGTCGGCTGGCCCAGATCTCGACCGAGGTCGCGCGCAGGAGGTAGCCGCCCCAATTCGGCGGTCGCGGGATCTGGCCCTCGCCGAAGCGCTGGGCCACCTGGGCCATCCGCTCGATCAGGTCGTCGCGCGAGTCGATGGGCGCGCTCTGGTCGCTCGCCCAGGCTCCGAGCTGCGATTCGCGCGGTCGGCCGGCAAAGTAGGCATCGCTCTGCGGGTCGGCGAGCAGCTCCACCCTACCTTCGACGCGCACCTGCCGGTTGGGCCAGTGGAAGACGGCCGCTGCGCGGGGGTCGCCCGCCAGCGCCATGCCCTTCCGACTGCTTCGATTGCTGTGGAACACGATGCCGCCGTCGTCCTGGATGAGGGTGCAGAGGACCATCCGCACCGAGGGCGCGCCATCCGGATCGACGGTCGCAAGGGCGATCGCATGCGGGTTCTCCTGGCGGCCGGCGGCAAAGGCCTCCGCGAGCCAGCGCTGGGCAACGGGAATCGGGTCGGTCGGGAGCGGGTCCTGGCCGAGCCAGGCGTCGGGGAGCGGGACGGACATGAGGCAGAGATTACCCCCACCGGCGACGGTTCGTGGAGACCCGAGCGTTACATTGGTTGATGAAGTGTAATGGCTCTGATACGATCAACGGCGAAATGTCACGAGAGTCCCTGGCCTTTCCGCCCTCTCAGTCTCAGAGCCACACCGCCTGGCGCGGCGATTCTCCTCTTCGCGACGCGGCCCGCCTGCGGCTGGTGAAGGCATGCGAGCGCTGCATCCTGCGCGACGGACTGGAGGCCACCACCCTCGCGTCCGTGGCGAGCGAGGCAGGTGTCAGCCGCCCCACGGTCTATCGCTACTTCGTGGATCGCGATGCGCTCGTCCAGGCGACTCTGCGCCGCGGTGGTCGGTCGCTCGCCGAGGATCTCGCGCTCCACCTGGAAGGCATCGAAGGCGCAGGTCCCAAGGCGGTGGAGGCCATGCTCTTCGTGGTCGATCGCGTCCATCGGGACCCGCTGCTCTCGAGCATCTGGACGGCGGCGAGCCTCGACGCGCACACGCTCGGCCGGATGCTCGATCCCGACGAGGTCGAGCTCGCACGGGTCGCGCTCGCGAGCCTCGAGAGGCAGGCGGGCTGGTCGCCCGTGGAGGCAGAAGAGGCCGTCCGATTCATGCTGAGGCTCCTGCAGAGCCTTCTGCTGACGCCTGGGCGCGAGAAGGAGCCCGCCCGGCAGCGAGAGTTCCTCGTGCGCCGGATGCTTCCGGGACTCGGTCTCGAGATCGACCACCCCCCATCGTGATCCGCCGCTCCCATGGAGCCGAACCCAGGAGATCCCAACATGTCCATCACCGACGGTTTCGAACTGATCGCCCCGGAGCCCTACACGAGCGGCCCGCCCCATGATCTGTGGACGAAGCTGCGCAACGAAGCACCGCTCCACTACTGCGAGCCCAACGGCTACCCGCCCTTCTGGGCGGTGACCCGTCATGCGGACATCTGCGCCATCTCGAAGAACCCCACCGACTTCCTCAGCGATCCTGGCATCACCGTTCCGCCGGACGCGGTGAACCTGGATCGCAGCGAAGGCGTGGCGGCCATGCGCACCATCATCGAGATGGATCCGCCGAGGCACCGTAGCTATCGCAAGGTCGCCAGCCCCTACTTCACGCCGCGCGCGCTGGCCCGCGTCGACGCTTCGGTGAACGAGAGCGCTCGGACCCTGGTCGATCGGCGCGCCGAGGCGGGCACGGAGGGCGAGTGCGACTTCGCCACGGACATCGCCGCAGCGCATCCCCTGCGCATCCTCTCGACGATCCTCGGGATCCCCCGCGAGCAGGAGGCGAGGATCCTCGAGCTCACCAACCAGCTCTTCGCTCCTGACGACGACGAGCTCGGATTCGGTGCGCAGGGCGAGGTGGACCGCAGCAGCTTCTCGATGCGGCTCGGACTGGAGCTCTACCAGCTCTTCGAGCCGATCATCGCCGACCGGAAGGCGAACCCACGCGATGACCTGGCCTCGATCCTGGCCAACGGCGTGGTCGATGGTGAGCCCATGGGCCCGATGGAGACCTTCGGCTACTACCTCATCACATTCACCGCCGGGCACGACACCACGAAGAACGCCCTGGCGGGCGGGCTGCGGGCGTTCGCCGAGAACCCCGACCAATGGCAGAAGGTACGCAGCGATCCTTCGCTGGTGCCCTCGGCGGTGGAGGAGATGGTGCGCTGGGCGTCGCCGGTGAACTACATGCGTCGAACGGCAGCGCGCGACCTGGAGTTCGGCGGCCAGCAGATCTCTGCGGGCGACTATCTCGTGCTCTTCTACGCCTCGGGCAATCGGGACGCATCGGTCTTCGCGGATCCATTCCGTTTCGACGTCACACGTGATCCGAACCGTCACGTCGGCTTCGGCCATGGTGAGCACTTCTGCCTGGGTGCACATCTGGCGCGCCGGAGCCAGCAGGCCATCCTGCGTGAGCTCACCCGGCGCATCGAGTCCGTCGAGCTGGCGGGTGAGCCCGAGTGGATCAAGGCCAGCTTCGTGGTGGGCCACAAGCACCTGCCCATCCGCTATCGCATGGCCGAGGCCTAGCCGAGGGGCAGACGGCCGCTGCGCCCGGCGTCAGTCGGACGCGTGCTGCAGTGCCGGCAGCACCGCGTGGGCCACCAGCTCGAGGCTCGGCCAGGCGAGCTCGGGGGGCAGCCCTCCGCAGAGCGGCTGAAGCGGCAGGGGGCCGTTCGCTCGGATGTAGGCGACGGCCTCGTCGGGCGTGAAGATCCGGTATGCCCCCTGCTCGGCGCGCAGTTCGGGGACGGTCCTGGTCTCGGACTTGCTGACGGAGGCGTTGTCGCCTCCCAGCCAGCGCGCATACATCCGCGCGTCGTGGACGAGGTAGGGACCGATCTCGGACCACGCCCGATCCGGGTCCTCGCTGACGAAGGCCGATGTCGCCATCCCGGGTGGGGGAAGAATGCACAGGCCCGCGGGCTTCCCAAGCCGAGCGCACTCGCTGCGATAGAGGTCGGCGAGCGCGGGATCACCGCCGCCCTGGGCCAGGAACCCCATGCCGAAGCGCGCGGCCCGACGCACCGCCGGTGCGCTGTTCCCGCCCATCAGCAGGGGCGGTCCGCCCGGCGTGAGGGGCTTCGGCGTCACCCGCACGGGTCGCCCCTGGTACTCGAAGGCCTCCCCCGTCCATGCACGCTCCATCGCCTCGAGGCACGCATCCATCCGCCTCCCCCGGTCCTCCAGGGAGCGGCCGAACATCGCGTACTCCTCGGCGCGATAGCCCACCGCTGTCACGTAGGAGACGCGGCCTCCGCTGATGATGTCGAGCACCGCCATCTGCTCGGCGAGCTCGATCGGGTCGTGGAGCGGCACGATCAGCGCCGCCACCTGGATGGGCAGCGTGGTGGTGCGGGCCGCCAGAGCCGTCGCGAGGACGATCGGCGCTGGCAGGTACCCGTCGGGCGAGGCGTGGTGCTCGGAGACGACCGCCATCATGGCGCCGTACTTCTCGGCCCACACAGCCATCTCGAGGGCGGCGCCGTAGAGCGCATCGGCAGGCACCGCGGGGTCGCTCATCCGCATGTCGAAGCGCAGCAGGAACATCATGACTCCATCGGTCGCATCGTTCGGGCTGGGTCGATGGCCCGGCCGCGACGGCTGGCCCGCTCGGCCCCGGGCGATCGTCGCATCCGCGCGTGATCACCTCGTCCTGACTCGCACTCGGCGACGGCGGCCACTACGCCCCGAAGCGTTTGCGAAGCTCGCGCTTGAGGACCTTGCCGGTGGGGTTCTTCGGAAGCGCGTCGATCAGCTCGAGTCGCTCCGGGATCTTCTGCACCATGAGCCGCTCGCTCTTGAGATAGGCGGCCATGCCGTCGAGATCGATGGGCGCGGCCGGGTCCGCGGGGACGACCACCGCGCAGGCCATCTCGCCCCGCTCTTCGTCGGGGACGCCGATCACGGCGCAGTCTGCCACCGCCTCATGGGCCAGCAGCAGGTTCTCGATCTCGAGGGCGCTGATGTTCTCGCCCTTGCGGATGATCACGTCCTTCAGCCGCCCGGTGATCACCACGTTGCCTCGCACGTCGATGCGACCGATGTCCCCGGTCTTGAAGTAGCCCTGCTCGTCGAAGGCCTCGGCGTTCAGGGCCTCGTCGAGGTAGCCGAGGCAGAGCTGGGGCGTCTTGATCCGCAGCTCGCCTTCCTCGCCCGGGGCGACGGGCTCCCCGTCCGGGCCGAGCACGACCAGCTCGGTCTCGGGCAGGTTCGGCCGACCTTCGGTGAGCGCGAGATCCTCGTCCGAGTCGCCCATGCGTCCCAGGGAGATGATCGGGCACTCGGTCATCCCGTACACCGAGAGCACGCCGGCCCCGCCGGCCTCGCGCTTCAGGTCGTAGTGGAGCTGCGGCGGCTTGGCTGCGCCGCCGCCCTGGAAGAGCCGGATCCTGGGAAAGATCGGCTCGCTGCCCTGCTCGCGCTGGGCGGCCAGATAGGCCTGGTGGAAGACGGTGCCCGCGCCTGCATGCGTGACGCCGTGCGCGGCCAGGAAGGGGATCGTCTGCGGCGGATCGAATTGCTCGACGACCAGGTGCCCCGCGCCACTGAAGAGCCCCGCCGTCAGGGAGTTGGCCCCACCGAGATGGGTGACCGGGAAGACCATGGCGATGCGATCGGTCGGGCCCAGATCCCAGGCCGCCGCCATGCCGCGCGAAGAGGCGAGGATGTTGAAATCGGTATGGCGGGCGCCCTTGGGATCCGCCGTCGTGCCCGAGGTGTAGAAGAGCCAGCGCACGTGCTCCCCCGACGCCGGGGCCGGCGCTGGGGGCAGGGTGGATGGATCGTCTTCGGGCAGGCCATCGCGGATCACCATGGTACGCAGGTCCCGGAGATCGGCCGTCATGTCCTTGGCCAGCGCCTCGTAGTCGAAGCTCCGAAAGGCGCCGGGGACGATCAGGAGATCGGCGCCGGTCTGCCGCAGGCAGAACCCGACCTCGCGATGCCGGTAGATCGGTAGGATCGGATTCTGGACCACGCCCAGGCGCGCAAGCGCTGCCATCAGCACCAGCGCGTCGAAGCGCGTGGGGAGGATCCAGCTGACGTTGGCGCCGGCGCGGAGGCCATCGGCGTGGAACGCGGCGGCGGCGCGGAGTGCTGCGTCACGGAACTCTGCGAAGCTCATGCGGCGTCCGGCCTCGTCGATGCCGAGCAGCCCTTCGGGCGTCGCTTCTGCCCGTCGTTCCACCAGCTCCCAGAGCGTTCTTGCTTCGATCACACCGAGACTCCCCATCGGATTGCGCGGCGGATCATAGGACAGCTGGGTCCTGGAGCGTCCTGCCGTACCGGTGCGTCGCGGGTTTGCTCAGCGCAGCTGACGCAATCCGCCGCGGGGCCGCTACGCCTCCGCGACAGTGCTCTGGATCCAGCCCAGATAGCTGGCGGGCGGCAGGAAGGTGAGCCAGTAGAGCAGGGAGGTGGCGACCCCTGCGAGCGCGAAGACGACGAGGTCCAGCGCCAGCCAGCTCGAATCCGAATGCGAGTCCGACACGAGCACGGGGGGCAGGGAGGTCGCGAGCATGATCAGGCCGCACGCTCCGGCCATCGACCAGAGCAGGAAGCGATTGGTGACCACGGGATCCGCCAGCCCGAGTCGCGCGCGTCGTCGCAGCTTCGCCCAGTAGGCCAGGGCCTCGGTCAGCATCCAGACCGAGCCACCGGCTCGTCCAATGAACTCGACGGCGCAGATCCAGGTGGGCATGTGTCCGCTCTGCCAGGTGCCGTTGTGGAGGAAGGCGAGGATCGAGAGGACAGGAAGCAGCGTGAGCCCGAACACCATCCAGAGTCCCCAGGGCGCATCCCGCCTGAACACCCACCAGACGAAGAGCACCTGCCCGAGGAGTCCCGAGAGCGCGATGACCTTGCCGACGATCAGCAGCCAGCCCACTCGCGACGGAGCGACCTGGTCCATGGCCGAGTAGGCGGCGGCCTCGGTCCCTGCTCCCAGGGTGCCTCCAACGAGGAGCGAGCAGCCCAGGAAGAGCTCTGGCAGCCCCCGCGTCCGCCGGGCGAGCATCAGCATCCGGAAGCCGACGACGGAGATCGTCAGCATGTAGAGCGCACCGGAAACGGACTGGATCAGGTGGACCGCACTCATCGACGGCGCTCCTTGTCATGTCTTGGCTCGGGGCTGCCCCGCTCTTCGTCCCGGCGTGCTCCCTCGCTGTATGCAATTTCGGCGCTCGGGCATATCGACGAGAATCAGAGCCGCAACGCGGCGGAAGCTTCCACCGAGGACGGATGCCACGAGGACGGGACGCTCTCCGTGCGCAAGGCCAGGAAAGACGTGCAGACGCCCTGGGTCTTGCAACGCAGAGGCCCGCCAGGGAATCCCTCGGGCCGGTGTCGGGCCCCGCGCTCACAGGACTCCCGGGCCCCGCGCTCACAGGACTCCCGGGCCCCGCCCATCAGAACCGCTGCCGGCGCGCAACCCGGGGGCGCCGTGGTTTCTCCAGGCGGCCCGTCGACCTTCAGTGTTATCGTGACATGCGTGAGCGGTGCACCCAGAGTAGCGATCGTCCATACCAGTCTCGCGATGCTCCAGCCCCTCGAGCAGCTCTTTGGCCGCATCGCGCCCGCGTTGGAGCTCCAGCACGTGGTGGACGACAGCCTCCTCCCCGAGGTGATTCGGGACGAGGTGGTCACCGAGTCCGTGCGCAATCGGCTGCTCGCCCATTTCAGGAGCGCCGCCGAGGCCCGACCCGACCTGATCCTGAGTCAGTGTTCATCCGTGGGCGAGGTGGCGGATGCGGCAGCGCTGCTGCTGCCCGTGCCCGTCGTCAGGATCGACGAGGCCATGGCGCGACAGGCGATCCGCAGCGGCCCACGCATCACCGTCCTGGCCACGCTGGCGACGACCCTCGGGCCGAGCGCGCGGTTGATCGAGCGACTTGCCCGCGCCGCGGGCGCGGAGGTGACGATCAGGAGCCGGGTCGTCGCAGAGGCCTTCGAGGCTTTCTCCCACAACGATCGACACCTCCACGACCGCCTGGTGGCTGCCGCGATCCGCGAGGCCGCCAGCGACGCCGACGTGCTCGTCTGCGCGCAGGGAAGCATGGCCACGGCGATCGAGGGCGATCAGCTCGGCGGTGTGCGCGTGCTCAGCAGCCCGGAGCTGGCCGTTCGGGACATCGCCCGACGGCTGACGGGCCCGACCGGCAATGGGGCGGCATCGATCTAGGCCTCATACGTGCCCGCCCTCTTCGAGCCAGCGCGCGCACTCGGGCTCGAGGACCCGGCGCTTCGCCTGCTCGTAGAGCTCGAGATCCGAGGCGTCGAGGACCTCTCGCCAGCGCTCGTTCGTCCCCTTGAAGAAGAAGCGATCTGCGCCCCCGTCGAAGACCCGGGCGCGCGCGTCGCTGCGTTCGTCCATCTCTCGGGCACGCGCCTTGACCGTCGAGAAGGTGGTCTCGTGGACGACCCGATCCACGAGTGCTTCGCTCGGTGTCTCACCGATGAATGCGGCGAGCCGCTCCACGCAGCCCCGGAGATCGGCGAGCATGTCGTTGTAGTGGAGGAACATGAAGTTCGGCAGATGGCGGTAGCGCCAGTAGCTCGCCGTGTGCCCGAAGTTCGCCCAGAAAGGGTAGCCCTCGCTCTCCCACTCGAACCACCCTCGCGTGATCCAGCTGCGGTAGACCTCGCGTGGATCCTCTGGGCATCGGGGGAGGGGATCCCCCTCGATGTCCGGTGCGTTCATCATCGAGAGCGCGAGGTCCGTGTAGCTCGAGTAGTGATTGAAGAGCGACATGAAGACGTCGCGGCCATCCCGGCCCACGATCACGTACTTCACGTCGGGGAAGTAGGGGAGGCCATCCAGCGGGAGATGGCTCTTGAGGAAGCGGCGCCCCGGGATGGCGTCGAGCATCGGAGCCAGCTGATCGCGGGGAATGGGCAGGAATCGGGCATCCGGCCAGGGCGAGACCGCCCCGAACTCGGGCATCGGGTCCGACTCACCGTGAATCAGGTAGTACAGGATCTGCTGCGTCCAGGTGGTGCCGGATTTGTACGCGGTCGTGACGATCACGTCGCCCGGGCGGGGCGTGTACTCGTCCCATCGCGTCGAGTCGAGGTGGTGATTTCGATAGACCCGGCTGCGCGCCGGAAGGTTGCTCATCTTCGGATCGCTCCCAATGCACTGACAGGACGCGTGCGGCCGTCGGGCGCAGGGATCGCCGACGGACTCAGCGTTTCCCGCCTCCGCTGCGCCCGGGGGCCTCGGGGCCTTCCCGCTGCTCTCGCAAGGCGCGCGCCTTCTCGAAGTCGATGGTGACGAAGAGGGCTTCGGCCTCGGCTGTCAGCACGTCGTTGGCGTAAACGGCCCCCCGCGTGAACTTCTTGCGTCCATCCGTACGCTGCAGCTCGCCCTCGAAGCGCAGCGTGGTGAGAAGCGGAGTGGGACGGCGATAGGAGACATTCAGGTATGCAGTCATGCCGGGAGCGCCCGAGAGCGTGTTGGCGAAGCCCAGCACCTCATCGAAGGCAGCGGCAACGAAGCCGCCGTGCACGCAGCCGGGCGGCCCCTCATAGGCGGGCCCGAAGTAGACCTGCGCCTCCACGCCCCCGCTCCGCGTCTCAGAGGGCCAGATGCGGATCGGCGGGGCGAGCGGGTTGGCGAGCCCGATCAGCGGGCTGTGATCGAAGAAGGCGGTGGGATCGCCCGAAGCGGAAGCCTCGTGGTGTCCTTCGTATCGCGCGCTACGCGGATGACGATCGAGGGCGTCGAAGTAGCGCTCGAGCCCGTCTGCCGCGGCGGCGAGCTCGGCCTCGGGAGCATCGATCTCGAGCAGGCGTCCGATGACCTTTCGCATCGCGGCGGCGAGGCGACGCCTCTCGGCCCAGGCACCGGTGACCGCGCCCTCCTCGCTAGTCGAATAGCGCTGCAGGCGATCGGCAATCGTCGGCTCGGTGCCGGGCTGCGGGTCGGAAGGATCCTCGGACATCCCACTACGATTAGCAGATGCGGCGCTCGCGATTCCGCCGCGGCGACGGCGAAGATGCCCGCCAGATCGGACATCTCGAGCGAGTGGGTGACGTCCTCCCGGACGTGCGCGACCGAGCGCCCCACGACCGGATGAAGACGGTGATCCGAGAGTGGATCTGGCACGCCTGTGCCCACCGCGAGCTGCCTCCAGACCCGGAGCAGCAGCCGGAACCGGTCTGCGCACTCATTCGCGAGGGCACCTTCGCAGCACGCGTCGTTGGTGAACAAGGTGGGAGATGACCAAGGTGGGAAGTATCAAGGTGGGCCCTCGCTCGGGCCCGAGTCTCATCGGCCCGCTCCGAGGCGCCCCTCCACCCATGGCCGATCGCCACGGGGCCTCCACCTGCCCCCTTGCTGCGTCTGTCATTCCGACACCGCTGC
>CAZQMY010000226.1:0-9584 GCA_964594405.1 uncultured Spirochaetaceae bacterium | reverse complement strand
TCGCGTTCGTGGCCGAGGTCGACGGCGTCCGCGCCGACGTGGAGCTCGACACCGCGCGGGCCCGGCCGACGGGCGTCGCGGAGCTCGACCGGGTGCTCGGCGGCGGCCTCGTGCCGGGCGCGGTGGTGCTGCTCGGCGGCGAGCCGGGCATCGGGAAGAGCACGCTGGCCCTGCAGTCCTCGGCGCGCATCCAGGCCGCCGGCGCGCCGGTCCTCTACGTGAGCGGCGAGGAGAGCGCCGAGCAGATCAAGCTGCGCGCCGATCGGCTGCCCGATGTGCCGCCCAGCATCCGCGTGCTGACGGAGACCCGCGTGGAGGCCGTGCTCGACGCCTGGCGCGAGCTCTCGCCCGACTTCGTGCTCATCGACTCGATCCAGACCATGCGCTGCGCCCGGGTGGAGAGCGCGGCGGGCTCGGTCGCCCAGGTGCGTGAGAGCGCGGCCATGCTGAGCGCGATGGCGAAGCAGCAGGGGAGCGCCCTGGTGCTCGTCGGGCACGTGACGAAGGAAGGCACACTCGCGGGGCCGCGCGTGCTCGAGCACCTCGTGGACGTGGTGCTCGGCTTCGAGGGCGATCGCGAGCACGCCTTCCGACTGCTGCGTTCGAACAAGAACCGCTTCGGCTCCACCCAGGAGCTGGGCGTCTTCACCATGACGGGCGACGGCCTGGAGGAGGTCGAGAACCCGAGCGAGCTCTTCCTCGCGGAGCGGAGCGAGTGCGCGCCAGGCAGCTGCATCGTCCCGCTGCTCGAGGGGACGCGCCCGATGCTGGTCGAGATCCAGGCGTTGCTCGCGCCGGCACCCTACGGATCTCCGCGGCGCACCTCGATCGGCATCGAGGGTGGCAGAGTGGCGCTGCTCCTGGCGGTGCTCGATCGGCGCACCGACGTCGACCTGCTCTCGCAGGATCTCTACGTCAACGTCGCCGGCGGCGTGAAGGTGCAGGAGCCATCAGCCGACCTCGCACTCTGTCTGGCCATTGCGTCGAGTCGGCTCGACATCCCGCTGCCCCGCGATGCCGCAGCCTGCGGTGAGGTCGGGCTCGGCGGTGAGGTGCGGCGGGTGAGTCGGCTCGACCTTCGTGTTCGCGAGGCGGCGCGCCTGGGCTTCTCACAGCTGCTCGTGCCCGGGCGCCTCGCGGAGGGCATCGAGGCGCCGCCGGGCTGTCGACTCGTCGCCGTTGGGGATGTCAGGCAGGCGGTCGATTGGCTGCGTCGGTCGAGCGACGTTCACGTTCCGTGACCAAGGGTCGCGTGAACGAGCGTTAAGCTATTGTTTTCAATATGCTTTTTTCCGAATCGGGCTTTGACACCCGATAGACCAACGGCTAGGTTCACGGCCGATGAGCGAGCCTGCCGACCCCACCATCTGTGCCACGTCGGGTATCGATCCCGCCGAGGCCTTCACGCTGGTCTTCGAGCGCATCTCGCCACAGCTCGAGCTCGTCGAGCGCGCGCTTCACGAGCAGCTGGGCAGTGACGCGAGCATCATCTCGTCCCTGGGAGACCACGTCTTCTCTTCGGGCGGCAAGCGCATGCGGCCCGCCCTGCTGCTGCTCGCGGCCGAGCTCTGTGGCTACACGGGGCCGCGGCGCATCCAGATCGCCGCCGCCATCGAGCTCCTCCATACGGCCACGCTCCTGCACGACGACGTGGTCGATACCGCGGGTCTCCGGCGCGGGCGGGCCTCGGCGAACGCGGTCTGGGGCAACAGGAAGGCGGTCCTGGCCGGCGACTTCTTCTACGCCCGGGCCTCCTCGATGATCGTGGAGGACGGCGATCTCTCGATCCTCGAGATCTTCTCGTCCACGATCCGCGCGATGGCCGAGGGCGAGCTGCTCCAGCTCGAGCGCAGCTTCGACATGAGCATCACCGAGTCGCAATACTACGACGTGATCGAGCGCAAGAGCGCGGCCCTGCTCTCGGCCGCCTGCGAGGCGGGCGCGATCCTCGGCGGTGTGACTCGAGGCGAGCGGAGGAAGCTCGCCCAGTTCGGTCGGGAGCTCGGCCTCGCCTTCCAGCTGAAGGACGACGCGCTCGACTACCAGGCACACGCGGCGGTGCTGGGCAAAGAGCCCTACGCGGATCTTCGAGAGGGCAAGGTCACGCTCCCGCTGCTCCTGACGCTGAAGCGCTGCACCGGAGACGAGCGCGAGCAGATCGCGAACGTGCTGAAGACCGTGGCCAAGCAGGTGGAAGGAGGCCAGCGCGGGGCCGACCACGGGGCGGTCTCGGGGCCGGCCCTGGAAGAGACCCAGCTGGCCGAGGTGCAGGACCTGGTCGAGCGCTATCACGGCGCGGCCGACACCGTCCGGCGCGCGGACGAGCACATCGCCTCTGCGATCGCCTCAGTGGCGGCCTTCCCAGAGAGCCTCGCCAAGCAGGCGCTGCTCTCGGCCGCCGCCTTCGTGGTGTCGCGCGATCGTTGAACATCACCCCGCGGTCCCGCGGAGATGATTCGTCGATGACGATCACGATCGAACGGTTGGGGAGAGGTGCGCTCTCCTCGCAACAGGAAGCGGGCGCTGGCCGAGGGGGCCGGAGCCCGGAAGCAGAGCAGTCTCGATGCTTCGCCAGGACGGGGGCGCGGCGATCGAGCCGGGGGCGCTGGCCGCAAAGGCTCGGCGCGGCGCGACGCCCGGCGCTCGGAGGGCTCGTGATGGCGATCGTGCTCGCCCTGGCGCCCGCCGTGTTCGCGGCCGAGTCCAGGAGCCGGGCACCGTCGCTCGAGGGGGTGGTGAACGTCAACACAGCCACCGCAGAGCAGCTCCGGCTGCTTCCCGGTGTGGGCAAGTCGCGCGCGAAGGCGATCGTCGAGCAGCGCAAGGCTACGGGCGGCTTCAAGCGGGTCGAGGACCTTCAGCAGGTCAAGGGCATCGGCCCCGCGATGCTGAAGAAGATGCGTCCGCACGTCTCGCTGAGCGGCAAGACCACGGCCCGCCGTGTCGCGCCTTCCCGCAAGACGAAGAGCCAGGCACCGCGCGGCGGCGGGAGCTAGAACGACCTGGCGCATCGGGTCCGGTGCGGCTGTCGGAGCTCGGCTCCGGCAGCCGCCACGGTGCCCGCACCGGTCGGCGTCCGCGGGCTGCTAGCATGCGCGCATGTGGATCGGCGGCACATCGCTCGGTCGCGTGCGCTCGCCTCTCGGCCGCCACGGTGCTCGGGGATTGCTCGCCGTGGTGCTCTTCGTCGCGGCGCTCCTGCCCGTCGGGCCGAGCGGCGCCGAAGGAGAGCGGGTCACGGGCGAGCCGGTCGTTCGGGCGGAGCGCATCGTGTCGCTGAACCCATCGCTCACCGGAATGCTGCTGGCGATCGGGGCGCGAGGTCGGCTGGTCGGCGTCGATGACTACTCGGCCCGCCTCCACGACGATGTCGCGGGGCTCCCGCGGGTCGGCGGTCTCTTCACCCCGAGCCTCGAAGGCGTAGCTGCGCTCGCGCCGGATCTGGTGGTGCTGGTCAAAGGGGTCGAGCAACGCGACTTCGAGCAACGCCTGGCGGCGCTCGGCATCCCCTCGATGGCCTTCGAGAACACTCGCATCGAGCAGGTGATCGAGAACATCGAAAGCCTGGGTGCGCTGACGGGCGAGGTTGCTCGGGCGGCCGAGCGCGTCGCGGCCATCCGGCGCAGTCTCGAGGCCACCGAGAGGCGCGCCGCAGCCTGGCCCAGGATCCGGACCCTGCTCGTGCTGCAGCGCGAGCCCCTCTACGTGGTGGGCCGGGGCAACTTCATCGCCGAGATGCTCGCGCGCGCGGGCGGCATCAACGTCGGAGATGCCCTGACGGACCCCTATCCGCGCGTCGCCATGGAGTGGGTGATCGCGCAGGCGCCCGAGCTGGTGATCGATCTCTCGGACGATCCCGATCCCCCGCAGGCGTTCTGGGCCCGATACGCGAGCGTCCCCGCCGTGCGCGATGGTCGGGTGATGAGGCTCGCGCCCGAGCTGATCAGCATGCCGGGCCCCGAGCTCGACCGGGCCCTGCTCGAGCTGGTGCGCGGGCTGCGGGGCGAGGAGGAGGCGGATCGGCTGGCCGCCGAGGTGAGTGCCTCGGTGGACGCCGAGGCGGCGGCGCGATGATCCATCTGACTCGGCGTCGTCTGGTGGGCACGCTGAGTACGGCGTTGCTGGGGCTCGGGCTCAGCGCGCTGCTCGGGGTGGCGATCGGGCCGAGCTTCATCGGCCCCTCCGACGTGATCGGCGCCCTGCTCGAGGAGGGGGCGGACACGGCCCATCGCGACATCGTGCTCGGCGTGCGACTGCCGCGGGTCGCGCTGGCGTCGCTGGTGGGCGCCTGCCTCGCGACCGCCGGCGTCATCTTCCAGGCGCTGCTCCGCAATCCGCTCGCCGATCCCTTCATCCTCGGCGGCTCGGGTGGCGCCGCGCTCGGCGGCGTCTCGATGCTGGCGCTGGGCGGCGCGCTCGGCCTCGGCTACTGGGCGGTGCCGCCGGCTGCGTTCGCGGGCAGCGTGCTGACGACGGCCCTCCTCTACCTGCTGGCCGGCAGCGGCGGCCGCTCGTCGGTCACGCACCTGCTGCTGATCGGCGTCGTGTTCAACGCCTTCGCGTCGGCGGCCATCGTCTTCCTGGCGTCGCTCTCGGGCCTGGCCGAGGGCAGTCGCATCTTCGTGTGGCTGATCGGCAGCATCGCGGCGATCCGCCTCGAGGTCATCTGGCCGGTGGCGCTCTTCCTGGCGCTCGGGCTCTCGGCGGCCCTGGTGCTCTCCAGGGCCTTGAATCTGCTGGCCTTGGGGGATGAGGGAGCGATGCAGCTCGGCGTGGACGTCGAGGGCACGCGGCGCTGGCTCCTCCTCGCGACATCGCTCATGGTGGGTGCAGCGGTCTCGGTCTCGGGGCTGATCGGCTTCGTGGGGCTGATCGTCCCGCATCTGTTGCGGCTGCTGATCGGTCCCGATCATCGACTCCTGGTGCCGAGCGCCGCGCTCTGCGGCGCGGCGTTCCTCGTCCTGACGGACACCACGGCGCGCACGCTGCTCGGCGGCCGGGAGCTTCCGGTGGGAGCCATCACGGCGCTGATGGGAGGTCCGTTCTTCCTCTACATGCTGCGGCGCGGGCAGCGCCGGGTGCTCTCACCGGGGGGCGTCGCATGAGCGCTGCCGGGCTGGTGCTGCGCGGGGTCGAGGCCGCGCCAGGCGGCCGACCCGTGCTCACAGGGGTCGACCTGGGCGTGGCACCGGGCGAGGTGGTGGGTCTGCTCGGTCCCAACGGCGCGGGCAAGACCACGTTGCTGCGCGTGGTTGCGCGCCTGCTCGAGCCGCGTGCGGGCACCCTGCTCTGGGCGGGGGAGGCCATCGCGAGTCGCTCGCGTCGCGCGCTGGCGCGCATCGTCGCCACGGTTCCGCAGGACCTGCACGTGCCCTTTCCCTTCACGGTGAGCGAGGTGGTGCTGATGGGCCGTGCTCCCCACCACGGACGCATGGGCCTCGAGAGCGCGAGCGATCTCGAGATCGCCCGAGCGGCGCTGGACCGCATGGGGATCGAGGCGCTGTCGGATCGCAGCATCCTCGAGCTCTCCGGGGGCGAGCGGCAGCTGGTGCTCTTCGCCCGGGCGCTGGTGCAGCAGCCCTCGCTGCTCCTGCTCGACGAGCCGACCGCCTTCCTCGATCTCCGCCACCGCATCGATGTACTCGAAGTCGTCCGCGAGCTCGCGCAGGCAGGCTGCGCGGCATTGGTGGTCTCCCATGACCTCGGCCTCGCCGCGCGCGTCTGCGATCGGCTGGTCGTCCTCGCCGATGGCGAGGTGCAGGCCGACGGCGCCCCGTCCAACGTGTTGACGACGGAGATCCTGGAGAGCGCCTTCGGGATGCGCGCCGATGTCGTGATGGCACCCGACGGCAAGCCGCTGGTCGTCCCCCGAATCCGGGATTGAGCGAGCGGCTATCGTGTGCCCATGAGTCTATCCGCCGTCATCCTGCTCGCACTCTGTCTGGGGCTGGCCACGGGTCTCTTCTTCGGCGAGCTGGTCGGACCGGTCAAGGTCGTCGGGGACGGCTTCGTGCTGCTCCTTCAGATGACCGTGCTCCCCTACGTGTCCATCTCGCTGATGACGGGGCTCGGAAGCCTCCAGCCCGAGGGTGCTGCGCGCCTCGCGATTCGCGCGGGCACTGTGCTGCTCGTGGTCTGGGGACTGGCGCTCTGCGTCGTGCTTCTCTTCCCGCTCGGCTTTCCCGCGTGGGAGAGCGCCTCGTTCTTCAGCACCAGCCTCACCCAGTCCAGCGCCGGCTTCGATTTCCTGAGCCTCTTCATTCCCGCCAACCCCTTCCGGTCGCTCTCCGAGGCCATCGTGCCCTCGGTGGTGGTCTTCAGCGTGGCGGTGGGGATCGCGTTGATCGGCGTCGAGGAGAAGGCGGGCCTGCTGCGCGGGCTCGAGGCCCTCCAGGAGGCGATGTCGCGCATCACCAAGGCCGTGGTCCGGCTCGCGCCCTTCGGCATCTTCGCCATCGCGGCGTATGCGGGTGGCACGCTCTCCATCGACCAGGCCGCGAGCCTGCAGGTCTACATGCTCGTCTACGCGCTCTCGGCGGCGGTGCTGGCGCTCTGGACCCTGCCAGGTCTGGTAGCGACGCTCACGCCATGGCGCTGGCGCGACGTGGTGGGCAAGACGCGGGGCGCGCTCGTCACCGCGTTCGCGACGGGCAACGTCTTCGTCGTCCTCTCGGTGTTGACCGAGTCCATCAAGGAGCTCGTCGAAGACGTGAGCGAGGACATCGAGAGCGATCACAACCGCGTCGAGGTCGTGGTCCCCGTCGCCTTCACCTTTCCGAGTGCGGGCAAGCTGATCTCGCTGGCCTTCGTGCTCTTCGCGGGCTGGATCTCGGGCTACGCGCTCTCGTTGAGCAGCTATCCGCAGCTGCTGGTCGCGGGCTTGTCGAGCTACTTCGGCGCCACCGTGGTGGCGATCCCCTTCCTGCTGGACATGTTCCAGATCCCTTCGGACACCTTCCAGCTCTTCCTCGTCGCCGACAACGTCGTGGGCACGCGATTCGGCGCCATGCTGGCCGCCATGCACCTGGTGACACTCGCGCTCCTCACGGTGGCCGCGATGGCGGGCAAGCTGACCTGGAGCCCCGTTCGCCTGGGGCGCTGGGCGCTGATCACCCTCCTGCTCACCCTCGTGCCGATCATCGGCGTCCGCCAGGTCTTCGAGGCCCTGGGGCACGACTACGAGGGCTACGACCGTTTCGTCGCCATGCAGCCCCTCTACGAGACCGTCCCCGCCCGCGTGGAGGACGACGGGGAGCTCGCGTTCCTCCCCGAGGCTCCAGCGGTGACGACGCTGCAGCGCGTTCGCGAGCGCGGCGTGCTGCGCGTGGGGTACATGCCGGATCGTCTCCCCTGGGCGTTTCGCAACGCCGACGGGACGCTGGTCGGCTTCGACGTGGAGATGGCCCACGTGCTCGCCCGCGAGCTCGGCGTCTCGCTGGAGTTCACTCTGCTGGCCTCCGAAGACCTCCTGGATGCGGTGAACTCGGGTCGGATCGACATCGCGATGTCGGGCATCCCGCTCACCACCCAGGGCCTCGAGGCGAGCGCGTTCACCCGGCCCTACATGGACGAGACGATCGCGTTCGTGACCCGCGACCACGACCGCGACCGCTTCAGCAGCCGGGCGGCGGTGCAGGCCGCCAGGGATCTCACCATCGCGGCTCCGCCTTCGCACTACTACATCGCCAAGCTGAAGCGCTATCTCCCCGCGGCCGAGGTGGTGGAGATCGAGACGCCCCGGCACTTCTTCCGCGCCGAGCCCGGCACCTTCGACGCGCTTCTCTACACCGCCGAGTCGGGCTCGGCCTGGAGCCTCATCTATCCCGAGTTCACCGTCGCGGTACCCAAGCCGGACCTCCTGAAGGTCCCGCTCTCCTACGCGGTCCAGCGGGGCGACCTGCAGATGCTGGAGTTCATGAATCGATGGATCGGGCTCAAGCATCGCGACCAGACCCTGGAGCGGCTCTTCGATCACTGGATCCTCGGCCGGGCGACCGAGCAGAGGGCACCCCGCTGGTCGGTGATCCGCGACGTCCTGGGCTGGGTGGACTGAGGACGGGCGCCCGCCGCCCGTTGATACGAGTGTGCGCCTCGGGGCACTGCCAACGGGTGTATCACCCATGATCGCGGCGATGATTCTGTTGAGCCCGGCGAGCCGGGCGATCCAGCTTGCGACCATGCGCCGAAGGCACTTCGTGAGCGCTCGCATTTCGCTACCGTGGGCGGCCCGAAGAGCGGCGTCGGTCGGACCGGATGCCGCGCCCTCCGACGGAGATCCTCGAGAACCGCCTCGAGGTGAAATCCCTGAACCCCTGGCCCGGGGCACCCGGGCCCTGGTCCTCGGCCGGATGCGAGCCGGCCCGGGAGGAGACCTGCGCGATGAGCGAGATCAGCATTACCGGTGTCCATGCCCGCGAGATCGTGGATTCCCGCGGCAATCCCACGGTCGAGGTCGACGTCACCACCTCCACCGGCCAGATGGGCCGGGCGGCCGTGCCCTCCGGCGCGTCCACCGGCTCCCGCGAAGCGCTGGAACTGCGCGACGGCGACAAGGGTCGGTACAAGGGCAAGGGGGTCACCAAGGCGGTGGCGAACGTCAACGGCGAGCTCGCTGACGCGGTGAAGGGCCGGGTGCTCGCGGGCCTCGACGAGCAGGCCGCGCTCGATCGCGCGATGATCGAGCTCGATGGCACGGACACCAAGTCGCGTCTCGGCGCGAACGCGCTGCTCGGCGTCTCGCTCGCGTGCGCACACGCGGCGGCGGCCGCGGCCGGGCAGCGCCTCTTCCGATTCCTCGGCGGCGATGACGTGCATCTGCTGCCGGCCCCGATGATGAGCGTCGTCAAAGGCGGCGAGCACGCCGACAACAACGTCGACGTACAGGAGTTCATGCTCTTCCCCCTCGGCGCACCGACCTTCGCGGATGCGCTGCGCTGGGGCTCGGAGGTCTTCCATACCCTGCGTGGCGTGCTGGGCGAGAAGGGCTATTCGACGGCGGTCGGCGACGAGGGGGGCTTCGCGCCCGACCTCGGCAGCAACGACGAGGCGGTGGAGCTGATCCTCTCGGCCATCGAGAAGGCGGGCTACCGACCGGGCGAGGACATCGCGCTGGCGCTCGACCCGGCCTCCACCGAGTTCTATCAGGACGGGAAGTACGTCCTGGCCGGCGAGAACAAGACGCTCGATACGAGCGAGATGATCGGATTCTGGCAGGATTGGGTGTCCCGCTACCCGATCGTCTCCATCGAGGATGGTCTCGCGGAAGGGGACTGGGCGGGCTGGAGCGAGTTCACCACTCGCGCGGGCGGCAGCCTGCAGATCGTCGGGGACGATCTCTTCGTCACGAATCCCGCGATCCTGCAGCGCGGGATCGACGAGGGGGCGGGCAACGCGATCCTCATCAAGGTGAATCAGATCGGTACCCTCACGGAGACGCTCGAAGCCATCCGCCTGGCGGGATCCGCGGGCTTCGCCTCCGTGGTCTCGCACCGCTCGGGCGAGACCGAGGACACCACCATCGCCGACCTGGCCGTGGCGACCTCGGCGGGCCAGATCAAGTCGGGCTCGCTGTGCCGGACGGACCG
>CAZQMY010000225.1:0-9675 GCA_964594405.1 uncultured Spirochaetaceae bacterium | reverse complement strand
GCCCGGGAAGGGGACGCGCAGATACGGCGATCTCCGCCAATCCGGGGGCAGGGGCTTGTATCTGGGGTCGGCATCCACCAGCGCCTCCACCTGCATGGTCGTGAGGTTCGCCGCGCTGCCCAGACCGCGCTCCATCAGCTCGGGGCGCTCCACGATGCGATGCCCCCGTCCCGTCCGCTCGCTCAGCGCCTCGGCGAGCAGGCTCGCCGATTGCCACGCACGCCGGAGCGGCGAGCACTCGATGGCCGGGTCGAGCTCCGCTCCCAGGGATCGCGCGTGCTCGATCACGAGCTCCGACGCCGCCACCGCCGATCGCTCGCCTTCTCGCGTGAGCGGATGCGGGAGATGACCGCTGGGCACGTCCGCCGGCCGTTCGAACTGGCCGTGGCGAATCAGCGATGCGAAGAGGCGGGGCATGCGGAGCCTCGGCGCCCGATCCGTGTCCGCCGGAGGAGCGCAAGCGCGGGAGGAGCGGGTGTGGGGAAGCCCATCCAGCGCCGGAAGGCTAGCGGCCCGACCGCGTCAAGAACAACTCCGAAATGTGACATTCGGATCAAGGAGGCGTGGCGAATTGATCAAAACGGTGTTTCGCCCGAGTCCCGGAACCGCCCTTCCACGGACGGCCTGTCGGCGGCCGCGCGCTGATTCCCGCGCCCCTGGCTTCGGGTCCAGGGACGCGGGAATCACGGGTGCTATCCGACCTGCAGCAGATAGCGGTAGAAGAGCGCGCACATGGCGGCACTGCCGATCACCGTGCAAACGTGGAAGACCTCGTGATGCGAGAAGACCCGGGGCCAGAGGCGCGGCCGCTCCGTCACGTAGCAGATCGCGCCGATCACGAAGGCCAGTGCGCTGAGCAGCAGGAGCAGCGTGGGCTCGCCCGGGAAGCGCTCCATGAAGCCGGGGAAGGCAGGCAGTGCGAGCGCCACCACGCCGATCTGCAGCGGCGCGCTTCCCTTGTGGTCTCCGCAATCGGCGATCAGCTTGTGCACCGCACCGAACGACGAGACGGTCCAGCACAGCGCGACCACCAGCATGTGCGCCCACGCGGGCAGCCCATACGAGGCGAAGGCGGTCACGATGCTCGCAGAGGCCAGGTAGATGGTGGCGTGGTCGAGGCGCTGCATGAACGCCTTGGTCTCCTCACTCCATGGCAACGAGTGATAGAGCGCGCTCACGCCGTAGAGGACGGCATTCGCTGCGGCGAAGACCAGGAAGGGACCGTCGCCGGTCATCCGGTCCTCGCGGCTCAGCAGCCAGAGCGTGATGCCGAGTGCCGCGAGAGAGGCACTGCCGTGCAGTGCACCGCGGATCGGGTTCTCGATGGGACCAAGCCTGTAGCGCTCGAGGGCCTCGCTCTTCGCCGACACCTGACCTCGCTCTCCCTTCGACCGACTGCGGGGGGCGATGCGTTGAGTGAGCGATGAGAACATCGCCTTTCGTTGTGACTGCAGCGTCGCGCTTTGATGCAGCTTTTGCGTGAATTGGCAAAGAATCCATGTGCCTCCGTCACCGTTCGGTGAAGGCAGCTCACATGCAGATCGCCTCACGCGATCCCCTCGCAAAGCCGATGCGTTCGCCACCGCCGCGGCACGCCTCTGGTCGATGATGGACGTTGGCCAGACGGCACGGACCGCAACGAGACGAGAGAGCGAGAATCAAGAGGAGCGAGCGATGCCTGGATCGCGACGAGAAGCTGGCGCGAGCACGTCACGGGGCAACGCCGGCGACGACGTGTGCACTTTGAAGCCGCACGCGGGCGGCTATGTGGCGGAAGGCCCGGGCTTCTACGTCTGGGACCTCGACCCGGGAGAAGTCATCCGCGTGGCGGACGCGCTGCGGCGCGGGTGCTTCGAAGGCTCGCAGACGGCGCGCTACCTGGTGATCGGCGCAGAAGAGCCCATCCGCGCCTAGCAGCCCGCCAGGCGCCCGCCAGTGACAGCGACGCGCTCGCGCGCCCACCGCGTCGTGCTCTAGAAGCCCAGCGCGTGTCGCACGCGGCGATACACCCGTGCGTTGGTATAGGCCTCGATGGCGCGCTTGTAGGTCCAGATCAGCTCCCGCGTCTCCGACGACCAGCTCGAGCGCTCCGCCGACTTGCGCGCCTGCTCGGCGAGATGCCTGGCCTGGCCGGGCTGCTCGAGCAATCCCGACACGATCTGCGGTAGCACGCCGGGGACGCCGGGCCTGTAGAGGATGCCGTCTTCGCCATTGCGGATCATGTCCGGAATGCCGCCGGCGTTGGCCGCGATCACCGGCATCCCGGAGGCCATCGCCTCCATGACGACGAAGCCGAGCGTCTCGGTGGTGGAAGGCACAACGAAGAGGTCTCCGCTGGCGAAGGCTGCCGCCAGCGCCTCACCGCGCAGGAAGCCGGTGAAGACCACGGGGAGGCCCGCATAGTGCTTTTCGAGATCGGCCCGGGCCGGACCGTCGCCGACGATGGCGAGGCGGACGTCGGGCCGCGCTTCGAGGACCTCGCGCAGTGTATCGAGCCCCTTCTCCGGCGAGACCCGGCAGGCGGTCACCATCAGCGGGGCATCGACGTCGCCCGCGGAGAGTCGCGACCGCATGGCGGCGCAGCGCTTGCTCGGGTTGAAGAGCTCCGTATCGACGCCGCCGCGCCAGAGACCCACGTTGCGGATGCCGTTGTCCTCCATCTCCAGCCGCGTGTAGCGCGAGGGGCTGAGGGTGAGCTCGGCGAGGTTGTGCACGGCGCGCAGTGAGGGCCAGATGATGTCCTTCGCGAAGCCCATCCCGTGCAGCTCGGCGTAGCGCGGCAGATCCGTGTGGTAGGAGGCGACGAGCGGGTAGCCGAGGGCGGCCGCCGTGATGGCGCCCCAGGTGCCGAGCGCCGCCGGGCCGACCACGTGGACGACGTCCGGTCGGAAGCGCATCAGGTGCCAGGCGATGCGCGGATCGGGGAGCGCGACCCGGAGCTCCGGGTAGGGCGGGAAGGGAAGCCCCGGAATGCGCACGACCTCGGCGCCCGCGTGACTGCGGACCGAGTTCTCCGGCCCGAAGACGAGCACTTCGTGTCCCCGACGAATGAACTCGGGGATCGTGCGGCTGAGCCGGTTGGTGATGCCGTCGATCTTGGGCAGGAAGGTCTCGGTGAAGATCGCGATTCGCATGCGGGTCTCTCCCCCTTCGTTGGGCGATTTTAGAGTGGGTCCAGTTCTCCGGGGGGCGCTGGGGGGCTCACCCTTCGAGCCAGACCCTACTCGGGTCATCGTCCGTTCCCTTGGCAGGACGGGGGCATTCGAGCGAAGCTTCTGACATCGGGCCGTGTCGACGCGAGGTCCCCGCGGTGACAGAAGACGATCGGCGAGCGATGTCATAGAATCGTCACGAAGCCGCTCCGGCCCGGGCTTTCGGCGCTGGACCTGCCGCAATAGCCTCGCCTGGCACCGCCTCTGGGGATCATGGAAGCCATCGACCACAACGCAATCGACCGCCCATCCTCGCGATTCATCAATCGCGAGCTCTCCTGGCTCGAGTTCAATCAGCGGGTCCTGGTCCTGGCGGAAGACGAGGCGCAGCCGCTCCTGGAGCGGGTGCGATTCCTCGCCATCTTCGCGAAAAACCTCGATGAATTCTTCCAGGTACGTGTCGCGGGGCTGAGGACCCAGGCCGAGTCGGGCATCGAGGTGCGGTCGCCGGATGGGCGTTCTCCCACGGAGCAGCTGCACGAGATCCGCGCCAAGGTGATCGATCTCTGCGGCCTGGCCCAGGATCTGCTGCACAAGGTCCTGATGCCGCTGCTTGCCGAGGAGCAGATCGAGCTTCTCAGCTGGGGCGAGCTCGAAGACTCCGATCGCCTCCACCTCTCAGAGCTCTTCGACAGGCGCATCTTTCCGGTCCTGACGCCGCTGGCCGTCGACCCCGCCCATCCCTTTCCCTACGTCTCCAACCTCTCCCTCAACCTCGCCGTCCTCGTGGCGGATCCGAACGGCGGCAGATCCCGCTTCGCCCGGGTCAAGGTGCCCCCCAACCTGCCGAGATTCCTCCGCCTCCCCGGAGGTGACCGGCTGATCCCCATCGAGGAGGTCATCGCCGCCCATATCGATCGGCTCTTCGTGGGCGTCGACGCGCAGAGCCACTGCGGCTTTCGCGTCACCCGCAGCGCCGAGCTCGACCTGCAGGAGGACGGGGCCGACGACCTGCTGCGGGCGATCGAGTCCAGCCTGCAGCGCCGGCGGCGAGCCAGCGACCCCGTGCGTCTCGAGATCTCTCACGATCCGCCCAAGGCGGTGGTCGAGCTGCTCGCTCAGGAGTTCGGGCTGGACGACGACGAGCTCTACGAGTCGCGGACGCTCCTCGCGCTCGGCGGGCTCTGGGAGATCTGCGATCTCGAGCGCCCGGAGCTGAAGTTAGAGCCCTGGGTGCCGCGGCCGCCCATCGACATCGTCGACGAGCGCGAGCCCGGGGGCCAGGTCGATTTCTTCGCCCTGCTGCAGCGACGGGACGTCTTCGTCCATCACCCCTACGAGTCCTTCGACCTCTCGGTGGAGGCCTTCCTCGCCCAGGCGGCCGACGATCCCGCGGTGCTGGCCATCAAGCACACCATCTACCGGACCAGCGGCCCCGAGGCCTCCATCGGGCGGCTCCTGATGCGCGCCGCCGCCGCCGGCAAGCAGGTGGTCGCGCTGGTGGAGATCAAGGCGCGCTTCGACGAGCGGGCCAACATCGACTGGGCGCGGGCGCTCGAGCGCGCAGGCGTCCACGTCGTCTACGGGCTGGTCGGCCTCAAGACGCACGCCAAGCTCGCCCTGGTGGTGCGCAACGAGGAGGGGGGACTGCGCCGCTACTGCCATATCGGCACCGGCAACTACAACCCGGTCACCGCGCGGCTCTACGAGGACATGGGCCTCTTCTCCGCATCGGAGGAGCTGGGCACGGAGCTCTCGGAGCTCTTCAACCACCTCACCGGCTGCGGCGAGCAGGCCGCCTTCCGCAAGCTGCTGGTGGCGCCCGATCACCTGCGTGGCGAGATCGTCCGCCGGATCGAGGCCGAGTCGCAGGCGCGCGACGGTCACATCGTCATCAAGGTCAACAGCCTCTCGGATCCTCGGATCATCGACGCGCTCTACGAGGCATCGCAAGCGGGCACCCAGGTCGACCTGATCGTCCGCGGAATCTGCTGCCTCCGACCGGGGGTTCCCGGGCTCTCCGAGAACATCCGCGTCACCTCGATCCTCGGCCGCTTCCTCGAGCACTCGCGCATCCTGCGCTTCGGCAGCGAGGCCCGCGGCTACGAGTACTTCTTCGGCTCCGCCGACATGATGACGCGCAACCTCGATCGTCGGGTGGAGGTGATGGTCCCGGTCGACGCCGAGGCCGTGAAGGAGCGCGTGCAGGAGGTGCTCGACCTGGCGATGAACGATCGCGGCGGGGCCTGGTCGCTCGGCCCGGACGGCGAGTGGACGCGCTGGACCGACGCCAGCGCCCTGCGCCTCCAGGACGAGCTGCAGCAGCGCACCCACGCCCGCGGCGCCCGCTGGCCCGAGCTGCCGACCCCCACGGTCTTCAGAGAAGAGAACGGGTTCGAGGCGATCACGGAGCCCACATCGGCGCATGCCCTCGAGCCCTCTACCCGGCAGGAGGGCGCGGAGCGCTGCGGGGTGCTCGACCTCGGCAGCACCTCCTTCCATCTGCTCGTGGCCGACGTCTGGCCCGACGGGCGCCTCGAGCCCGTCGTTCGCGAGCGCCACATGCTGCGTCTCGGGTCGACCATCGTGAGCCGAGGGCATATCGACAACGAGGCCATCGAGCGCGCGACGGCGACTGCGCACGCTCTTCGCGAGCTGGCCGAGTCGGCGGGCGCCACGCGGCTGATCGCCGTCGCGACCGCTGCGCTTCGTGACGCCGACAACGGCGGCGAGGTGGCGTCGGCGCTCGAGGCTTCGGTGGAGCTGCCCGTGAACGTGCTGAGCGGCGAGGAGGAAGCGCGCGCCATCTTCCGCGCCATCGCGGCGCGGGGCGGCCTCGGCGATACGCGACTGCTCGCCCTGGATCTGGGTGGCGGCAGTCTCGAGCTGGCGGTGGGTCGGGGCGACGAGATCTCTCTGGAGACCACCCTGCCGCTTGGCGTGGTCCGGCTGCACGGCCGCTTCGTCGCCTCCGATCCCGTCGAGCGGGCCGAGCAGCGCGCCATCACCGAAGCCGTGCTGGCACAGCTCACGCCCATCAGCGAGGAGCTGCGCGCCTTCGCGCCCGAGCGCGCGGTCATCGCGGGGGGCACCGCCAAGGCCCTGCTGGCGGTGGCCGAGGGCGCGGGCATGGCCGTGCGCATGCCAGGACGCACGTTTGCGCGGCTCGCGCACGGCCAGGTCCAGTCGCTCTGCGGCCTGCTCGTCCACACGCGGCAGGCCGACCGGCTGACCATGCCGGGCATGAAACGGCGGCGCGCCGACCTGCTGCCGGCCGGGGCGCTGATCGTCGAGGCCCTGATGAGCCAGCTCGGACTCGACGTGATCGAGGTCAGTGATTGGGGCCTCCGAGAGGGGCTGCTCCTGGGTGTCGCCGAAGGACTCGCGGGCCAGACCGCTCTCCCCTTCGGCCCGGAGTGAGGCCCAGCGGCGCTGGGGCCTCACACACATCGCTTCGCGTAGGCAATGCCCCTCGCCCCAGGTTTCCGGCAACCCCGCCGCCCCGGGCAGGCACCTACCCCCTGCCGAGTGCGTCCCTTGCGCGCACGAGGCATCTTGCCCGCGAGTCCGCGCCCGACCCTTCGAGGGGCCGGCGGATTCGCGCGGTCTTCCTCTTCTACAATCAGCAAGACCCACGCGTCAGCGGGGCCCGCCCTTCGAGGAGCCAAGACAGTGTCGATCAGCTCAGAAGAAAGGATCTGTACCGTCCATTCGCCCCTGGAGGCGGACAAGCTCATCCTGCGGGATCTCGATGCGCGCGAGTCCGTCTCGGGCCTCTACGTCTACGAGGCGCGGCTGACCAGCGAGGACGTCGAGATCGACTTCACGCAGCTGCTCGGCCAGCACGCCTCGTTCGAGCTCCGGATGGATGAGAAGAGCGATCCGCGCTTCTTCAGTGGGATCATCTCGCGCTTCTCGCAGCAGGAGGACGAGGACTCCAACAACGTCTACTTCGCTCAGCTGGTGCCCTGGTTCTGGCTCACCACCGAGAGCCGCAACTGCCGCATCTTCCACGACAAGACGGTGATCGAGATCGTCGACGAGGTCCTGCGCGAGCTGAGCCTGCCGGACTTCGAATTCAAGACGCACGCCTCCTACGACCCCATCCCCTACTGCGTCCAGTATCAGGAGAGCGATTTCAACTTCATCTCGCGGCTGCTCGAACGCGCCGGGATCTCGTACAGCTTCAAGCACGAGCAGGATCGCCACATCATGATCCTCACGGACTCGCCCTCGGGCATCGAGGCCTGCCCGGGCCAGGAGAGCGCCACCTACGTCACCGCAGAGGGCGACGAGGAGACGCCGGGGCGCGTGCTGGCCTGGCACGCCGAGCAGGTCCTCCGACCGGGCGTGTTCAGCCAGACCGACTACAACATGGAGACCCCGTCCTTCGACCTCCAGACTTCGGACACGACCTCCAACTCCATGGGCGCGGCCCAATCCGTGGAGGTCTACGAGTATCCCGGCGGCTACGGCGTGATCGCCGACGGAGAGTCCCTGGCGCGCCTGCAGATCGAGCGCGAGGAGGTGGCGGCGCACTCCATCCGCGGCCGCTCTACGTGCCCGCATTTCTGCCCGGGCTACAAGTTCGACCTCGAGGGTCACTACCGAGCCTCGTACGACAGCACCTATCTGCTGACCGAGGTGCAGCACTACATCCACCAATCGCTGGGCAGCGGGAATGACGTTCCCTCGAGCTACGAGAACAGCTTCGTCTGCGTGCCCCACTCCATGCCCTACCGCCCACCCTTGCGCACCGAGAAGCCCTTCATCCGCGGTCTCCAGCCCGCCACGGTCGTTGCCGAAGGCGGCGGGGGCGGCGAGATCGACGTCGACGACTACGGCCGCGTCCTCGTGCACTTTCCGTGGGATCGCAAGTCGGACGGCTGCTCGTGCCGCGTGCGGGTCTCGCAGAACTGGGCGGGGGCGAAGTGGGGCGGCACCTTCTTCCCGCATGTCGGGCAGGAGGTCCTCGTGGGCTTCCTCGAGGGCGATCCCGATCGTCCGATCGTCGCGGGGCGCGTCTACAACGGCGAGAACATGCCGCCCCTCGAGCCCGCCACGGCGACCCAGAGCATCATCCGCGATCACGGCGGCAATCAGATCGTCATGGAAGGCGCCGATGGCAGCCAGCGCATCTCCATGTACTCGCCCCACGGCGAGACCAAGTTCAACATGGGCGCGCCCAACAGCCCGGATGAGGGCTTCTGGCTGGAGACCGCGCTGGATCAGGGCGTCAAGATCGGCGGGAACGTCAAGGAGTGGTTCGGCGGCAACGAGGAACGGACCGTCGACGGGAACGCCACGCAGACTGTTCAGGGCAACCAGCAGAGCACGACGGTCGGCACGAAGAAGCAGGAGGTGAAGGGGCAGGTCATCTACATGAACGCCGACATCAAGTCCACCAACACCATCGGCGCCACGCACGATACCTTCGTCGGCGGCAAGCTCTCCACCTTCCACGGCTACGCGCACTCGATCAACCGCGGATGGAAGCGTACCATCGACAGCGCCAGCGTGGTGAAGGAAGCGGCCGACAAGGAGATGAAGGTCAAGAACGACTACGAGATGGACATCGGCAGCAAGTTCTTCGTCGAGGCCGGGACGTCCATCGAGTTCAAGGTCGGCGGATCGACCCTCGAGCTGACGCCCGACGGGATCAGCCTCATCGGCAAGGCCATCGAGGTCCACTCGACCTCGGGCAAGGTCCTCGTCACCTCGAAGGCAGCCATCGACCTGAAGCCCAAGAGCAAGGTGAACATTCCCAAGGGCAAGCTGAACGACAAACACGTCACCACGGGATAACGCGCCGGCTTGGAAATCGTCAACGAAACACAGATGCCTGCGGCATTCCTGATCGGCACCCCGGATCGCTCCGGCGAGGCCGCAGCGGAAGGCGCCGTGCCGCTCACCCTGATGGTGAAGGGCACCTTCACCCTGACGCCCGGCGAGGCCGCCCGCTTCGCCGAGGAGATGCACCTTCCCACCGGCGACGAGCCCTACGAGGACGACCCCGATGCGCTCGGCGCGCCCCGCTATCCCTCGGACTTCGTCCCCACCAAGCCCAGAGCCGATCTCCTCCTCGTCGGCCACTGCTACCCGCCGGGCGGGCGGGCGGCGGGCACGTGCATGGTTCGATTCGAGGTGGGCCAGACCTCCTGCGCCCTCGAGGTGCACGGGGATCGCGCGTGGAGGAACGCCTGGCTCGGCCCCGCCGCCAGGCCGACACCGCCGCGCCCCTTCGAGCGGATGCCGCTGCGCTACGAGCGCGCCCATGGCGGCCGCCGGTTCAAGGCCAACCCCACCGGGATCGGCCGAGGTGTGCGCCTCGACGAGGACGGGCGCAGGGTGCGGCCGCTGCCCAACGTCGAGGATCCCGCGCGCCCCGTGCGCTCGCCTCGGGCACGTGTCGAGCCGGCCGGCCTCGGGCCGCTGGATGTCCGCTGGAAGCTCCGCCGCAGCAAGGTCGGGACCTATCGCAAGCGCTGGCTGAAGGAGCGCTGGCCCGGCCTGCCCGCCGACT
>CAZQMY010000224.1:0-9728 GCA_964594405.1 uncultured Spirochaetaceae bacterium | reverse complement strand
TGCGAGGCGGAGGCTGCCGACCCGCAAGCCGCATGATGGTCGTCATGGCCAGCGACCGGAACGGCGACCCGGGGCGCCATGCACGGCACGTTGCGATACCAGCGGAATGCGTTGGATGCTCGGGTCCGCTTCAACGGACGATCATGCGCGTCGGTCGGTGCACCGCCCGATGGATCTCGCCGTCTTCGCGTCTACGGGCAGCCCCGAGCGCGCCCTGTGCATCGAGCCACGCGATCGCGCGGAGGATGTCCGCATCGCTCGCGCGCACGCATCCGCCAGACACCGGCTGCCCGAGCAGTCGGCGATCGCCGCCGCCGTGGAGCGCCACGCTGCCCGCCATGGCGAAGGGGATCTTTGCAACACCCATCGGTGTATCGAGCGCAGAACCCTCGGGCTCCGCACCGGCGGCGGCAGCGGAGGGACCGGGTGTCCAGGAGGGACGCAGGATCACCCAGAAGACCTTGAATTCGCCTTTGGGCGTCGGATTCGAGGGCGAGCCGAGCACGACTGGAAAGCTCGGCCCGAGCTCACCGCTGCGCGCGTCGCGGAGCCGAAGCTCGTAGCGCTCACTGTCGAGCTCGATCGAGAGGCCCGGGTCGGCCAGCGCCGGGGCCGGCAGCAGCACTGCGGCCATGGCCGTCAGACAGCCGCGCACCGCACCCCTCGCGCCCCATCGGGCGCCTGACCTCGTCTTCACCATGTCCGTCTCCCCAGGCGCGGGCAACAGATGTCCCGTCACCCGAGTCTTGATCATCGGCGCTCTGCCAGCACCCCGTGAAAGGACTGGCCTTCCGGGAACCCCCGCAACGCCGGAAAGTCCGGCCCGGGCGGCTCAGCTCGAATGGACTCGAGCCTCACGCCTGCGCGAGCGGCCGCCTCGGCCACCTTCCCTTCGATCCCGCCCCTCGCCCGCTTCTCGTTCCGGCAGACCAGCAGGACGCCGCCGGGCTCGAGATGGGCGAGCGATGCCTCGATCATCGGCCCCAGCCCCTTCTCCGCCGACCAGAAGTGTCGGCCAGCGGCGGCGGCGGTCGGCGGGTCGAGCACCACGCCCCGCAGCCGCTGGCCCGGCGGGTCTGCCAGCAGATAGCGCCGACCGTCTCCCCTCACGGATTCGTGACGCGCGAGCGGATCGGCGCCGAGCATCTCGCGATTCTCGCGCAGGTTGTCGTCGAGCCAATCGAGATAGGGCGCCGAGAGATCGACGCTCGTGACGCGCGACGCGCCGGCGGCGAGCAGCGCGACCGTGAACGCGCCGGTGTGCGCGAAGAGGTTCAGCCAATGCCCTCCCTCGCTCGCCTTGCGGGCGAGTCGTTCGCGGTTCACGCGCTGATCGATGAAGAGCCCGACCCCTGGACGGCTCGTCCATGGATCGCCCTGGCCCACGTCGACGAGATAGCGGAGAGCGCGCTCGTGCACCGCGAATCGCCCGCGCCCGTCGCAGCGGAGCAGCTCCTGCGCCGTCGGGCCTCCGCGCAGCCAGTGCGTGCGGACGAGCCGCCCGGGCGAGCCGGAGCGCAGGTGCAGCACCTCCAGGATGGGCGCGCTCGCCCAATCGATCTCCGGAACGAGCGCGCCCATGCCCTCGATCAGCGCTGCGAGCGCGCGATCGCGAAAGCGGAGGACGGCCGGGCTGGTGATCAGCAGGCGCAGCATCGGGCCGTATCGATCCACGGACAGACCCGGCAGGTCGTCGGCTTCGGCGTGGATCAGCCGCAGGGCGTCGGTATGGGGGGTGCCCCGATGCCGCACGCGCCCCGGCCCCTTCCGCATCAGACGCGCACGCAGCGCGAGCGCCTCCGAGACGCGCTCCTCCACGCCGCGCGCCTCGCCGGAGCGCGACCAGACGCGCGCCACCAGCTCGCCCTTCGCGCGGCGGCCATCCCGGCCGGCGCCGCCCCCCTCGCTTCGGACTTCGGCGACGAAGGCCCCCGAGCGAGTCACGGCGCGAACGCGCTCCCCGGGCATGAAGCGACCGGGGTCCTCCGTCCCCTCGTCCATCAGGAGCCAGGGGTGCCCAGCGGCCACGACCCGTGCGGTGGCCTCCGAGACCCGCCATTCGCCGGCCCGCGGATCCTCGTCGGACTCGATGGGCCACGGTGGCGCTGCCACGCCCTCCCCGATCGGCGTGATCGCCGGCCCGGCGCTCGCGCCCCCCGCGATTCCGCCGCGCATCAGATCGCCGCAGACGGGCCACCCGCTTCGCGCGAGCGCCGACAGCGCCTGTGCGCCGGCGATGGCGCTGCCGTCCGCGGTCTCGAGCCTCAGGCGCGCCAGCGAACCCCGGGTCGCCTCGACCTCGAAGAGCAGGTCCGGCCTCCCACGCCCCAGGGGCAGCTCTCCTCGAGGATGGAGGGGCGCCGGGGCGATGGCCAGCCAGCGCCCGCCCTCCGCTCTGCACTCGAAGGGCGCGGCGGGCAGGGCGAGGCGGGCTTCGACGAGCTGGCCACGCAGGACCGCGCGCGTCGCGACGGTCTCGCGCCGGCCGTCCACGCGCACGGTGCCCTCGGCGAGCGCACGCTCGAGCACGTCTCGTCGCATCGCTTCGCCGCATGCATCGGCGATCAGTGCGCCGAGAGCGATGCCGCTCCTGGGCGCTCGGAAGCGGAGGTCGACCACGCCGCCGATCTTAACAGGCCCCGCTGCGGCTCGGGGCCCTCAGCGGCGCTCAGCACTCCGGAATACGGCAGATGACCGGGCCCTGCCCGACGCTCCCGAGTCGACGATGGCGGTCGATGGCGCGCAGGATCGCACCCGGCAGATCCGCACGATCGAAACGCTGCTTGAAGACCACCTCGTCGGTCGTCGTGGACGGTGCGTCCCCCGATGCTCGCGCGCCGGTCATCACGATCACGGGCAGCCGCGTGGCCAGGGTCGAGGCGGCATCGATGGTGGCCCTGCGATCCGCGTCCGAAGGGCCGAGGTCGACGAGCATCGCGTCATAGCCCTCGGTCTCCAGGGCGCAACGAGCCGAATCGAGCCGATGGGCATGAAACACCTCGAAGCGCGCACGCGTGTGGCCACACAGTGCGATCTCGACGCGGGTCGCGAAGTCGCTGCTGTCCTCGACGAGGAGCACCCTCACCGCGCCATCCGCCCGCTCCATGGACTGGCCGCTCAGCTCCGCGATGAATCGGTCGACGGCTGATCGCATCCCGCTCTCCCACCGGCGAGACAAGAGCGCCGTGCTCATCCGGGAGATCGAGCTCCGTGCTCGATCGCCGAACTCCGGCGCGCTGCTCTGGTGATTGCCTCGGATGATGCACCTCGCGACTTGATCCCCGATCGCCCTCGCCACCCGGACCGACGAGACCAGCCGCGGCGGGCCGTCGAGCCCGTGCGCGCGACGGTCTCGAAGCGACTTGCGCCCGGCAGGCACTTCATGGACGCTCGGGCGCCCGACCATGGAGAGGCCCGATGGACCGACAGCTCCGCCCCCACCCCCTCGACCTGCGAGCGCGCACCGCCCTGCTGGGCACGCGCGCCGCGGTTGGCGCCCTCGGTCTGGTCGCCCTGTCGTCCAGGCTCTGGCTCGGCGCAGACGTCAGCCGACATCGCTACGGCACGGGGAAGCAGGAGACCCTCGAGCTGATCGATCCGATGGTCGGCGCCCCGGCCCGCTCGCCCGTGGTCTACGTGCACGGCGGTGGCTGGATCGCCGGCCGCAAGGAGCTCTACACGCGCGACCTCTGCTTCCTCGCCGAGCTCGGTCATCCCGTCTTCAACCTGGACTACCCGCTCGCCCCCGAGCACCCGCATCCGACGCCGCTCCGAGGCCTGCTGCGCGCCCTCGACTTCGTGGCGCGGAGCGGGCCGCGCGCCGAGCGGGTCCATCTGATCGGCGACTCGGCCGGCGGCAATCTCGCCATGATGCTTGGGCTGCTGCTCGGATCCCCAGCGCTGCGCGATCGTGTGCTCGGCCCGGAGGCCGACGCGGGCCTCCGGCTCCCGCGGCCGCTCTCGGTCATCTCTCTATACGGCGTGCTGGATCGGCTCAGCTGGATCCAGGACGGCTTCCGCAGCGCCGAGGTCATGCTCCACTGCTATGGCGGCCGCGGTGTCTTCGAGCACGAGGTGGGCCCCGAGCTCGCCATCACGCCAATGGATCTGCCGCTCGCGACGCTGGATCTGCCGCCCTGCCTGATCGTCACGGGCACGAGAGATCCGCTCGCGCGATCGAGTCGGCTGGCCGCCGAGGCACTCGACGAGGCGGGCGCGAGCGTCCGCTTCGAGGCGTTTCCGGGCGAGGTCCACGGCTTCTTCAATATGGGCTGGCGCCCGGGGAGCGCTCGGCTCCGCGACCTGATGCGCGAGTTCATGCACCAGATCGAGGCGGCGCCCGCGTCGGCTCAGACGTAGAGATCGATCTTCGTCCCGCGGCGGAGATGTCCCTGACTCGATTCCACCTGCCGTACCTGCTCGCGGCTCTGGTCCGCGTGGGCCCGCTCGACTCGACTGGCCTCGCGACTGGCCTCGCTGGCGCGCTCGATCTCGGAGACCCGAGGCTGTGGACCGCTGCTCGCTTCGATGGCGGATGTGGACACGGGTGCTCTCCCCAGCCGGCGGGCGTCGATCGCCCGAGGCCGGCGCGCATCCGGGCCCACTCCGCCCCGAAGTCGTGCGTCTACCGACGGGTGACGAGTCTGCCATGCCGACCCACCGTGAGCATCGGGAGAAGCATCGAGCAAGTTTCGCGGCCCATGGACCGATCAGCAGGAGTTGGCTGATCCCCGCGCGGTCGAAGCGCTTCGGGCTTCGCCCCGTCTTGCGGCCGGTGTGTGATTTTCCGGCCACCGCCGCCATCAGCGCACTACACTGCCTGACCGTGAAGAGAAGACTCAGAGCTACTCCCCGTATTCCGGCCGCTCTCGACGAGATTGCAAGGCTGCTCGCACAGAGCCGTGCCAAGGCGCATCTGGTGGGTGACGCGTTGCGCGAGGCGTTGATCGATGCCCCGCTGCCGCTGCGCGAAGCGGGGGCGGCGAGCCATGGCGACCGCGCCGAGCGCTTCACCCTCCTCACCGATGCCTCGCCCGTCACCATCGTGGCGCACTTCGCGACCGCCGTGCCGACCGCGAGGGGAGGCGCCTGCTTCCGGCTCGGCACGGGGGGGGACGGCCCCGTCGACCTCTGCCCGCTCCCCGCCGGCCGATCCCTCGAGGATCACCTGCGCGCCCGCGACTTCACGCAATTCGCGATGGCCGCACGGCTGGGGCCCGAGGCGAGGCGGATGGATCGCCCCGTCTTCGATCCGATGGGCGGGCGGGCGGACCTCGAAGCCGGCGTGCTCCGAGCGATCGGCGCCCCGGAGAAGATGCTGCGTGCGGATCCGGTCCGTGGGCTTCGCGCGGTGCGTCTCGTGGCCTGCGAGGGCGACGCCCTCGATCCCGCCCTGCGCGAGGCGATCGTCGATCTGCCCGGCGAGCTGCTGGCGCGCTGCAGTCCGCATCGGCTGCGCCGCGAGCTCGACGGGCTGCTCCTCTCCGAGCGGGTCGGCGAGGGGCTGCGCCTGCTCGAGTCCCTGGGCCTCGACGCTGCGCTGGCGGAGGACATCGCCCCCGATGCCGCCGCCCGCGCCGCTGCCCAGCCGCCCCGACTCCATCTGCGGCTGGCCGCCTGGCTGCTCGGCGCGCGCGCGGGTCGCGCGCTCCGACGGCTCCGCTACTCGCCGCACATCGCCGGCCCCGTGCTGGCCTTCGTGGCCTCGCATCCCATCGACCGCACCCGTGCCTGGCAGCGCCCATCGAGCCTTCGCAAGATGGCCGCGCGGCTGGACACCGACACGCGGAGTGCGCTGATCGCCCTTCGCCGCCGCGAGCTGGCCAGCGAGCCCGACGAAGCCGCCACGCGATCCCTCGACCAGCTCGAGCGGGCCTTCGAGGCGCTCGACCGCGAGGCCGAAGGCGCCCCGGCCCCGCGCCTCGCGGTGGACGGGCGGTGCTTGATCAGCACCCTCGGCCTGTCTCCGGGGCCGCAGCTCGGCGCCCTCCTTCGCCATCTCAATGCGGCCATCCTGGCCGATCCCGAGTGCAACACCCAGGACGCACTGCTCGAGCTCGCCCGACGCTGGCTCGAGCGGGCGCCGGCGGGGGGAAGCGGCGAGGCGGATCGCGACTGATGCAGGCCCTCTTTGCGGCGATTCAGGAGGCCTGCACGCCCGGCATCTGGTCCCGGGGCGTCGAGCTCGTCCGGGCGGAGGCGGTGACCGGCGATCGCAGCAGCCGGAGCGAGCTCGTCTTCCGCGTGGCGACCCGCGGCGGTCTGGTCTCGCCCACGGTCACGCTCTATCCGGAGGACGAAGACTGGGAGTGCACCTGCGCCTCGCAGGATGACCCCTGCGAGCACGTGGCGGCCGCCGCCATCGCCATGCGCCAGGCGCGCAAGGCCGGCCAGTCGATGCCCAAGGCGAGCGGGAAGCTCGGGCGGCTGCGCTACGTCTTCACCGAGGACGCGGGCGGGCAGCTCAGCTTCGAGCGCCACATCGTCACCGGCGAGGCCGATGCAGAGCAGGTGCACGTCCTGACGAGCACGCTCGATGCCATCGCCAAGGGCCGCGCAAAGGGGCCCCGATTCGCGGCCACGAAGCAGGACATGGACGTCGAGCTCACGCTGGGCGCCCGGAGGCGTGGGGCAATCCCGAGGGATCACGCGGCCAAGCTCCTCAGCGCCCTCGCCGGACACGAGAACGTCTACCTCGGCGACCAGCTGGTCGCCGTCTCGGGCAAGCCCGTCGGGCTCCAGGCCAAGGTCGTGGACGCGCCGGAGGGCGTGCGCCTCTACGTCGATCAGGACTCGAGCATCACCCGCACGTTCCAGAACGGCATCGCGCTCTGCGGCGATACGCTGCGGGCGCTCGGCGGCAATCGTCTGACCGGGCGCGAGCGCGAGGAGCTGCCGCGGGGGCGCTTCTTCACCAGCGACCGGCTGGCCGAGCTGGTGACCGAGGTCCTGCCCGACCTCGAGAATCGCATACCCATCGAGATCCTGAGCGAGCGGCTCCCGGATACCTCGCAGAAGGAGAAGCCGCGGATCCATCTGCACGTCACCCGGCAGGGCGATCGGCTCTCGGTGCTCCCCACGCTGGTCTACGGCACACCCGCCGTCGCCCGCGTCGATGCGGGCAAGCTCGTCCACATCCAGGGCTCGATCCCGATCCGCGACGAGTCGGCCGAGCGCGCCCGCGCCGCCCATCTGCATCGCGAGCTCGGCTTGATCCCCGGCCGGCGAGCGAACTACAGCGGAGACGAGGCCATCGCCTTCGCGCGCAGGCTCGACGCGTGGCGGGGCGAGATCGAGGGCGACGCACACAAGCGCTTCCATCGCCTGCCGGGCCTCGTGCCCAAGCTGAAGGTGAACGACGAAACGCTCGAGATCGACTTCGCATTGCCAGAGGATGCGGACGGCAATGCCATCGCCGGCGGCGGGGCCGCCTCGGCTTCTGCGGAAGCCGTGCTGAGCGCCTGGAGCGAAGGCAGCGACCTGGTGGCTCTGGACGGGGGCGGTCTGGCGCCCCTGCCCGAGGACTGGCTCAAGCGCTTCGGGCATCGCGTCGCCGATCTGCTGGCCGCGCGCGAGGCCGACGGGAGGCTGCCGCCCTGCGCCCTCCCCGCCCTCGGTCGACTCTGCGACGAGCTGGACGAGGCGCCGCCGCCGCGACTGACGCGGCTGCGACCGATCCTCGAGCGCTTCTCGAGCATTCCTCATGCGGAGCTGCCCGCAGATTTTCGGGGCGAGCTGCGCGAGTACCAGAAGCACGGCGTCGACTGGCTCTGCTTCCTGCGCGAAACCGGCCTGGGCGCCCTGCTCGCCGACGACATGGGCCTCGGCAAGACCGTGCAGGCGCTCTGTGCCCTCGACGTGCGCAGCCTCGTGGTGGCGCCGACCAGTCTGCTGCACAACTGGACCGACGAGATCGAGCGCTTCCGCCCCGAGCTTCGGCATTGCGTCTATCACGGACCCAAGCGTGAGCTGGACGACCAGGCCGACGTGGTGCTGACCAGCTACGCGATCCTGCGCATCGAACGCACGCGGCTGGCGGCGGAGAGCTGGCAGACAGTGGTGATCGACGAGGCACAGAACATCAAGAACCCCGACAGCCAGCTGGCCTCGGCCGCCTACGCGCTGCGCGCCGACTTCCGCATCGCCCTGACCGGCACCCCGGTCGAGAATCGACTCGACGAGCTCTGGAGTCAGTTCCATTTCTTGAATCGCGGTCTACTCGGCGGGCGCAAGGACTTCCAGACCCGCTATGCGCGCCCCATCGCCGATGGCGACGCGGAGGCGGCGGAGCGCCTGCGCGAGCGTATCCACCCCTTCGTGCTTCGGCGCCTCACGCGCGAAGTCGCCCCCGAGCTGCCCCCGCGCACCGAGCTGGTCCTGCACTGCGAGCTGAGCAAGAGCGAGCGCGAGGTCTACGACACCGTGCGCGCGGCGACGGTGGCCAAGGTGGTGGAGCAGCTGCGCGCCTCGGGTCGCGGGAGCGTGATGGCCGCGCTCGAGGCCCTGCTCCGTCTGCGTCAGGCCGCCTGCCACTCCGACCTCGTCCCGGGCCAGGAGGCGAGCCGCTCCACCAAGGTGGACCTGCTCGTGGAACGACTCGACCAGGCCGTGGAAGATGGGCACAAGGCGCTGGTCTTCTCTCAATGGACGGCGCTGCTCGATCGCATCGAGCCCCACCTGCGCGAGTGCGACATCGGGTTCGCCCGCCTCGATGGCTCCACACGCAATCGCGCCGAGGTGGTCGCGGGCTTCCAGTCCGAGGAGGGGCCGCCGGTGATGCTGGTCTCCCTGAGGGCGGGCGGGACCGGCCTGAACCTCACCGCCGCTGATCACATCTTCCTGATGGACCCGTGGTGGAATCCGGCGGTCGAGGACCAGGCCGCCGACCGAGCCCATCGCATCGGGCAGACACGGCCGGTGGTGATCCACAGGATCGTGGCGGAGAACACGGTCGAGGAGGGCATCCTGCGTCTGCACGAGCGCAAGCGCGCGCTCTCCGAGGTGGCGGTGGGAGGGATCGGCGCCAGCGAAGGGCTGTCGCGCGAGGAGCTGCTGGTGCTGCTCGACGACTGACGCCGACGTGCGCGCGGCGGGATCAGTGCTCGTCGGGCCCGAACATCGTCGCTTCGAGCTGATCCGCCATCTGAGCCAGGAAGAGGATCGAAGACTCGACCTCGCCGGGATCCGCATCCGCGACGACGAGGGTGTCGACCATCATCAGGTGATCCTCGTGCACGGCGAGGGCGCCGTGCGGAAGCCGGTAGTTGGTCCGCAGGGCGTCCGCGAGCTTGTCGGTCCGGATGCGACGCGTGGAGCCGATCGTGGTGGCCAGCCGCACCAGCTCACGCCCGTCGTGCTCGAAGAACTCGAGGCGCACGATCTGATGGCGGCCATCGTCCAGCTTCACGTCGACCTGACCGGAGCTGCTCACCCAGCCCCTCCGCTCGCAGACCTCGGCGTAGATCCTCGAGAATCGCTCCTGCTCGCTCATCGATTCCGCTCCTCCTGCTCGCGCGGCCGCCGGGTGTCTCCGGGGCCTGGCGACTCCGACACGCGCGGCGTCCGCGCCCCACGCGCCTCGGCGGGACTCCCCGGGCAGGCTACCAGCTTTGCCCGCTCGCTGTCCCCGGCCCCGGCCCCGGAGGGCGCACCTGCTCCGCTCAAGTCGCTCCGGGGACAGCCCGATACTCGACGTGAGATGTGTGCTTTTTCCATAAAAACTGGATCAT
>CAZQMY010000223.1:0-9751 GCA_964594405.1 uncultured Spirochaetaceae bacterium | reverse complement strand
ACCAGAAGGAGGAGCTCTGGAAGATCATCTGGCACAACAAGCGCTGGAGCGAGGATCCGCTGACCGAGGACTACTACCCGGGCTGGGAGGGCGTCGCAGAGCCGCGCAATCTACGCCTGGTCAGCGACATCATCACCAACGTGCAGACGGGGACTGGCAATCGCATCGAGTTCTGGAACAGTGACGGCGTGCCCTTCAAGAGCAAGGGCAAGATCCGCCGCTACATCGACGTGGGCCGCCTCACCAAGGGCCGCTAGCCACAGTGACCGGCGCGAGTGCCCGCCCGCCGAGCGGGCGGGCCCGCTCCGCAATCGGGAAACGATGATGCACCTGCCTCGCTCGACGCCTCGCTTCACATCGATCCGCGTGCTCGCCCTGGTCGCCGCCGCGCTGGCCTCCGGCTGCCACGACATCCATCTGGACTACGGCCGGGCGGATGGCGAGATCGTCGTCTTCGACGACCTCTACTCCGTCTCGGTGGTGGACAGGCAGCACGCCGTGGCCGTCGGCTACCGGGGAGCCGCCTACTACACCGCCGATGGGGGGGCGAGCTGGAAGCAGGGCGATACGGACGGCATCCGCTCGTCGCTCTACAACGTCGCGATGGCGGATCCGAGGAACGGCTGGGCGGTCGGACAGCGCGGCCTGGTGATGCGGACCACCGACGGTGGGAAGACGTGGACGCGCCAGCCCAATCTCAAGGAGAATGAGGGGACGCATCTCTTCGCCGTCACGGCCATCGACAAGGATCGCGCCTGGGCGATCGGCGAGTGGGGGACACGGATCAAGACCATCGATGGCGGCGAGACCTGGGTCGACAACTCGTTCACCGTCGACGAACGCCACCCGATGTTCCAGTGGCTCTCGCCCGTCGAGCAGGAGAAGGTGCGCGAAGGCGAGACCGTCTACGAGGACGTCGGCATCAACGACGTGTTCTGCCTCGGCGCGCCGAGCAGGAAGTGCTGGCTGATCGGAGAGTTCGGCTACATCTTCTACTCGGATGACCTCGGCGAGACCTGGATTCGCTCGACCTTCCAGGGCATCCAGGGGATGCCGCCCGTCGAGCTCGGCTTCAACCGGGTCGAGCTCGATCCGGAGCAGGTGGAGGCGGTGACGGGCTTCGGAGACTCGATCCTCAGCGAGGGCCACCTCAACGTGGCCATCGAGGGCCTGGTCAGCCCGCGCGAGATCGAGGAGTTCGTGGTGGATGGCGACCCCGAGCCGCTCTTCGAGATCCTCGAAGCGCGAACGCAGGAGGTGCGAACGGCTCTCGAAGATGCGGGCCTGCCCTTCGAGCGCGTGCGCATGCGTGGCCAGCCACCCTGGGACTATGCGGACTACCTCGACCAGGATCCGGAGTTCCTGACGCGCTACCTCGACTCGCGCCGGCACGAGACCGGCGGCGTGAAGGTGCGCGTCATCCAGAACCCCATCCTCTTCACCGTGCGCTTTCGTGACGAGCAGAACGGGCTGATCTCCGGACTGGGGGGAGTGATCCTTCGCAGCGAAGACGGGGGCAAGAGCTGGGCGTATCGCAAGATCGATCGCACGCAGGCGGTCTTCTCGGTGGACGCCATCGAGGGCCGCGCACTCGCGGTGGGCGAGAAGGGACTGGTCCGCGTCTCCACCGATGATGGCTCGACCTGGTCACCGCCCGCCGAGGGCACCTTCCCCTCGATCTTCACCTACCTGCGGGACGTCCGCTTCGAGCCGACCGGCGAGATCGGCTTCATCGTCGGGCAGGCGGGTCAGGTTCTGCGCAGCTCGGATGCGGGCTACAAGTGGGTGCAGGTGCTGCCCCCGGTAGGCCGCGACGGGCTGGCCAGCATGTTCTGAGCCACCCGCCTCGCGGCGGGACCGGGCTTCGACGGGGCAGCCGGCAGCGGGAGGCGTCCGATCCGCTGCTTGCCTGCTCTTTCTCCTGCGGGCGGGCGTGGCGAAACGCCGCACAGTGCATCCCCCTGGCCGTCGACCGCGCAGGCGCCTCGGCTATGATGCGCTTCCAGGTGCGTGGCCCTACCCTCGGAGCGGCCGCACGAGCGTGTTCCCCGGCGGGCACGGTGTCCGGCGATCCCTCTCAAGCCGGCAAGTCCCGCCGCCGATCCATGGACGAACGAGGAGAATCTGCGTCCTCCGAATGCGTGCCGAGGGTTGCGCGGATTGCACATCGAAGGACCGGACCCGCCGGTGGGGAACGGAAGGCTGCCTTGACCGTCGCGCTGGAAGCTCAGGGGATCGAGATTCTCGTCCTGGACCAGGACGGCTCCCTCGCTACTCGGATTGGGCGGGCGCTCGACGAGGATGCGCTCTCCGTCCATGGGGCCCACAGCATCGACGAGGTGAAGGCCCTCGCGGAGCGCGACGCGAGCCGACAGGTGGTCGGTCTGGCCCGGGTGCCCGACGAGGACGACCAGGCGCTCGCGCTGGTCGATGCCATCGCCGAGGGCCCCGAGAACCTCGCCTGGCTGCTGCTCACCGAGTCGCCCTCGGACCCGCTGCTCCTGGCCCTCCAGGAGGCCGAGGTCGAGCTCTTCCTGCCCGCCTCGGTGGACGACGCGGGGCTCGCGCGGGCCATCGAACGGCTGTGCACGCGCGCCGAGGCGCGAGGCGAGGTGCAGCGGCTGCGCCGTACGATCGGCGTGATGGAGGACTGCGGGCAGATCGTCCACTGCCTGGACCCCGGCAAGCTCTACCCGATGGCCCTGGACCTGCTGCTCACGGCGACCGACCGCCGGCGCGGACTGGCCCTCTTCAAGCGGGAGGGGCTGCCGCAGAGCGATTCCGTCGCGCTGCGCGGCTTCGCCGAGCAGGAGACGCGGGACATCTGTCGCGTGCTGCTCGAGGACAAGCCAGTCGAGATCGCGGCCTTCGAGCGACTCGAGGTGATGGACCGTGGCATCATGCACGACGCGCTGCGCGGCGCCGGCGTGGAGGCCATCGCGCTCCTGATCGTGCCCATCCTCGGGCACGAGGGCGAGGCGGGCGTGATCTGCATCTTCGATGACGGTCGCCCCTTCGACGCAGCGGAGCTCGACAGCGCGGGAATCATCACCAGCCACGCCGGCGCGGCCCTGCAGAACGCCGAGACCTACTCGCAGGCCAAGGAGCGCGCCTTCATCGACGACGTCACCGAGGTCTACAACGCGCGCTACCTGCTCTCCACCACCGAGAACGAGATCCAGCGCGCGGAGCGCTACGGCAATCCGCTCTCGGTGCTCTTCCTCGACCTGGATCGATTCAAGCTCGTCAACGACCAGTGCGGCCATCTCGTGGGCAGCGAGACCCTGCGGCGCCTCGCGCGTCTGCTCGGTGGGTGCGTGCGCCAGGTCGACACGCTCGCGCGTTATGGCGGCGACGAGTTCACCATCGTGCTCGTGGACACGGACCACGACTCGGCCATGCTGATCGCCGAGCGCATCCGGCGCATCGTCGAGAAAGAGACCTTCGAGATCGGACGGGACGTTCGCCTCCATCTCTCGATCAGCGTCGGGGTCGCGACATGCCCGGACCATGGCACCAGTCGCGATGGACTCCTCGACGCGGCCGACAAGGCGATGTACCGGGCCAAGTCACTGGGACGCAATCGCGTCTGCTCTGCCCAGGAGCTCTGCGTCTCCGAGTTCGCCTAGCCGTCCCGGCCCACCGCGCTCGTCTTCACCAGCCGCGCGGGCCGCTGGGGCCAGTGGGTCGAGCGCAGTTGGCGTGGGGGCCGGCCCCGATCTTCGAGTGCCTCCGTGTGCGTTGCACGCCGAGTTGCGAGCGGTCCGTTGCGAGGCCCTCTGCTGATTGACACCCCAACGCGTGGTTGCTAAGCAACTCGGCGTTTTTTCTCAATTTTTCCAGGGCGATCCGCGAGAGCGGGCAGGGCGCCCGAGGTTTTCGTGATGGGAGCGGAGGGCGTTGCCCTGGATGGAATGGGAGCGCTTCGGCGCACGCACGGATGCGGCGAGGTGCGCTCCGAGCGGGTGGGCGAAGAGGTCGTCGTTGCGGGCTGGGTCCATCGACGACGCGATCACGGCGGTGTCATCTTCGTCGACCTGCGCGATCGCTCAGGCATCGTCCAGGTGGTCTTTCGCCCCGAGAGCGCGGCCGACGCTCATGGCGCCGCCGGTGCGCTCCGCTCGGAGTGGGTGATCCTCGCTCGCGGCGTCGTCGAGGCCCGCTCGGAGGACACCGTGAACCCGAAGATGGCGACCGGTGAGGTCGAGGTGAACGTCCAGGAGCTGCGCATCCTCAACTCCGCGACGCCGCCGCCCTTCCAGATCGAGGCGGACACGGACGCCGACGAGCAGACACGCCTGCGGCATCGCATCCACGATCTGCGCAGACCGCCGCTGCAGCACGCGCTGCGCGTCCGGCACGACCTCGCGCGCTCGATGCGGGACACCCTCGGTGGGCTCGGCTTCATCGAGATCGAGACGCCGATGCTGGCTCGGGCCACGCCCGAGGGCGCGCGAGACTTCCTCGTGCCGAGCCGCCTCCAGCCCGGCAGCTTCTACGCCTTGCCCCAATCGCCTCAGATCATGAAGCAGCTGTTGATGATCGCTGGCTACGAGCGCTACTTCCAGATCGCGCGCTGCTTCCGCGACGAGGACCAGCGCGCGGACCGCCAGCTGGAGTTCACGCAGCTCGACCTCGAGATGTCCTTCGTCGGCGTCGAGGACGTGCTCGATGTCCTCGAGCAGGTGACGGTGAACGGCACGAAGGCCGCCACCGGCGTCGACCTCCCGCGCCCCTTTCCGCAGATGAGCTATCAGGACGCGATGGATCGCTACGGCTGCGATCGGCCGGACACGCGCATCCTGCTCGAGCTCGTCGACGTCACGGACGTCTTCGCTGGCAGCGAGTTCAAGGCCTTCCGCGGCGCAGTGGACGCGGGGGGAATCGTCAAGTGCCTGCCCATCGAAGATGCGGACGAGGTCTCGCGCAGCGACATCGATCGCCTCGAGAAGTTCGTGCGCAAGGAGCTGGGCGCGAAGGGCCTGGGCTGGATCCGCGTGGACGCCGAGGGCGAATGGCGCTCTCCCATCGTGAAGTTCCTCTCCGAGCAGGAGAAGGCCACCATCGCCGAGCGGACGAAGGCCCGGCCCGGCAGCCTGATCTTCTTCCAGGCCGACGCCGCCGATCGCGCGAACGCGATCCTCTCACGACTGCGCATCGACCTCGGAGAGCGCCTCGGCCGCGTCGACGGGCGCGATTGGGACGTGCTCTTCGTCGTCGACTTCCCGGTCTTCGAGCGGGACGACGACGGCCGGCTCACCTACGTCCACCAGCCCTTCGTCGCGCCCCTCGAAGAGGACATTCCGCTTCTCGAGAGCGAGCCCGAGAAGGTGCGTGGCACCCACTACGACGTCGTGATGAACGGTCTCGAGCTCGGCTCCGGCTCGCTCCGCAACCATCGCGCCGACGTCCAGCGCCGCATCCTCCAGGTGATGGGCTACTCCGAGGCCGAGATGGAGAAGAGCTTCGGGTTCATGCTGGAGGCGCTCGAGGTGGGCGCGCCGCCGCACGGCGGCTTCGCCTTCGGCTTCGACCGCATGGCCCTGGTGCTGGCCGGCGCCGAGAGCCTGCGCGACGTCATCGCCTTCCCGAAGACGCAGCGCGGCCAGGACCTGCTGATGGCGGCGCCCTCGGAGGTGGACGTCGACCAGCTGGACGAGCTCTCCCTGCGCATCCGGCCGCCCCGCTAGCAGGCCGCCCCGCCCCTGCTGCCTTCGAACGCCGTCTGCGGAGATTGCCGGGTGGCGTGTCGGGGGAGGTCCCGGGTGCGAGGCGGGCACCCGCGGGAATGGCGCGACGGGGGGCCTCAGCCGTCGATCGACACTTCGCTGCGTTGGCGACGGAGCTGCATATTGCTTACAAACTCCGCGCCGTGAGAGGGCATGGCGCCCATCCAGACCAACCTCCCGCAGCGGAGCCTCCGGACGCGGGACCCCCCAAGAGAGGAACCCCCGAAAATGCGAAAGAAGATTGCGCTCATCGGTGGCGGCAACATCGGCGGCGTGCTCGCCGAGACGGCGGCCTACCGGGAGCAGGGTGATGTGGTCATCTTCGACGTGGTCGAGGGCATGCCCCAGGGCAAGGCCCTCGACATGGCCGAGGGCGCACCCCTCGTCGGCTCGGACGCTTCGATCACCGGCGCCAACGACTACGCGGACATCGCTGGCGCCGACATGGTCATCATCACGGCCGGCCTGGCGCGAAAACCCGGCATGAGCCGCGACGACCTGCTCGCCACGAACCTGAAGATCATGAAGAGCGTCGCCGAAGGCGTGCGCGACAACGCTCCAGATGCCTATGTGATCGTGATCTCGAACCCCCTCGACGCGATGGTCTACACCTTCTAGGTGGTCAGCGGCTTCCCGAAAGAGCGCGTGGTCGGGATGGCGGGCATCCTCGACAGCACCCGCTTCCGCACCTTCGTGGCCTGGGAGCTGGGTGTCTCCGTCAAGGACGTGACGGCGCTGGTGCTCGGGGGGCACGGTGACACGATGGTTCCGCTGGTGCGCTACTGCACCGTCGCCGGTGTGCCGATCTCGCAGCTGATCAGCGCCGAGCGCATCGAGGCCATCGTCGATCGCACCAAGAAGGCTGGTGGCGAGGTCGTCGGCCTGCTCAAGACGGGCAGCGCCTTCGTCTCGCCAGCGCTGAGCGCCATCGAGATGGCCGAAGCCATCCTCAAGGACAAGAAGCGCGTGGTCGCGTGCGCCTGCCTGTGCGAGGGGGAGTACGGCGTCGACGGCTACTACGTCGGCGTGCCCTGCATCCTCGGTGCCGGCGGCGTCGAGCGCATCCTCGAGGTGGAGCTCAACGACGCCGAGCGCGCCCTCTTCGACGAGTCGGTGAACCACGTCAAGTCGCTGGTGGCCGAGATCGACCTCTAGACCATCCCCACTTCTCTCGCCGCGGGGCCACGCGGTGCGGGGCGCACGGGCGCCCAGCGCCTCGACGGACGTTCGTGTGGCGACAGGGAGCCCCCCTCCATGAACATCCATGAATACCAGGCCAAGGCGCTGATGCGCGACTTCGGTGTGTCGGTCCCCGACGGCCAGCTCGCCACCACGCCCGAAGAGGCGGAGAAGGCTGCCAAGGCGCTCGGCACCGCCGTGGTGGTGGTCAAGGCGCAGGTGCACGCCGGCGGTCGCGGCAAGGCCGGTGGCGTCAAGGTGGTCAAGAGCCCCAGTGACGCCAAGCAGGCGGCCAGTGAGATCCTCGGCATGACGCTGCATACCCCGCAGACGCCGCCCGAAGGCAAGCTCGTACGCAAGGTCTACGTCGAAGCGGGCAGCAACATCGAGCGCGAGCTCTATCTCGCCATCCTCTTCGACCGCGCCACGGAGCACTTCACCATCGTGGCCAGCACCGAGGGCGGCATGGAGATCGAGGTCGTGGCCGAGGAGCAGCCGGACAAGATCCTCACGACCGCCATCGAGCCGAACGTCGGACTGAAGGACTACCAGCTTCGCAAGCTGGGCTTCGGCCTTGGACTCAGCGCCGATCAGGTCAAGAAGTTCGTGCCCTTCGTGCACGGGCTCTTCGACCTCTATATGACCAAGGACTGCACTCAGGTCGAGATCAATCCGCTCGTGGTCACCGCCGAGGGCGATCTCTTCGCGCTGGACGGCAAGGTCAACTTCGACGACAACGCCCTCTATCGGCATCCGGACATCGCCGAGATGCGCGATCCCGACGAGGAGGATCCGCGCGAGCGGGCTGCTGCGGACATCGACCTCGCCTACGTGGGCCTCGACGGCAACATCGGCTGCATGGTGAACGGCGCGGGCCTGGCGATGGCCACCCTGGACATGATCCATTACTGCGGCGGCTCCCCGGCGAACTTCCTCGATGCCGGCGGCGGGGCCGACAAGGAGAAGGTCAAGGAGGCCTTCAAGCTGATCCTGCGCGACGAGAACGTCGAGGCGATCCTCGTGAACATCTTCGGCGGCATCGTGCGCTGCGACCTGATCGCCGAAGGCGTGGTGGCCGCGGCGGGCGACCTCGGGATCGAGGTGCCGCTGGTGGTTCGTCTCCAGGGGACGATGGCCGCCGAGGGACGCGAGATCCTGGCCCAGTCCGGACTCGACATCACACCGGCCGAGACGCTCAAGGATGCCGGCGAGCTGGTGGTCGCCGCCGTGAAGAAGGGAGCCGCGTAGCCATGGCGATCCTCTGCGACAAGAACACCCGGCTCATCATCCAGGGCATGGGGCGGATGGGGCAGTTCCACGCGAAGCTCTCCAAGGAGTATGGCACCCAGGTGGTCGGCGGCACCGCCCCCGGCAAGGGCGGCACCGAGATCGATGGCACGCCCATATTCGATACGGTGGCCGAGGCGGTGAAGGAGACCGGCGCCGACGCCTCGGCAATCTTCGTCCCCCCGCCCGGTGCCGCCGACGCGATCCTCGAGGCGGCCGACGCCGGCATCCGGCTGGCCTGCTGCATCACCGAAGGCATCCCGGTGATCGACATGGCACGCACCAGCAGCGCCCTGCGTGGAAGCGAGATGCGCCTGGTCGGCCCGAACTGCCCGGGCGGCGTCACGCCGGAGCAGTGCCGCATCGGCATCATGCCTGCCCAGATCACCCGGCCCGGTCCGGTGGGCGTGGTCTCGCGCTCGGGCACCCTCACCTACGAGGCCGTCGATCAGCTCTCGCGTCTGGGGATCGGCCAGTCCACCTGCGTGGGCATCGGCGGTGATCCGGTGATCGGCACGAGCTTCATCGATGCACTGACCCTCTTCGAGGCGGACCCCGAGACCAAGGCCGTGGTCATGATCGGCGAGATCGGCGGCTCGGCCGAGGAGGAGGCGGCCGAGTTCGTCAAGGCGAAGATGAGCAAGCCCGTGGTCGCCTTCATCGCCGGCCAGAATGCCCCGCCCGGAAAGCGCATGGGCCACGCCGGCGCGATCATCGCCGGTGGCAAGGGCAAGGCCAGCGACAAGATGGCCGCCCTCGAGGCCAACGGGGTGAAGGTCTCGGCGTCGCCGGCCGAGATCGGCGAGACGCTCGTCGCGGTGGCGCCCGAGCTGAAGGACTAGAGCCGTCTCCGCAGGGCCGCGTCCGTGTGGGCTTCCGAAGGGGCCGTCGACTTCGCATCGGCGGCCCCTCCCTGCTCATGGCCGCGTCGCTAGCGGACCTCCCAGGTGTCCCCGGAGTTGAGCAGGGCCTGGAGATCGCCCGAGCCGCTGCGCTCGACGGCGGAGCTGACCTGCTCTTCGAGGAGATCCTCGTAGCAGGGCTTGTCCACTTCGCGAATCACGCCGACGGGCAACGGGAAGTCGGGTCGGCGCTGCGTGGCGAGGGCGGAGGCGTAGGCGGTGGTCTCGAGGTTCTCGTCGTGGACCACGACGCCACGCTCGACGGGGTTGTCTCCATCGTCGAGGTCGATGATCGAGGGGACGCCCTGATCGACGTTGATGCCCTTCAGGTTTCCGGCCGAGCCGAAGACCAGGGGCTTGCCATGCTCCAGCACCAGCGCTGCATCTGGGCGCGTCTTCCGGTCCTCGACCTCAGCCCAGGCGCCATCGTTGAAGCCCGGGCAGTTCTGGAGGATCTCGACGAAGGCCGTGCCCTTGTGCTCGTGGGCGCGCCGAAGCGTCTCCTGCATATGGGGCGCGTCGACGTCGATGGAGCGGGCCACGAAGGTCGCGCCGCAGCCCAGTGCGAAGGAGATCGGATCGATCGGGTGATCGATCGCGCCGGTCGGCGAGGACTTGGTGCGCATCCCGAGCTCGCTGGTCGGCGAGTACTGG
>CAZQMY010000222.1:0-9751 GCA_964594405.1 uncultured Spirochaetaceae bacterium | reverse complement strand
CGTCGGTCCGCGCCGGTCCGGGCCCGCTGCTGAGCGGCCGCTCGGGGCCGCCGATCTCGCCGATCGCACTGGAAGCCTGAGTGACCTCCACGCCCTCGATCTGCGCGCCGCCGCCGCCGACCACCTCGCGACTGAGGGCGGCGACGTTGATCCCGCTGCTTGCGCCGGGCGCGAGGCTCGTCACCATGGAGCGCTCTGCGCGACTACTCGCGACGTCGCCGGCGCGATCGATCTTCGCCCTCGCACCGAGCAGGGACTCCGCCTCGCTGACGTTGCTCGCGAGGCCCGCGAAGTTCTCGCGGAAGGCGAGGATCCCCTTGGACGCTACGGCGGGCTTCTTGCTGGGGCTCGAGGCCGGGGAGGGCTGCGGCGAGGTCTTCTCAGCGATCTTGGGCTCCTCGCTCGTGTCCTTCTCGAGCACCGGCTCGACGGGCACGGGCGGCGGCTTGGCGACCGGGCGCTGCTCCTCGATGAGGCGGGTGAGACGTTCGGGCACCTCGACCTCCTCTCCGCGCCGGGGCGTCGGGAGCGTCACCAGCGTGATCAGCCACGCGAAGAGCAGGCTGAAGCCGAGGGTCCCCGCGATGGAGCGGCGGAAGCGGGCATCGTCCTCTCCGCCGCGCGACCAGGGCATGACGATGGCGTGCGGCGGGGGATCACTCTCTTCGCGCTCGATGACCCACTCGTTCTTCTTCTCCTGCTCGGCGCGCTGCAGCTCGAGCAGGTCCTCTTCGAGGTACTCCGTCTCCGCGCGGGCGTCGTCCAGCTGGAAGAGCAGCTTCTCGCGCGCAGAGACCAGCTCGTCCCGCCGGCGCGTCCAGTCGTCCAGCCGCTCCCGCAGACGGCGGACGTGGCGGGCTCCATGCTGCTGATCCTGACGGCCCTCCCAGAACACGTGCCCGGCGCCGATCTCGTCGAGCTTCTCGAGTCCGACGACGACATCGTTGAGCAGAGTGACCTGCGCGCGCTCGGCCTCGACGACGGAGATCTCGTCGTCGAGCTGATGCAGATCTCGCGTCAGCTCGGAGATGCGTGCGTTCGCGTCCGAGAGCTGGGCGTCGAGCTGGGACTGGTCGTGGGCTTCGATATCGGGCACGGGCTACTCGATGGATGCGTTCTGCGACGCCTTCTGCAGAACGGCCAGCGAGACTCTTCCGTAGCCTTCGCTGGTCGAGGTGGACATGACCTTCTTGACGACGCTGAACGGTACGCTGCGATCCGCGAGGAGGGTGACCTCGTGGCTCTCCGCGATCTTCTGCGTGTTGAATCCGATGATGTTCTCCCGCATCTCTGCGAGCCGCCTCCCGATCGCCGACACTGTCGGCGAGTCGGACTCGAGGATCTCGCGCGTGAGCGCCACGCGCTCGCCCTGGACCGTGACCTCGTCCGGACTGACGAAGATGACGACGGTCTCTCGGGGCTTGTCCTCGACGACGGAGGCTGGCAGCGTGATGCCCTCGGGCGGCTCCAGCACTTCGGTATTCGCCGCGTTCATGAGCAGGAAGAAGACCAGGATCGTGAAGACGTCCATCAGCGAGGTGATGTCCATCTTCGTCGGCTTCTTGCGATTGCGCGACATGCGTCGCATGCGTCTGGAGTTCTTCACGGCGCATCTCCGATGCTCACGTTGGTGAAGAGGGCCAGCCTGGCGACCTCACCTTCCCCCTCGCCGGGGATCTCCGCGCCCCGAACCGCGTCCATGACCTGGATCAGATGGTCGTACTCGATGTCGGGCTCGAGGAGCACGGAGGCGTCCTCGTCGTCGGGATGCTCCTCCTTGAGGGCGATCACGTGCTCGGAGAGGGTCTCCAGGTCGTAGGCCTCGTCGACCTTGGGGATCGTGGCGAGCACCACCTTGCCGTCGGTCAGCTGCAGACCGTCGTCCCGGACGATCACCTCGATCCGATAGCTCGGCTCGCTCTCGCCGCCCTCCACGTTCGCTGTGGGGAGGTCGAGCTCGACGATGGTGATGCGGGAGAAGACGGCGCCGATCAGCAGGAAGGGCACGAGCACCACCATCAGATTCAGGAAGGTGGTCATGTCCAGCTCCGGCGCGTTGGGCGCGCGGCGCCTGTAATGGTGTCGCCTGGACATCGATCAGGCCTCGACTTCCGTCTGTCGACGCGCCTTCGACGAGAGCACGTTCAGCGCCTTCACCGACGCCATCTCGAGGCTGTCGATGATCTCCCCGGTCTTGGCGGTGAGCACGGTGTTGGTGATGAGCAGCGGGATGGCGACGATCAGTCCGAATGCGGTGGTGTTCATCGCCACCGAAATGCTGGCGGAGAGCAGATCCGCCTTCTCGGCCGGGTTCGCGTTGGCCACGGCCGTGAAGGCCTGGATCAGACCCATGATCGTGCCGAGCAGCCCCAGAAGCGTCGCGATGCTCGAGGCCAGCGCCACATAGGGCGTTCGCTTCTCGAGCTGGGGGATGATCTCCATCATGCTCTCTTCCATCGCGATCTCGATGTCCTCGCGTCGTCTCACCGCGCCCTGGCGCGCAAGGCCCATGCCGAGAAGGTGCGAGATGGTCGAGTCGTCCTCGCTCGTCAGCTCTCGCGCCTGGTCGAAGTCGCCGCTCATCAGTGCGGGCTGGACTCGCTCCCAAGCCTTCTGATTCCGCGTGCGGATCAGCGTGAGGGTGATGTACCGCTCGATCGCAAAGGCGGCACCGACCGCAAAGACGATCAGGATCGGGTACATGAAGGGGCCACCCGTGGTGAAGAACTTCACGAAGGCGTAGAAGACGTCCATTTGTCGATACCTCGGTTCGGGGGGTTGTAGGGGGGCTTCTTGGCGGGTTCCGGCAGAGCTACTGCTCGCCGACCCGGATCCGGTAGTAGGTGAGCTCTCGTCGGAAGACATCCGGGTCCACCGGATCCCTTCCGGCGCCCAGGGAAGACTCGAGATCGAGCGCGTCGCCGACCAGCGACTCCTTCCAGGGAACGATGGCGAGGGCCTTCGGGGCCTCGTCGTTGCCGACGATGGACATCCCGCTGACGACCTTCTCGCCGGAAGCAGCCTCGATCTGCGCTGCGGCCGACTCGTCCGCCATCGCAGCTTGATCGAAGAGGAGCAGCAGGACGAGCAGGAGGGGGCCGAGTGTGAGTCGTATCATGATCCTATCTCCCGATCCTGTTCCGGATGTCCGAGATCCACATGGCCACGGATTCGTCCTCGGGGAAGAGCTCCGCGTAGCGCTCGTAGTGGGTCAGAGCGCACTCGAGGTCGGCGAGATAGAGATCGCAGAGGATCGCGAGATTCCGCCGGGCAAAGTGGAAGTTCGGCTGCAGCTCGAGCGCGGCCTCGTAGTTCGCTCGAGCCTCGCTGAACCGCCCCCGCCTGCGCTGGATCAGGGCGAGCTCGTTCAGCACGCCCGGGTGGCGCGGAGTATGCTCGAGGGCCCGCTGCAGGCTCGCTTCGGCATCTTCCAATCGATCGGCGCCGGCCAGGGCGAGCGCGAGATTGACGTGCGCTGCGGAGCTTTCGGGCTCCTCCTCGAGGACCGATTCGAGTAGCTCGATGGCGCGGATCCACTCCTCCGCCTCGAGGGCTCGCACCGCCTCGTCGAAGTCGCTGCGCGCGCTGCTGCTGACCTGCAGCGCCTGATCGATGCTGAAGCCCGTGGGCCCGAAGTCGCGCTGGGTACGAGCAGCGGTCGGCGTGGTCGACTGGCAACCCAGGGCGACGATGGAGCCGAGCGAGAAGAGCAGGGCGGCGAGTCGCAGGGATCGGCGGCGTGTGTTCGTCATGACCGTCATCGATCAACCCGCCGACAGATCGGCCGGGACGGGCGCCGGCTCGGCTGAAGGGGCCTGGATGGAGGGCTCGGCGGCCTCGGGCGGCGCGTCGGCGGGCATCTCAGGGGGCGTCACCTGAGCGGTCGTCTCCCGCACCGTGGGCGCCAGATAGGCGAAGAGGGAGATCGTCTCGAAGGGCCCGACGCTCTCCTCGAACTTGGCATAGCGACCGGGCACGAGGTCGGCGAGCCGCGCGAGGCTGCGATCGATCCAACCGTTGTAGACGCCGATCCCCATGAGCTCGAGGTTCTTCTGGTGCACCTCGATGGCCCGCTCCTCGAAGGGATAGGCCTCCTCCTCGAGCACGAGCTCGTAGTCCAGCAGCTCGGAGTCGGAGAGATCGGCCGGTCGCTCCGACTCGAGCAGCGCCGTCGAGAACTCGCCGTAGATCTCGGCGATGTAGAAGGTCGCCGCCGCGGTGACCTCGCCGACCTCGTACGCGACCAAGGCACCGAACTCGCTGATGGCGACGTTCATGCGCTGCTGCTTCTTGCGCAGATTCGTCTCGAAGGGCTGCACCAGGGCGACCTTGCGGAACGCTTCATAGGCTTGCTCGGTGAGCGCGAGAGCCGACTTCGCCGCCAGATTGCGAATACGCGGCGTACGAGCCTCACCAGCCTCGGCATCGAGGGCCACGATGGTGCGAAGCTCCCCCCTGCGACTTCCCGCGTCACCCAGTGCACCGTGGAGCTCGGCCACCTTGAATCGGGTCTCGATGGCGAGCGCCAGGGGCGCGGGGAAGTCCTTGACGTAGCGTTGATAGACGCCGAGGGCACGAGCCGCGTCGGAGGCCTCCTCGAAGAGCTCGCCCGCGAGAAGCAGAGCCTCGCTGACGACCTCACGATCATCGTTCTCACCCGCGACGCGCACGTACTCTTCTGCGGCCCGGGCCGGCTCACCGGCGGAACGATGGACGAAGGCGATCTGCTTGGTGGCCTCCGAGGCCAGCTCGTGATCGGGGAAGGCATCACGGAAGCCCGTCAGCACCGTCGCCGCCTCCGCCCAGTCCTCGAGGGCGATCAGCTCGGTGCCCGCGTCGAATTCGGCCGCGGGACGTACCGTGGAGGTCGGCGCCGAGTCCCGGATCCGAAGAAAGTGCTCGGCGGCGACGCGATGCTCACCGACCCGCCTAGCGGCTTCGCCCTGCTTGTAGATGGCGGCGGCGAGGTTGTCCACCAGGCCGGCGCGGGATTCCCGCTCCTCCGAGATCAAGGAGAGCACGTGCGCGTAGGCCCGCTCCGAGCGGGCGTAGGCCTCAGTGTCGAAGAGCGCATGGGCCAGCGTGATCCAGGTCTTCTCGATGATCGTGGGCTCCGCGGACGCATAGGTCGCGATCAGGTACTCGGCCTGGGCGATCGCCTCCTCGAGGCGCTCCATCTTGTAGAGATCCTCGATGGCCGCGCCGAGCACCACCGCCGCGTGCTCGTGCTCCGGGAAGCGCTCGACGAATCGCAGGGTGCTCTCGACGGCGCGCGTCGTGACCTGCGTCCTCGTGTCGGAGGGCGTCTTCGCCTCGAGCTGGCGATGCGCGAAGATGGCGGCGTATCCGGCCTCGGACGCCCGCTCGTGCTCGTCATAGCCATAGGCGGTGTGCTCGTATTCGCTTGCGGCACGGGCGAAGTCTTCCTGCTCGAGGTGCAGGTCGGCGAGCTGGTAGTTGATGCCCGGAGCCTCGGGGTGCTCGGGGAAGGATTCCAGGTACTCGCCATACCAGGACAGCGCTTCCGCGTAGTGCTCGGGTCGCTCTTCGGGCCGGCGAGTCTGCTGGTACATCGCGTGATAGTGGGAGGCCAGATCCTCGAGGTTGCCTCGGAGATCGTCGAGGATCTCCGGCGACTGCGCCGGATCGAAGTGCGCCCAGTACGTCGATCCCCGGGCGTAGCTTCGGGCAAAGCGCTTCTTCGCCTCGAGCACGAGGGCGCCGAATCCGCCCTGCTCGTAGATGTGCACGACCTTCATGCTGAAGCGGGGCGAGGAAGCGTGGATCGGATGCAGGTCCACGAAGTGCTGATAGGCCTCTGCTGCGTCGTGATAGCGGAGCTTCTCGAGGAAGAAGTCGCCGAGATGCGCGTAGATGCGGTCCTCGTAGCTCCGCTCACCGACGCGCTCGAAGTACGCCGCGATGGCCTGCGAGCCGCCGATCGACGAGAAGCTGAGGCTGATCACGCGGAATGTGTCGGCGATGCGTCGCTCGTCCGCCTCTTCCTGCGCCTTCGCCCCGCCCTGGTCGAAGTCGAACCCGTTCGCCACCTTGTGATCGAGCAGCCGGACATAGGTATCGAGCGCTTGCTCGTGCATGTCCTGCTTGTAGAAGGTCCATCCGAGCTTGTAGAGCGCCAGCTCGAAGTAGCTCGACTCGGGGCCGAAGCGCGTGACCGCGAGATAGGCCTCCTCGGCATCGAGATAGCGCCTGCGCGTGAAGAAGTACTCGGCGCGCCTGAACTGGGCTTCGTCGATGGCGCGTGATCCGGGATAGCGATGGATCAGCTCCTCGATGACGCCGATCGCCGCATCGGTCTCACCGAGCTCATCGTAGGCGCGCGCCTTCTGGTAGAGGACACGGTCGTTCTGCGGATAGTCCGGATAGCGCTCCAGGATGCGATCATAGAGGGCGATCGCCTCTCGCGGCCCCTCGGCCCGATCACCGCTCCCGGTCGGCAGGGCGAGGGGCGCGTCGGAGGCCGGCGCCAGCGCGATCTCGCCGGCCGCTCTGCGCTCGAAGGCCGAGTCCGCCTCTCCGGGAGGCGCGGGCGCCGCAGGACCGGGGCCGCCGGCGAGGGTCGTCGCCGAGCGCGCGGTGGATCGCGGGCTGGGCATCGCCTGCCCCTGGACGGCGCCGAGGTAGCCATACTCCCGCTCGAGCTGCAGATCGGCGAGGCGACGCATCGCCTCGGGGGTGAGCGCGGACTCGGGCGCCTCCTCGAGGAACTGCCGATAGCCGGCGAGCGCCTTCTCCAGTCCGACGTCGACCTGCACGTCCTCGACGTCGGGCTCCACCACGTGCAGCGAAGAGAGCGTGCGACGATCTCCACGCCCCGCACAGGCGGTGCACGCGAGCAGTACAATGGTGATGGCCAGCTTCGAACGCATCGTCCGACTCTCTTTCACCTCCTAGTGGGCCTGGGCCTTCGCCGCACGGTCGTAGCTGTCCGCAAAGGCGAATCGCGCCTGATTCAGGTACTGGTGCAGCCGCGCGCGCCGCTCTTCCAGCGTGGCGATCGCGACCGTCTCGAGCTGTCTGCCCTGCGCGTCCATGAGCTGGTCCACGCGCTCTCGGGCATGACGTACGCGCGTACGCAGATCGGCGATCTGCGCGCGGTAGTCCGCGTGGCCGTGGGTGGCGGCCTGCCGCGTGCGCACGAAGCGCCGATAGGTCTCCTCGAGGGTCTTCACGTCGGCATCGAGCTCTCGAAGATGCCCGTGCGCCGTCGTGAGCCGATCGTGGTATTCGGTCTCCAGTCGCCACGTGAGCGCGCCGCGCAGGCGCCGAGTGCGCGCGAGCGCGCGGCGGCGCTGATCGTCGGGCATGTGGGCGGCGGCGGCTTCGACGGCCTCGATGGCATCGCGGATCTGCAGCTCCTCCGCAGTCGCGAGGAAGGCGGGCCGAGGCGCGGTGAGCAGACCTTCCAGGCGCGCCTTCAGGTGCCGCTGCTGCTCCAGCCGCAGGCGCATCCGGGCATCGAGCTTGCGGTAGCGCCCGTCGACACCGGGCAGTCGCGGTGTGTAGTAGGCCTCGCGCTTCGCGATCAGCTCACGCCACGCAGCCAGGCTGCGCTCCCACTCCGCGAGGCGGCCTCGAAGCTCCTCGAGGTCGAGATGGTTGTTCAGCCCCGACTGGAAGGCATGGGTGGCCATCAGCTCCACGAGGTAGAAGGTCTCGGGCGTCTCGGGGAGGCTCCTCAATCGCACCACCCAGTTGGAATCCTGGCGGATGTCCTCGCGGAGCAGGGCCTTCAGGAAGTGACCGTCCCGAACGGCCGCGATGGAGGCCTGGAGCTTGTCGAGCTCTCCCGCGTAGGTCGCGACCGCTTCGCCGTAGAGGACGGCGGCGCGGCCATGGATGTCCAGGCGGCTATAGGCATGAGGAAGGGCGAGCAGGGCCTCCTGCACGGCGGCATCCGTCGACTCCCGGCGGGCGAGGATGCTCCACGGCACCAGGGCCCGATCGAAGCGCTCGGCGGCGAGCTCGGCCCAGCCAGCGCGCAGCAGGGCCTGATTCGAGAAGGGGCCCGAGAGCCGAACACGATCCAGGGCCCTGCGAGCGGCTTCGAGGTCCGCCGATTCCATCAGCAGGCTGCCGCGCACGAGATTGGACTTGTCGCGAATGGCCTTGCCTGCGTCGTCGCGAGCCTCCGCGTCGCCGGCGCGATCCAGCTGCTCGAGCGCGTCGCCGGTGCGGCCCGCGTTCAGAAGCGCGATCGCGAGATTGTACTTCGCGAAGGCCCCTGCCTCCGCGTCCCGCTGCACCGCGCCCAGGGCGGCGATCGCATCCTCGTTTCGTCCGAGTGCCATCAGGATGTTGGCGCGCAGCAGCTCCACGTCGGCTCGCGCCGAACGCGACATCTCTCCCTCGATTCGACCCAGCGCACGCAGAGCGGCGTCGGGCTCACCCTTCTGGAAGCGCAGTCTCGCCAGCCGGAATGCTGCGTCGTTGCGGACGTGCTCGTCGACGTTGCCCTCGAGGACCCGCTGGATCGCGCGCCCTGCGCGCTGGTGCATCCGGTAGTGGAGCTCGAAGTCGCCGACCGAGAAGTGGGCGTCGTCGAGATGGGGGAAGAGCGTGTCGAGCTCGGGCTCGTCGACGCGAGCGTGGAGGGCGAGCTCGGCATCGAGTCGACCGAGGGCGTCGAAGAACTGCCCCTGATGGGCGTGGTAGAGCGCTTCACCGAAATGGAGATCGCGGAGCGTCTCCGACCGGACCGACCCTGCGGCGAGCGCGAAGCCGAACACCACCAGCGCTATGGAACACACCCGACCCGGCATCATCAATCGAGCTCGACATCGACGAGCTGCGCATCGGCGCCGCGATCCGAGAGGCGGATCTCGACGAGGCGCGGCTCGATGCCTTTGAGGAAGGTGAACTCCTGCCGCTTCGTGGAGGGGGACCCGCTCCCGAAGTGCCCGCGGATCACGAGTGCGACGCGGTGCTCACCCACGGCCACATTGCCCGTGTAGAGCCGCTGGACACCACCGCGGCCGAGAGCCTGCAGCTCTCTGTGGGTATAGACGTGGGCCCCGACCAGCGCGCCGTCGAGCTCGACCTCGACCGAGTCGACATCGAGCTCTTCCGCCTCGACGGCAGAGACGAAGAGCGCGAGCTGCGTGCCGGAAGGGTAGAGGAGCTTCTCTTCGAGGTTCGAGAGCTCTGCGGCGATTCGGAGCACGTCCGACTTCACCGCCTGAACCTGCTCGTCGAGACTGAGCATCTTCTCCGCGCCCTTGCCTGCGGTCGGGCTGCGCTTGGCGGGCTGCGCGTATGCCACCGCCGAGAGGGTCGGCAGCAGGAGCAGGACGAGGGCGAGCGTGGACAGCCAGCGATGGCTCATCGGCCGGTTGCCCCCTCGATGCGATTCGTCACGTGTAGCAGGTCTGGTCATCAGGACTGTATTCAAGAGTCGTTCATCTACTCGCTATTGATCGGCAGCCGAGGAGAAGCATTGAGTGCCAGCTATCACGGAAGGGCACGCGCAGATCGGGTGCATCTTGGATCACGGACTATCAAGCATTCACGAGGCGCTCGAATCGGGTGCCCCTCGCCAGGAGGCAACTCGTACGCATCACGACCGGTCGTATCGATCCGGGCCCGGGATTCGCCGACTTCGCCTCGAAGCTGCCGGCCAGCGATGTCCCGGGCGCCGGCGATCGTCGCTCTGGAGCGGCCCTCCCAGGGCCCGCGTCGACCGTGGCTGGGATGACTTGCGTGCTCGTGATCGGCACGCTGCGAGCCGGGA
>CAZQMY010000221.1:0-9756 GCA_964594405.1 uncultured Spirochaetaceae bacterium | reverse complement strand
GTCGCACTCAACACCGACGCCAGCGTGCGGCGGCTCAAGGGCGACGCGCGCCCTCTGGTGCCGCTGGCACGGCGCATGGAGGTGATTGCGGGGCTGGAGTGCGTCGATGTCGTCGTCTCCTTCGGCCACGACACTCCGATCCCGCTGCTCCGCCTCCTCCGCCCGGACGTCCTCGCGAAGGGCGGTGACTACGCCACCAGCGGCATCGTCGGCCACGAGCTGGTCACCGGCTGGGGCGGACGGGTCGCCCGCCTCCGCGAGCACCCGGGCCTGCACACCACTCTTCTCATCGAGAAGATGAAGCAGTAGCCGCCCGCGCGCCTTCCTTCGACACCTCTCCAGCTGGCTTATCATCCTCGCGATCCCGCGGTGGGCACGATTACGGACCTCCGCGGGCCGCCGCCCTGGGGAGCCCTCCGATGATCGAAGCCGAAGACGCCCTGTGCCGCATCAAGCGCGAAGTGGCGCGCTCGGTGGTCGGCCAGGAGGCGCTCGTGGACGGACTCCTGATCGGGCTGCTCGGCGACGGGCACGTGCTCGTCGAAGGGGTCCCCGGGCTGGCCAAGACCACCGCCGTGCGCGCGGTGGCGGCCGCACTCGGACTCCACTTCGGGCGCATCCAGTTCACGCCGGACCTGCTGCCGAGCGATCTCACGGGCAACCCTGTCCTGCTTCCCGGAGATGGCGGGTACGGCATCCGCCGTGGCCCGATCTTCACCAGCCTCCTGCTGGCAGACGAAATCAATCGGGCCCCGGCGAAGGTGCAGAGCGCGCTGCTGCAGGCCATGGAGGAGCGGGCGGTGACCATTGGCGAGCAGACCCTCGCCCTGCCGGATCCCTTCATGGTCATGGCCACGCAGAACCCCGTGGAGCTCGAGGGCACCTACCCGCTGCCCGAAGCCCAGACCGATCGCTTCCTGCTGCAGATCCGCGTGCCCTACCCCAGCGAGGACGAGGAGCGCGAGATCGTCGTGCGCGACGCCGTCCCGCCCGTCGAGGTGCAGGCGGTTGTGAAGCCCGAGGAGATCGCATCGCTGCGCGAGACGGCGCGGTCCCTGCACGCCGCCGAGGAGATCAGCGCCTACGCGGTGGCCATCGCACGCGCCACGCGCGATACGCCAGCCCTCGCGGAGGCCTCGCTCCGGCACCCGCCGCTCGCCGCGGACGCGCGAGCGCGCGCCGATCTGCTGCGATCGGCGCCCATCGCCCTCGGCGCTTCACCCCGCGCATCCATCTGCCTGATGCGGGCTGCCCGGGCACAGGCTCTGCTGGCGGGACGCCGCTACACCACGCCCCACGACGTGAAGAGCGTGGCCCCCGACGTGCTTCGTCACCGCATCGCACTCACCTACGAGGCGCGCGCCGACGGCCTCGACAGCCAGGCCGTGATCGACGCGATCCTCGGACTGGTCGCGACGCCGTGATGCCCGAGGCCCGCGCCGAAAGGAAGCGCAGTCGAGAGGCGGAGCTGGCTCGAGTGGCCGAGCTCCTCGCTCTTCGAAGCCGGCAACGGGGCGGTGGCCATTTCGCGGGTCACTATGCGAGTGCATTTCGGGGTGGCGGATTGGAGTTCGAGGAGTCGCGCCCCTACGTACCCGGAGAGGACGTTCGCCGCCTGGATTGGAACGCCACCGCGCGCAGCGGTGAGCCCTACGTCAAGCACTTCCGCGAGGAGCGGGATCGCGCCCTGTTCATCCTGCTGGACGTCGGCGCCGCCATGGCGTTCGACAAGGAGGCGCGCACCAAGGCCCTGGCGGCCGCGGCGCTCGCCGCCCTGCTCGCCGCGGCCGCCGCGCGGGCCGGCGACCGCGTCGGGCTCTGTGCCTTCGACGCGGAGGTACGCAGCACGCGCGCACTCGGACGCGGCGCGGAGCACGCGCGGCGCGTCGTCGATGCCGCGTTCGCGGCCGCACTCCGCCCATCGGGCGCGAGCCGGCTCGAGCCCGCGCTCTCCCACGCCGAGGACCTGCTCGCCCGGCGCGCGCGATCGGGCGCGCTGCTGATCTGCCTCTCCGGTCACGGTGCATTCGCCGACGCGCGCGGGCGGGTTCCGGCGCGGCTCTGTTCGCTGGCCGCTCGCCACGAAGTCCTGGGGCTCGGCATCCTCGATCCGCGCGAGCGCAGACTGCCCAGCGCCGGGCGGCTGGCGATCGTGGACGCCGCCAGCGGCGGGGCCGGTGCGCTGATCGACTCGAGCCGCGGCGCTTCGGCCAGGCGCTTCGAGCGCGCCGTGCAACGGCGCCTGGCGCTCGTTCGGCGCGAGGTCCGCCGCGCCGGCGCCTCGATCCACTGGATCGACAGCCAACGCGATGCCCTCGCCCAGCTGCTCGCGCTCTTCGCCGAGCGCGCACGGGTGTCGCCCCGACGAGCAGAAGCACAAGGATGAGGCCCGGGACCCTTCAAGAGACTCGGCTTCCCGGCCTGGAAGGATTGCCGCACGGCCTGCTCGCGCCCGCGCGAGTCGAGCCGGCGGCGCCCGAGCAGGTCCCGCCGGCCCGGATGCCCTCGGCCCTGCCCGTCCTGCTGCTGGCAGCGCTCCTCCTCTGGTGGCTGATGGGCGGCCGCAGGGGACGAAGATGGATCCGCCGGCGCGGGCCTCCCGGAAGCCAGGGGCCGACCTCACCCGCCATCGACCTCGCTGCCGCGCTGCGATCGATCCCCGAGGAGGCGGGCGCGGTGTACTCGGCGCGCGCCGTGGACGTTCAGCTCCGCCGCTTCCTCGCCGCGCGCTGCGACTTCGACGTCCGCGCCGTGACGACCGCCGAGCTTCGCGAGACGACGCCTCCGGACGAGCTGCTCGGCCTCTGGCCCACCGTGCTGCACCTCACCGAGGACATCGAGGCCGTGCGCTTCGGCGGGGACGCGGCGCTGCGGGCGGGCTGGCGCGAGCGGCTCGATCGTGCCGTGGTCGAGCTGGCAGCCACGCCCTCGAAGGCGCCGCGATGAGCTGGCTCGGCATCGACGGCTTCGCCTCGCCCGCTCTCCACCTCTGGCTCTTCCTCGCGGTGGCGCTGCTCGTGCTGCCGCTCCTGCTCTTGCGGCGCGAGGCGTCGCGGGGCCGATCCGCTCGGCTGGCGTGGCCCGACCTGGATCTCGTGACGGATGCGCCGTTGAAGCGCCGCGACGGCTGGAGCCACGTTGCTCGCCTCCTTCGCGGATCCGCTCTCGCCCTGCTCGCGCTGGTGCTGGCGGAACCGGTGGAGCGAGGGGACGTCGCGCCCCGCGCGCTTCGCGGCCTGGACCTCATGCTCGTGCTCGACACCTCTCCGAGCATGCGCGCGCTCGACATGGATCCCGCCTTCGCCGATCCATCCCGGGACCCTCGACCGCCTGCCGACACACCGACGCGCCTCGACGTGGCGCGCAGCGCCGTCGCACGCTTCGCGGAGGTGCGCGCGGCCGAGGGCGATCGCGTCGGGCTCGTGGTCTTCGCCGAGCGGGCCCATACGGCCCTGCCCCTCTCCTCCGATCCCGCCCTCCTCGCCAGCGCCCTCGACGACCCGCTTCGCATGGCGGAAGGGGGGCCCACTGCTCTGGGAGATGCCCTCGCCCTCGGCGTCAAGCGCCTCGAGCGGGGCGGCGATCGCAAGCTCGTCGTGCTCCTCTCGGATGGTCGCAGCAATGCGGGGGCGATCCCGGTCCGCGTCGCGACGGCGCTCGCGCGATCCGCGGGCATCCGGGTGCACACAGTGGCCCTGGGCACGGCCCCGAGCGGGGCGTCGGATGCTCGCGTCTGGATGAGGACCGCGCAGGGGCCGCGGCTCGAGCGCCACGAAGGGGACGCTGCGACGCTTGCGCGTATCGCAGAGCGGACGGGCGGCCGCTTCTTCCAGGCGCCGCACGCCGGCGCCCTCGATGCCGTCTACGCGGAGATCGACGCCAGCGAGCGCAACGTCCGTCGCGCCGCGCCGCGCGCCGAGGAGAAGCCGCGCCCCGAGCCCCTGCTCGCAGCCGCGGGACTCCTCGTCGTGGTGGAGATCGCTCTCGGGCGCGTGCTGACGAGGCGCCTGCCATGAATGCGCTCTTCGCCCATCCGCAGTGGCTCCCGGGCGTGCTCTGGCTCCTCGTCGCCACGCTCGCCGCGCTGCTCGGCGGGCTCGTTGCGCTGCGCCGCCGTGCACGGCGGCTCGGAGTGCCGCCCGCGCCCCTCCTGCGTCGCCACGCCGCCCGTGACGGCTGCCTGCTGATCGCCCTGGCTGCCATCGGCCTGGCGCGGGCGGGGCCGCTGCTGGGCGAGCGGATCGTGCGGGACGAGCTGAATCGCCTGGACGTCGTCCTGCTGATCGACCTGTCGAAGAGCATGGACGCGCGGGACGTCGCGCCGAGCCGACTCCATCGCGCGCGGCGCGCTGCGCATGCGCTGATCGGCTCGCTGGACGCGGATGATCGCATCGCCCTGGCGGGCTTCTCGGGCCGCGGCGTCCTCTTCACGCCGCTCACCCCCGACCACGACGCCGTCGCCGCGCTCCTGCCCGATCTGCGAGCCGGCTCGATCTCACCAGGAGGCAGCGACCCCGACGCGGCGCTGGGCGCGGCGACCCGCGTCTTCGATGAGTCGCATGAATCGGGAAGGGCCATCGTGCTGATCAGCGATGGCGAGCGCACGCGCGGCGAGGGAGAGGCGGGCGCGCGTGCGGCGGCCGCGCGAGGCGCAAGGGTGATCGCGCTGGGGCTCGGCAGCGAGGCGGGGGCCGAGATTCCGACGCGTGGGGGTCCGCTGCGAGACGAGCGCGATCGAATCGTCCACTCGCGCTTTCGGGAGGGGCCGCTCCGCCGACTGACCGAAGCCACCGGCGGTCTGCTGCTCCGGGCCGATCGTTTCGGGGTCGTCGGCCGCGATCGGCTCGACGCGGCGCTCGAGCGAATCCGGGTGCCGGGGATCGCCGGGGATCACGACGCGGGCGCGGCGCATCGACAGGCTCGGGGGACGATCTGGGTGACGCCTCTCGTCTGGATCGCGGCGGTGGCGCTGCTCATCGAGCTGCTGCCGATCGCGTCGCCCCGGCGAGAGGACCGGCGGGCGCAGCCCGCGCTCGCACTGGCGCTCGCCCTGATCGCTGCGGCCGCCCTCGGAGCGCAGCCGGGCAGCGGCGATCTCGAGGGAGCGCCGGAGGCCCGGCTTCGCCACGCGGCGCAGAAGGCCCGGGCTGGCGATCTCGAGGGCGCCGCCCGCGGCTACCGCCAGCTGCTCGAGGGCGCCCCCACTGCCCGTGTCGACGCCCTGGCGCATCACGGCCTCGGCGTCCTCGCCTTCGCCCGGGGCGACCTCCGAACGGCCGCGCAGGCCTTCGAGGCGGCCCTCGGCGCCGATGCGGGGCTGCACGCGGCGGCCGCCAATCTGGCGTACGTCGTCGCGCTGCGCAGGAGCGAGTCCTCCGAAGATCGCAGCACACCGCCCGAGCCGATGGAGGATGACGCCGAGGCCCGTCGCGCGCGCGAATCGCGCGAAGCATCGCCGCAGCCACCGCACGCGGTGCCGCCGCTGACCGACGCCCAACGCAGGCGCTGGCTCGATCGCGTCGATGACGACGGCGCACGCACCCTACGCGCCGCACTCGAGTCGGGTGGCCTGCAACGCGCCGACCGGAGACCGACGTGGTAGCCCCGCGGCCCATCCGCGGCGGCGGCCGCCGCCTGCAGGCGTCGATCGCACTCGCGCCGCTCCTGCCCGCCCTCGTCGGCAGCGCGGTGCATGCGGAGATGGAAGCGTCTTGCGGAGTCGGGTTGCAGCTCGACCCCGAGCGCGCCTTCGTCGGCGAGCAGGTCCTCTCGACCGTCCGAATCGTTCGCACATCAGAAATCGAGACCGTCCATTGGCTGCGCGCGCCCGGCCATCCCGACCTGCCGGGCACGCGGATCCGCGATACGGCCGACCGCAAGCTCGATCCCGAACAGGCCCGCCAGCTCGGCCTCGCGGACGGACACATCCGGACCCTCACGACCGTCCACCGCCCCCTCGCCCCCGGCCGCTACGAGATTGCCGAGGCCGTACTCGCCTGCGAGCGATCGGACGGAAGCCGCGCAGCGACGGCGCGCACGCGCCCGGCGCGGCTCGAAGTCCTGCCGCTTCCCGAGCGCGATCAGCCGGGGCCGGTCATGGTCGGTGCCCTCGCGCTCGCGGCTGAGCCCGCCGAGGCGGAGCTGGCGCTTGGCGAGTCCATGCGCTGGCGCGTCGAGGTGCGGGCGGAAGGCGATCTGGACTCCGGCTGGCCTGCGGCCCTGCGGGCCTTCAGCGCGACGGCCGCGGACGTCGGAGTGGAGGTCTTCGCCACGGCCGCCCGGCAGAGAACGATCGAGCGGGAGCGGCAGCTCGTCATCCGCACCATGGACCTCGAGCTCGTCCCGACTCGAAGCGGCGCCCTCGCCCTGCCAGACCTCGTGATGACGCGCTTCGACCCCGGCTCGCGCACCTACTCGAGGGTTCGAATGCCCGGGCCCCGGCTCAGGGTCGAGCCGCGATCCGCCGCCCCTTCGCCGTCGCGGGCCGACCGTCCCTCCCCGACCCGGCCTCGCGCCCCGACGACCGCGAGTGACATCGCTCGCCGACCGATCCTCGCGCCGATCGCGGCAGTCACGCTGCTCTGTGCGGTGCTGCTCGGCTGGCCAGTGGTCCAGCGCGCCCGCCGGCGGGCAAACCCGAGCGGGGCGGCCCTTTCCGAGGCCGAGCGCGCGCGGCTGCGCGACGATCCGGCGGCGGAGTTTGCGGCCCTCGAACGTGCGCTCCGTCTCGCGGCCGGGCATCTCGTGCCCGGCGCTGAGTCCTGGCGGGCCTCGCGCCTTCTCGACTCGAAGGACGAGCGACTCTCGAGCGTCGGCGCGGCCCTCGAGGCGCTCGAGGAAGCGCGCTGGGGCGATCCCCCGCGCCCGCCGCGGCGCGAGCAGGTCCGGGACCTGCTCGGCTCGCTTCGCTGATCCGCGGTCGCCGCTGCTCAGAGGAAGCGGTCGCTCCCAGTCGTCGCGTCCGCGCCGGCATCCGGCGCCAGCCGGTACTCCTCGTCGAGCAGCGGGTCGATGCGATCGGTGACCAGCGCGGCGTAGCGCTCGAAGACGGCCTTGTGCTTCTCCTCGGCGTGCGGCGTGAAGGGCTCGTACTCCTCGTCGACGTGCATGTCGGGGACGTCCTCGTAGTGGATCGGATCGCCGATGCGATAGACGACCCGGCCCGACCTCGCCCAGGGGCTGCTCCCCGGATAGAGGCGATCGGTACCGTTGCAGCCCACCGGCACCACCGGAATCTTGAGGTGCATCGCGATCTGCGAGATGCCGATGTGACCGGGCATGAGCCGCTTGGCGCGCGTGCCCTGCGGAAAGATCAACAGGTCGAGCCCGAGCCGCACCGCGTCTTCGTTGAGCTTCACGAAGCGCGCCATCATGATGTGAAAGGCCGCGTTGATGTAGGCCGCGTAGTCGTGCTTGGTCGGATCGAAGTCGAGGCCCATCACATTGCGGGCTCTGCCGAGCACCTCCTCGGGCACGCTGCCCGGAGACGGAGCGAGGGCGCTGGCATCGCCGACGCCCGCGGCGTTCACCCACTGACGGAGCAGCTCGTACTGCTCGCGCGTGGGCGGCCGACCGGTCGTCAGCGCGAAGTCCTTGGCGATCAGATAGCCGCGCGAGACCGTGGGCAGCTGGTTCGTCCTCTCCATGAAGCCCGCGACGAACCAGTGCTCGTAGTACTTGCCCTTCACCCAGGTGGCCGTGTAGCGCTGGTAGTGGCTCCAGAGGTACACCTGGAAGGGGAAGTAGTTGTACCGATCGGTGTGGTTCATCGCGAAGAGGACGGCCCCCTTCGGAATCCTGTGGGCGTCCTCGAAGACGATCTCCACGCCCGGCAGCAGCTTGTAGTTGAGCTGAAGGATGAAACCGCAGACATCCTGGGTGAGCGGTCTGGCCTGGAGCTCGAGGCGGTCCAGGCGAGGGATGTCGAGCATGGCCATGAGAGTCCTCGCGAGCATGCGGCCAGGAAGCCGCCGGGCGTGCAGTCTAGCGAAGTGCCCTTCGAAGAGCGGCGTCACGCGAGCCGCCCTTGCACGACCCGCACTCCTGTACGTTCGGCGGGACAGCGAATGGGCGGGCCCCCTAGCCGTAGCTCCGAAGCTGGGCGAGGCGCGCGAGCTCTTCCGGGGTGTTCGCGTTCTCGAGCGCGCCGGCCTCGCTCGAGAGGAGCTCTAGATCTTGGCCCTCGAGGTAGCGGGTCTGCACGGCATCGAGCACGAGGGAGAGCCGAAGGCGCTCGGCGTCGAGCAGCCTTCGCGCCACCTCGAGCACGGGCTCTCGTCGGTAGATCGCACAGAGCGGGTGGGCATGCTCGGCGTCTCGTGGCACGACCGCATCGGCCTCGGGATAGGCGGTGAGGCCGATGATCAGGTCAGCGCTGATCAGCGGCATGTCCGTGGCGACCACCACGACGCGATCGCAGCGCGCGGCCTCCAGCGCGCTCACCAGACCGCGAAGCGATGAGCGGGGCCCATGGGTATCGGGCACGTGTCGTCCGGGCGCATCATTCGGCGGGTCTCCGCCCACCAGGATCAGATCCTCGAAGAAGCGATCCAGGAGCCGCGCGATGCGCGTCGCCATCGGCACCCCCGCGAAGGCCACGTGGGCCTTGTCCCGCCCCATCCGCCTGCTCTCGCCGCCCAGCAGCACAGCGCCGCTCACATTGGCGAGTCTGCCCTCGACTTGCGCGCGCTCGACCACGGATTCCCTTCTCGAATGAACTCGTCTCGGGCGGACCCGAGCCTAGGTGGACTCGAGGAAGCCGGGCTCGGTGCCCTGGAAGAATCGATCGTCGAGGATCTGCACCTGCGCGCGCTCGCCCGCGCGGAGCTCCGTCGCTTCGCGCGGAAAGATCAAGAGGCCCTGCGCGAGCGAGAGCGAGCGCATCACTCCGGAGCTCTGATTGCCCGCGCTCCTGGCATGGAGCTCACCCTCTCGCCGCTCGAGCATCACGCGAACGAAGTGGACCCGCCCGGCCTTCTTTCGGAGGGACTCGTCCATGCAGACCTCGACGACGGGCCGATGGGGATGACGATCTCCCATCATGCGAAGCAGCGTCGGCCGGACGAACTGCTCGAAGGTCACCGTCGCGGAAACGGGATTGCCTGGCAAGCCGAAGACCAGAGGACCCGGGGCGCCGCCGAGCAGGCCCTCCCCCTCGAAGCGCCCGAAGGCCACCGGATAGCCGGGCTTCATCTGGATGCCCCAGAAATCGAGTCGGCAGCCGAGCTTCTCGAGGACGCCACGGACATGGTCGTGATCGCCCACCGACACGCCCGCCGAGCTGACGATGCAGTCCGCATGCAGGGCCGCCCGGAAGTGGGCCTCGACATCGGCCGGCTCGTCGCTCGCGATGCCCAGATAGACCGGGTCTGCGCCGATCTCCCGACAGGCGGCCGCCAGTGTATAGGAGTTGGAGGAGACGATCCGACCGCCGGCCACCGATCGATCCGGCTCCACGAGCTCGTCGCCGCCCGAGAGGATCGCCACGCGCGGTCGCCGATGGACCCGCACATAGCTGCGACCGAGGGAGGCGAGTAGGCCGATCTGCGGGGGCCGGATCCGGTCGCCGATCTGCAGGACCCGATCGCCCGCCTGCAGGTCCTCGCCCGCATCGCGAACGTGCTCGCGAAGCCGCGGGGCCACGAAGACGCGAACGGCGTCGCCATGGGCCTCGGCGTCTTCCTGCCGCACCACCGCGTTCGCTCCCGAGGGGACTGGTGCACCGGTGAAGATGCGCGCCGCCTCGCCCGCCTTCAG
>CAZQMY010000220.1:0-9792 GCA_964594405.1 uncultured Spirochaetaceae bacterium | reverse complement strand
TGGCCGCCTGCGCATCCGGTGATCGCAGGAGTGTGTCGAAGAGATAGCCCTCTTCGATCAGCCCCTCCGGGAGCGGGCGCTCCGCGCAGTCGACGCTCCGCTTGGCCAGCGTCACGGCCTCCGGCGGGAAGGAGGCGATGCGCCGAGCCAATCGCTCGACGAAGGGAGCGATCTCCTCCGCCGGCAGGGCGCGATTCAAGAGGCCCCAGGCCTCGGCGGTGGCAGCGTCGATGTCGTCGCCGCCCAGGATGATCTCCAGTGCGCGACCCCGTCCCACCAGGCGGGGCAGGCGCTGCGTTCCGCCTCCCCCCGGCAGGATGCCGAGAGGCACCTCCATCTGATTGACGACGGTCTTGCCCAGCACGCCGAATCGCATATCGAAGGCCTGGATCAGCTCGCAGCCTCCGCCCCCGACCCGCCCTTCGATCTGGGCGATGGTGGCCTTCTCCATGGTGCGGTAGCGCTCGCACATGCGGTGGAAGGTGTTGTGCGGGTCGCGCACGGGCTCGCCCTCGGTCGGAAACTCGAGGATCGCCTCGACGTCGAAGTGCGCGATGAAGAAGTCCGGGTCGGCGCTCCGAAGGACCAGGACGCGCACCGTGTCGTCGTCGGCGAGCTGGTCACCGAGCCGAAGCAGCTCGCCGAAGAGGGAGAGCGTCATCACGTTCATGGGGGGCGCGTCCACGACGACCATGGCCACGCCTTCCCGGATCGTGACGTCCAGCTTCTCGTAGTCCTGATATGTCTGCGCCATGGGCTCACTCCTGCGTTGCGGTGATTCGGAGCAAGGAGCCTAGGCGTGCGACGCGCTCTCGCGCCACGGTCCCCTGGCTGCGCGCTGCAGGTGCGCGCGCGCCGCCTCGATGTGGTGCCGATGTCCCCACCCGGTACACTGCGAATGCTCCGATGCTACGCCCGCGCTGCGCAATCCTCGGATTCGGACCGGCAATCGGTGGACTGCCCCGCAAGGCGTTCCAGTCGTCTGCGAGCGGCACCGAAGAGGAGAGGTGTCGACACTGCCGTCGACCATCGAGCAGCTTCCTTCTTTGTTTGGATTCCTTTCTGCCTTCGCGCTTCGGCCGCAAGGAGGATCGAATGAAGATCGTCGCCGAAAGGTACGTCCATGCAGATTCTCCCCACCGACGGATCGCAGAAGGCTCCCGGCAGCATCGAGAGCGGTGCCGTGAATACGCGGCAGAATGCGGAGGACATCCAGCGGCGCAAGGATGTCCGGGCCGACTCTCCGCTGGCGAAGTTCGTCTCAGCCACAGAGGATTCGAGTGAGGGGAGTCGGCAGGTCGATCCCGCCCGCTTGGTAGACCTGCGCGCGTGAGCTCGCGGTGTCGCTGCGCCGCAGGCGCTCGCGATTCGCCGCTCAATCAGCGAAGTGGGGAAGCACCGTCTCGGCGAAGAGCCGGGCCGGCTCGCGCGTATCCCGACCGAAGAACTCGACGAGGAAGAGCGAGCAGCCCAGCTCGCGATGCGCCTCGATGCGCTCGATCACCTGCTCGGGCGAGCCCCAGATGCCGTGCTCCTCCAGCGCGCCCCCCATGTGCCCGCCATAGATCTTCTTCGCCTTCGCCAGGCCTTCGCGTGCGCTGGCCTCGTCCTCGCCGACGACGACGACGCACTGCTGCGAGATCTCGATCTGCTCCGGATCGCGCCCCACCTCCTCGCAGCGCCGGCGCAAGGCCTCGACCTTCCTGCCCAGCGCGGCCTGATGAACCGCCATGTTGTTCCAGATATCGGCCTGGCGCGCGGCGATGCCCATCAGCCCCTTCTCGCCGCCGCCACCGATCAGCACCGGGGGGACGCGTACGGGCTTGGGCGCGCAGATGGCGTCCTCGACGGATGCGTACTCGCCCCGGTGCGTCGCGCGCTGCTCGGTCCACAGCTTCTTCATGATGATCGCCATGTCCTCGAGCGCCTGCTGTCGCTTGCCGATGGATGGGAACTCGCAGCCGTAGCCCTCGAATTCGGGCTGGAACCAGCCCGAGCCGAGCCCCGCGATGCAGCGCCCGTTCGAGATCTGGTCGATGGTGGCGATCTGCTTGGCGAGCAGGGCGGGGTTGCGAAAGAAGGGCGGCGTGACGAGCGTGCCGAGCTCGACCCGGTCGGTGATCGCCGCGACCGCCGCGAGCAGGCTCCAGGCCTCCATGATCGGGAGGGTCGGGTTCGGCACCCCGTAGACGTGATCGCAGACCCAGACCGAGTGGAACCCGAGCGCGTCGAAGTGCCGGGCGGCGGCGCTCGTCTCCGACCAGTCGCGCTTGATCTGGGGAAGCGTGACCCCGAAGCGGGCGGGGCGGGGCATGGCGGGCTCTCCTTGCGCTCGGTGTTCGCGGCGCGGGCCTGGGCGGCGGATCGCCGACGCGTGAATCGCCGTCGACGGTAGCGATGTCACGGTCGCTTGACAGGCGGGCCCCGGTCACTGTGCGTATGCGATCCAGATGGGCCGACGGTGCCCGCGAACGAGCTCACTTCGAACGGGGAGGGGGAACCCCCGCGTTGCCGACCGCTGCCAGAGCGCGTCGATGAGGTCGGATTCAAAGGGTTTTTCGGGCTCTCGAACGATCGCAGAACCACCTCGTCCGCTGGCACGTCTGATGCATCGATTCTGAGGCCACGGCGTGGGTGCAGCGGGTCCGAGACGTGTCGTTCCAGCGAGGACCACTAATCTGCGTAGCACGCGAATTCGACACCGCGACGTGACGTCGCCCGATCGGGAGGGATCATGTCCCCTACACAGAACGCCATGCTGTCCACGACGGATGCGGCGCTGCCCGAGCGCCGAGATCGATCGCGGGCAGGGGCGCGAACCATCGAGTGCACACTGCTCGAGCTCGTGGAGGCCATTGGCGAGCAGACCGAGGACGAGCGCGAGGTGGTCGCCACGGTCGTCCACCTGTTGCGCTCGGGGCGGGTTCGGCTCTGCGGAAACTTCCGCGGCGTGCCGATCGACACCTTCCTGAGCTGATCGGACTCGGACCTCGAGCGGCTCAGTCGTCGGGCCGGGTCTGTGGACTCTCGACGGCGCCGACCGCCCGGAGTCTCCTCAGCTCATCCGTGCGCAGGCCGAGGAGCTCACCGAAGACGTAGTCGTCGTCCTGGCCGATCCGGCCACCCGCCCGCCAGGTCCGGCCGGGCGTCTCGGTGAGGCCGAGGGGGATGCCCGGGGCGAGCACCTCGCCCTTCCGCAGGTGGGGGATGCGCTCGAAGTAGCCGCGGGTGGCGAGGTGTGGATCCCGTTCGAGCTGATCTGCGGTGTCCTGCACAGCGCCGGCGGGAATGTTGCGGGCCTGCAGCTTCGCCATCACTTCGTGGGGCGTGCGGTCGCCGGTATAGGCCGCGATTCGCGCGTCGATCTCGTCTGCGTGGAGTCTCCGGCCCTCGGTGTCGGCGAAGCGCGCTTCCGCACCCCACTCGGATGCTCCCATGACCTCACAGAGGCCGTGCCAGTGCGAGTCGTCGAAGACGGTGATCACGCACCACCGATCGTCGCCGCGACACGGATAGCAGCCGTGCGGCGCGGCGTGGTCCGAGCGGTTGCCCAGGCGGGCAGGCGCTCGGCCGCTGGCGAGCTGCTCCATCATCTGTGGTCCGATCATCCCCACGGTGGCCTCGAACTGCGAGAGCGTGATTCGCTGTCCCTCGCCCGTGCGTTCGCGATGGTCGAGGGCGCAGAGCACCGCGAAGAGGCCGTGCATGGCCGAGAGACTGTCGGGGTAGGCGTACTGGGTATTGGCGCACTCGCGCTCGGGGGGTCCCGATAGGCTCGAGAGACCGGAGAGCGCCTCGATGTTCGGACCCCAGGTGACGTAGCGCGCGCACGGCCCGCTCTGCCCGAATCCGTTGCTGCTGAAGAAGATGAGGCTCGGATTGATCTCGCGCAGGACCTCGTAGTCGAGGCCGAGCTTCGTCATCACGCCCGTGCTCTGGTTCTCCACCACCACGTCCGCCCGCGCGACCAGGCGTTTGGCCAGATCCACCGCTTCTGGACGCGAGAGGTCGAGGGAGACGAATCGCTTGCCCGCCTCCCAATCGGTGAACCACGGTGATAGGTCCTCCTGCACGCCGCCCTCGCGATCCCAGGGCGGCACGTAGAGGCGGACGACGCCGGGATGCTTTCGCGACTCGACGCGGATCACCTCGGCGCCACAGTAGGCCATGAAGCGCCCGATCCAGGGGCCGGCCATTCCCGCCGTGAACTCGACCACCCGGAGACCCGCCAGGGCCTGCTCGCCCGCGTCGGCCTCCATCAGACCACCCCTCGATGCTGCAGCCCGGCGATCTGCGACGCGTCCAGGCCCAGGACGCCGCCGTAGACCTCGTCATTGTGCTCGCCCAGGCGGGGCGCTGGCCTGTGCATCCGCCAGGGAGTCCTCTCGTGGCGATAGGGTGCGCCCGGATAGCCGAGCTCGCCCGCGCTGGGATGGGCGAGCGTCTGGAAGTAGCCGCGCGCGCGGAGATGCGCGTCGTCGGCCACCTGGGCGGGGGTGTTCAGGGGAGTGAAGGCGATGTGGCGTCGCTGGCCCTCGTGGTAGATCTCGTCCACGGTATGGAGCGCCGTCATGTCGCCAATGAAGACGTCGAGCAGCATCCGGTACTCGATCCGGTTGGCGCTCGGGCCCTCGAACATCGGGTCGACGACCTCGGTGTTGCCGGTGGTCTCGTGAATCCACTGGGCCAACGCCTTCCAGTGCGCCGGCCGGTTCACCATCAGGTACACCGAGCCATCCCGACACGCGTAGGTGCCAGAGGGCACCGAGGCCGTGAGGCCCGTCCCCACGCGGGTGGGGACGATCCCGTCTTCGAGGTACTTGCCCACGCCCGAGATGTGGCTGATGGCGAGGGTGGTTTCCTGCGCAGAGATGTCGACGCGCTGCCCCCGCCCTCGCCTCCGCACGCTGAGCAGGGCGATCATCGTGCTGTTGGCCGCGCAAGTCGCGGCCATCAGCAGGGCCTGCTCCCCCGCCAGGCGCGTCGGCGGATCCTCCGCCTCACCCGTCACGAACATGGAGCCGCCCATGGCGCCCGCGACGAGCTCCGACGACCGATAGCCCGCGTGCGGCCCGGTCTGGCCGAAGCCGGTGATCGAGGTCCAGACCAGCGTCGGATTCGCCTCGCGCGCTCGTTCGAAGGAGATCCCCTCCGCCTCGAGGGCACCGGGCGGCGCGTCCTCGATGACCACGTCGGAGGCCGCGATCAGGCGAAGCAGCAGGGCGCGGCCCTCGGTCGTCTCGACGTCCAGGGTCACGCTGCGCTTGCTGGTGTTGAGATACAGGAAATCGAGTGAGGCGTCAGGGCCGCGTTGACCTTCGAGGAAGGGCGGCCGGCGGCGTCCCTGGCAGCCTCCGCACGGCTCCACCTTGATCACGTCCGCGCCCATGTCGGCCATCAGCTTTCCGCAGTAGGCGAAGCTCTCGTCTGCGAGCTCGACGACCCGGCGACCGGCCAGGGCGCGGGGCGGAGCGGTGGAGGAGCAGGCATTCATCGCAAGCAGCTTAGCCAGCTCGGGCGCGATCGCCGATCTTCAGGGCGTGGGGCCGGGCGCCGATCCTCGGGCGGCTGCCGGCGCCAGCGCGCGAAGCTGCCCGAGCAGTGCGCGAGCGCCTGCGGCGTCGCCGAGCTCGAGCTTCAGCTTTGCGAGCCGCGCGCCCACGGCTGCACGCTCGGGCCGTGGGGCCCAGGCGCGCTCGAGCGCGAGCAGCGCCCGGTCGAGTCTTCCCAGGTCCAGCTCGCAGAGCCCGCGCTCGAAGTCCTCCGCCCAATCCGCGTCGCCGATGGGCGGGCGCACCTCGAGGAGTGCCAGCGCTTCGGAGGCCCGTCCGCGCGCCCGCAGCCCACGGGCGAGCGCGAGCGCCGGGGGTCGGTAGTCGGGATTGACCTCGAGCGCCCGCCGGCGGAAGCGCCCTGCCGCTTCGTGCTCCCCCGAGCCCTCGGCGATCTGCCCCAGCCTCTCCCAGGCGGGCGCGACCAGCGGGCAGCGCTCGATGGTCTGCTGGAGCGCTGCGAGTTCGTCTTCGGTCTCGCCGAGACGCCCATGTCGACGGGCCCGCAGGAGGGGCGGCGTGCAGGCCGAGGGCGCGAGCGCGGCGGCGCGCTCGAAGAGCGCCTGCCATCCCTCGCCTGCCGATCTCGCGCGATGCAGCGCGACCAGCGCGTGATCGGGCTCGAGGGCTTCGGCCGCACGCAGGTGCCGCTCCGCATCCCCGGCTGCCTGCAGGGCGTTGAAGAGGTGGCCGTCCGCCGCCGTGAGCGCGAGGTGCAGGGCCTCGCCGTTCTGGACCACGCTCCCCTCGCCGTGCACTGCGATGGCCCGTCGGACGGCGCGGTCGCAATCGTCGCCGGACTCGGACCATCGGGCTCCGCCCATCGATCTGTAGTAGGAGAGTCGAGCCGGCGCGTGGTCGCGCTCGAGTCGTTCCCGGGTGACCTTCCGATGCGCTCGCTCGATCATCGAGGTCGCGTCGATCTCGCCCCGACACAGGCCGTCGAGCTGGGACTCGAGCGCGTCGGGCGTAGCGAAGAGCAGGCCGTCCACGCCGTGCTGGATCGTCCCCGCGTAGGGCGGCCGCCTGGCGCAGACGGCCAGCGTCCCTCTCGAGGCGTACTCGAGGTACTTGACGTCCGAGCGGCCGTCGTTGAAGGGCGTCGGCAGCAGCGGCGCGAGGCCGACGTCGAGCCCGGCGACGAACTCGAGGTATCGCTCCAGGCTGTCGCCCGGCACGAAGCGCACGCGCCCTCGCGGCAGGGGGCGAAGCATGGCCTCGAAGCTGGGCGGGCCCATCACCGAGAAGCGCGCGTGCTCGTGTCGCGCGAGGACCCTGGAGAGGACCGGGAGGATGCTGCGCAGATCTTCTCTGTGGCCGAGTGAGCCCGCGAAGCCGATCTCGAGGAGGCGCCCGACGACTCCGGCGCGGGGCGCGAGCGGCGGCGGCTCGGTCGCGAGCTGGTTGGGAAAGACACGTCGACGCGAATTCAAGAGTCCGAAGCGTCGCTCGAGATGGTCACTGCTGAATTGCAGACCATCGGCGAGTCGCGCCAGCTGTGAGAGCAGGGCTCGGTTTTCCGGGCTGCGATAGAAGGGCGCCACGGGGTTCCACGCGTGGAGATCCGTGAAGTCGTCGTTGATCTCGAATACGGTGGGCCGTCCGGCGCGGCGGCGCGCCTCGATCAGGGGTAGCAGGTCGAAGTCCACCGTCTTGGCGAGCACGAGGACGTCTGCGCGCCAGGCAATGGTGCGCATCGCGCTGCTCAGCCAGCAGCCGCTCACGACCTGGACGCCCGCGTGGTCGGCCATGGCGCGACAGGGCTGGCGCGTCCGGTAGATCTGGTCGCCCTGCACCGCGCTGCTGGGCGGCTCGAGCTGCGCGATCCACATGCCGCACTCCTCTCCATCAGGGGGCGCGGCTCACCGATCGGGCTCGGACTCACGAGGCGGCAGATGGCCGGCAAGAAGCGCCTCGACCGTGATTCGGCGGAACCGAACGGGGAATTGAGCCCGCGGGCGCCCGAATGCTCCGATGGCTTGCGAAAACGGCCATGCCATCAGAGTCGAGGGCCACTTCTCGCTGGTCGAGGCCGTGCGTCGGAGCCGCCGATCCGCCACCGGACACCGGCCCTTCAGGAACGTGCAACCCGGTCTCAACGCCGGCGTCGATCGTGACGAAGAGAAGCTCGGACCACCCGTCGATGGAATCCGTCCGCCCCCCTACTCGGAGACGCCCTTGGCCCGCATGGTAGACCGACCTGGCCCGATTCCTCCCTCGCCCTGGTCAGCGCACCCAGCCGGCCTCGGGCTCGGGACCGGCGCTGCTCGCCGCGCCCACATCCTCCCGCTGCTCGCGCTCTGGCTCGTCTTCCTGGGCGCGCTGGCGCCCACGGTTGCCTTCGCCGCCGCTGGAATACCGCGTCTGTCCACGCTGCCCGGCGGCCTCACGCCGCTCGCCGCGGGCCGGCATCCGGGCGCGGAGGCCTGCGCGCGGACCTTCGCCCTGGCAATCGAGCAGGGCGACGATTCGCGAGTCGCCGAGGCCGTGGATCTGGATGCGCTGATCGAGCTGGTGGCGGCGGATCTCTCCCTGGGCGAGGCCGAGCACGCCGGCCTCGTCGAGGGGCTGCGCCAGGGGCTCGGCGGCCTCGCCGCCCGCATGCAGGAGAGCGCGCCGAACGGCATCGTGGCGCGATACGCGGGGCTCTTCGACCGCCATGGCCGAAGCCAGGCCCTCGTCCGGCTCGATCTCGGCGAGCACGGTCTGAACTACTTCGAGCTGAAGCTCGCTCGGGGCATGGATGGCCGGGTGCGGGTCTACGACTGGTACGACTATGCCCAGGGAACCGACTTCAGCACGATGGTGGCCCAGCTCGCCGGACTGATGGTGCGCGATCGCGCGTCCCTCGAGCGTGCGGCGGAGGTCTCCGCGCTCTCCAAGAAGGAGGCCGACCAGCTGATCCGCTTCATCGAGGATCTGCGCACCGACCGATATGCGTCGGCTCTGGCGACCTTCGAGACCATGCCCGAGAGCCTGAGACGCTCGCGCGCGCTCTTGATCCAGCGCGTGAAGGCGGCCTCGCGCGTGAAGGAGGAGGGGGCCTATCAACAGGCGCTCGCCGATCTCGCCCGTCACCACGGCGATGACCCGCGGCTGGCGCTCATGCTCGCGGATCACTTCTTCTATACCGGCGAGCGCACCCGGCTCTTCGAGTCCCTGGGTCGCCTCTCGAGGTTTCTTGGTCGCGAAGACGCCGGGCTCGTCTACATGGACTCCGTCTATCGACTGCTGCTCGGCGACCCGGCCAGGGCCGAGGTCGCCGCACGCCGGGCCATGGCGCTCGAGCCCGCTTACGAGAGTCCCTACTGGATCCTCGTGCAGTCGCTGCTCACGCAGCAGAAGTACGCGATGGTCACCGACACGCTGCGCGAGATGGGCGCGCGCTTCGGCTACACCTTCTCGCGCGAGAACTTCGAGGGCCGGCGCGAGTTCGCCGAGTACCTCGAATCTCCTTCCTTCCGCGCCTGGCTCGCCGTGCCCGCCAGCGCGAACTGATCGTCCGCCGATCAGAGCAGCGCTGCGCTGCGTTCCCACACCCAGTAGCCCGCCGCGATGCCGAGTCCGTAGGCGGGCGCCCGCTTCGCCCACGCGGGGGCCTTCGCCAGGGGGGCGCGCGCGATGTGCATCAGCGCGAGGATGGCGCCGACGAAGGCGAGCTGGCCGACCTCGATCCCGAGGTTGAAGGAGAGCAGGGCGACCGGGATCTCCACGCTCGGGAGCCCCACCTCGCGCAACGCGCCGGCGAAGCCCATGCCGTGGAGCAGGCCGAAGCCGGCGCCCATCAGCCAGGGCCTCCGCCCCAGCGCGCTGGGCGGCACGTCGCCGGGCCGCGCGAGCTCGCTCGCCAGCATCAGGATGGAGAGGGCGATGAGCACCTCGATCGGGCCCGGCGGCAGCCTCGTCAGCTCGAGCGCAGCCAGGCAGAGGGTCACGCTGTGGCCGAGGGTGAACGCCGTGATCGTCCTGACGAGCGGCCCGAGACCGCTCACCAGCAGCATCAGCCCGAAGACGAAGAGGAGGTGGTCGATCCCGCCGAGGATGTGCAGCGTCCCGAGCTCGGCATAGTCCACGAAGACCTCGCCCGTGCTCTGCCCCTCCGGCACGACGAAGGAGTCGTCTTCCGCCCGCAGCATCTGCGAGATCCGCCGCCCATCGGCCAGCTCGATTCGCACCATCGCATCCAGTCCGGGGGGGGGGGGGGGGGGGGGGGGGGGGGGGGGGGGGGGGGGGGGGGGGG
>CAZQMY010000219.1:0-9812 GCA_964594405.1 uncultured Spirochaetaceae bacterium | reverse complement strand
GTCCTTCGTCGTGAAGAAGGGATCGAAGATCCGCTCCAGGTCATCGTCGGGGATTCCCCGGCCGCTGTCGTCCACCTCGAGGATGACGGCGTCCTGCGGCGCGTCGGGATCCGGGTGCACCGAGAGCGAGACCTCACCCTCTGGAGGCGTGGCCTGGACGGCGTTGAGAAGGAGGTTGAGCATCACCTGATTCAAGTGATCGCGCACGCCGAGCACCTTCGGCGTCGTCTCGTCGCAGCAGAGCGTCAGCTCGACGCCCGAGGCCGCCACCTCGCGCTCGATGAATCGCGCGACATCCCGGGCGAGCAGCGGAAGGTCCACGAGCGCCTGCTGCACCCCATCGCTCTCTCCCCCGCGCGCGAGTCGACTCATCGTCGCCACCAGGCCTCGAATCCGCTCGAGCTCGCTGGTGGCCAGCTCGTGGTACTCACCCCAGAAGCCCGAGTCCTCTTCGTGTCGCTTGTCCGGCGCGAGGGACAGGAAGGTGTGGATCGAGACCAGGGGATTGTTGATCTCGTGGGCGAGGCCCGCGGCGAGCGTACCGAGGGTGCCGAGGCGATCGGCGCGAAGCACCTGCGCGCGCGAGGTGCGGAGGTCCTCCACGAGCCGCGCGTTCTCGATCGCGATCACCGCCTGCATGGCGAGACCATCGAGGAGCGTGCGATCCTCGGCGCCGAAGCGTCGACCGCCGCGTCGATTGTCGACGGCGAGCGCCCCCACCACGCGATGCTTGCCCACCAGCGGAACGACGAGGATCTCGTCGGCGGAGACCTCGGTGGCCCAGCTGCGGACGGGCGCCTCGAGCTCACCGAGCGACTCGGCGCGCAGCGCCTGGACGTCGCCGCGGAAGAGCGCATCCATGAAGCGCGGACAGCTGCCCGTGTCGAAGTGCAGGCACTCGACGGCCCGCGCGACGTCGTCCATGGGCTCCAGCCGCTGGAAGCGGAGCCGCTCGCTGCCCTCGCTCAGCAGCATCAGCGCCGTCCCGTCGAAGCCGAGCTCGTGGTGCATCGCGCCGAGCAGGACGGCGCCGAGGCGACCCAGGTCCATCTCCCGGTGCAGCGACCGCGACAGCCGCGCGAGCAGGGTCAGCTCGTCGAGCAGCGCGCCGCGCTCGCGCTCGAGCGCGTAGGCCTCGATGGCTCGCCTGAGGGTGAGGCGCAGGTCCTCGGGCTCCCAGGGCTTGGCCACGTAGCGATAGATGCTGCCGTCGTTGATGGCCTCGCCCAGCGTCTCCACGTCGCCGTAGGCGGTGACGAGGATGCGCACGGTATTCGGATCGAGCTCGCGGACCCGCGAGAGGAACTGCACGCCGCTCACCTCGGGCATCCGCTGATCCGAGAGCACCACCGCGACGGGGTTCTCGTTCAGCAGACGCAGGCCTTCCTCGGCGCTGGTCGCCGTGAGCACGGTGAACTCGCGCCTGAAGGTGAGCTCGAAGATGCGCAGATTGTCCGGCTCGTCGTCCACGTAGAGCAGCGGATACTCACGGTGGTCCAGGAGCTGAGTCGGCTTCGGTCGCACGGTCCCCTCACGATCGTTTCGCCCCACAAGAAGCAACGGGGCCATACAGCTCGACGACGAGATCCGGGGCGATCCCGTCCGCAGGCTGCAAATGATCGTTTCGGCGGGGCTCCGGGTGGGATTGAGGGAAAGCTTCGCAGGATGATCCATGAAATCCTGCAAGGCCATCGGAACGCGGCCCCGCTACTCCAGCTGGCACTGCCTCACCTTCACTCCGGCCTCTTCGAGCAGCGCCATGGAGCGTTCTCCCAGGGGGTAGCCCGCGTTGTAGACGACCTCGATCAGGCCGACGTTGATGATCATCTTGGTGCAGTGCAGGCAGGGTGAAAATGTCGTGTAGATCGTGCCGCCGCGCAGGGAGACGCCGTGATAGGCCGCCTGGGTGATGGCGTTCTCTTCGCCGTGCGAGCAGACGCACTCGCTCAGGGCCGTCCCCCCCGGCGCCAGATCGTTGCACCGCGGACAGCCGCCTTCGTTGCAGTTGATCGTGCCCCGGGGCGTTCCGTTGTAGCCCGTGGAGATGATCCGTCTGTCGAGGGTCACCACAGCGGCCTCTTTGCGCTTCTCGCAGTAGCTCCTCGAGGCGACCTCGCGGGCGATGCTCATGAAGTACTCGTCCCAGGATGGGCGCTCGAAGTAGAGGCTCTCCTTGAAGACCTCGTGGATCGAGGCGTGCAGCTCGGGGAAGCCGGCGTCGTTGCGCACGACGAAGTCGGCGAGCTCGCGGACCGCCAGCAGCTGCTGGGCGTGCGGGTCGTCGCTCTGCAGCTCCCGACCCTCGAGCTCGCGCATCTGCTCGAGCGAAGTGGGATCGCCGGGCCGACCGCGCCGTCGCATCCGCTCGAAGCGCACCTCGATCTCTGCATCCACCCAGACGAGGTGGAAGTCCGGGCAGTGGTCGCGAAGCACACGGACCTCTTCGGGGTTGCGAATCGAGTCGATCACATAGTTGCGATCGGAGAGCAGCCTTTCGACGAGCCCCTTCGCGAGCGCCCCCGGCCCTCCGGCCGCACGCAGCGCGTTGCCCGTCTCGATCATGCGCTCGCGCGTCTCCTCGAGCCCCTGCTCCTCCAGCGTGCTGCGAATCACGTCCGAGAGCGAGTGCGTGTAGAAGCTGCGCTCGGCGAGATACTTGACGAACTCGCCCTTGCCCGCGCCGTTCGGCCCCGAAACACCGATGATCATGCTCTTCCTCTCGAACCGATCCCGACCCGCTCTCGACCCGCCCTCGACCCGCTCTGTACCCGCTCTGTACCCGCTCTGTACCCGCTCTCATTTACCCGCTCCAGACCCACCTCGTGACCCAGGGCGTTCCGGCACGGGACCTCGTGGGGTCTCCCCCAGCTGGTCAACGTAGCAGCGGCCCGCGGCGCTGGCTGGACGATTGCCCGGCGCGGGCGTGCGCACTACGCTGCGCGGCCATGCGGGTCCTCGTCACCGGTGCCAGCGGCTTCGTCGGGCAACGTCTCGTGCCCCGCCTGGAGGCAGCGGGGCATCTCCCGCTGGCGGTGGACCGCGAGGTGGAGATCAGCTCCGAGCCCGCGCTCGCCGCGGTGCTTCGCGACGGCGCGCCCGATGCGATCATCCACCTCGCCGCCCTGAGCTCGCCCCCCCTCTCCGCGCGCGAGCCGGCGCTCGCCTATCGAGTCAACTTCCTGGGCACCCGGGCGCTTCTGCGCGCCATGCAGCGCGAGCGACCGAGTGCCCGGCTCATCGCCGTGGGTACCGGCGATGCCTATCCCATCACCCAGCCCGGCGCGCCGCCCTGGACCGAGGACGCCCCGCTCGCGCCGCGCTCGCCCTATGCGCGCACGAAGGTCGGCGCCGAGCAGCTCTGCACCCTCGCCGCTGAAGACGGACTCGACGTGATCCGCGTGCGCGCCTTCAATCACACGGGTGCAGGTCAGGCCCCGGGCTTCGTGGCCCCGGACTTCGCCTCGCAGATCGCCGCCATCGCCCAGGGAGAGCTCGCCCCGGCCATGCGCGTCGGCAATCTCGAGAGCGTGCGCGACTTCCTCGACGTCGACGACGTGGTGGAGGCCTATCTCTCGATGCTCGATCCCGAAGTGCCGCCGCGGGTCTACAACGTGGCCAGCGGCCGGGCCACGCGCATCGGCGATCTGCTCGATGCGCTCTGCGCGCTGGCCGGCGTGACGCCCAAGATCGAGGTGGATCCGCGCCGTCATCGTCCCACGGATGCGTGCTTCGGCGACGCCACGCGCCTGCGCGAAGCCACCGGGTGGGCGCCGCGCATCGAGCTCGAGGCGACACTCCGCGGACTGCTCGAATCCTTCATGCAGGGGCCGGTCGGGGGCTCATGAGTCAGCCAGTCCGTACGAGGCGAAGGGCGATCCAATGGCCGCCGGAAGGATCGGGCGTGCTCAGCTCGCCCTCCAACTCCAGGCCGAGCGGGGCGAAGGCGTCGAGCATCGGTGTACGATCCGGCTCCATCAGCCCCGAGAGCAGCAAGTCGCCACCGGGGGCCACGCGGCCGGCGATGGCCTCGGCGATGGGCAGCGTCTCGGCGCGAAGCATGTTGACGAGCACGCGATCGAAGCCCGGCCCGGCGAGGGCTTCGATGGGCCCGGTGAAGAGGCAGAGCCGCTCGGCCAGACCGTTGTACGCCGCCCAGTGCGCGGCTTCCCGGACGGCCACGTGGTCGAGGTCGAATCCGAAGGCCTGCCGGCTCCCGAGCCGGAGCGCCGCCAGGGCGAGCACGCCCGTGCCGGTCCCCACGTCGAGCACCCGGCTCGCCTTGGCTGTCCCATTCGCCAATGCGTCCAGCCAGCGCAGGATCAGCAGCGTCGAGGCATGTCCGCCCGTGCCGAAGGCCTGCCCGGGATCGATGATCAGCTCCGCCTGGCCGGGCCTCGAAACGGGCTCGGTGAAGGACGGCCGCACCACGAGTCGATCGCCGATCACGATGGGCTCGAGGCCTTCCTTCCACGCCTCAGCCCAGTCGACCACGGGCAGCGTCTCCTCGATCTCGAAGTGCACGTCCGAGAGGCCCAGCGACCGCAGCGCGGCGTGCAGCCCTGCCAGCGCGCCCGTCGGTGCGTAGATGATCAGCTCCAGCGCCTCGCCCGCGTCGACCTCTTCGATGCCCAGTGCCCCCGACTCCCAGGCCTCGGCCATCAGGAGCTCGGCCTGCTGGGCGCGCGGCACGCGGGCAATCAATCGTCCGTGGTCCATGCTCCGATCCTCTCTTGTCCGTCGGCGCCGCGGCTCGCGCCCCGGATCGGCCCGAAAGGGCCCGTGGCTGCTGCTCTCGGTGATGCTGGCCATGCTCGCCCCGCAGACCGGCTGCTACTACGGCCACCTGGCGCGGGGACAGATGGGACTGCTGATGTCCAGTCGGGACGTGGAAGACGTGATCGCGGATCCCGAGACCGAGGCCGGCGTCCGCGCCAAGCTCGAGCTCGTGGGCCGCGTCCGGGACTTCGCCGCGCAGCTCGGCCTGGAGGTGGACGACCAGTACACGAGCTACGTGCATCGGCCGGGAGATCGTATCATCACGTCGATCGTCGTCACCGAGCCCCGCAGCCTCGAGGCGCGGCCCTTCCGCTTCCCCATCATCGGCAGCGTGCCCTACAAGGGCTTCTTCGACCAGGCCCGCGCCGAGCGCGAGGCCGAGGCCCTGCGCGCCGAAGGGCTGGATGTGTGCGTCAGCGGCATCCGCGCCTACAGCACCCTCGGCTGGTTCGACGATCCCCTCACCACGCCCATGCTGCGTTCGGGCGAGGGCGCGCTGGTCGAGACGATCCTGCACGAGCTCGTCCACGCCACGGTCTTCGTGAAGAGTCAGCCCGCCTTCAACGAGAGCGTCGCGAGCTTCATCGGCAAGCGCGGCTCCCTCGTCTTCTACGCACGAGACGAGCGGGCGCTCGAGCGGCGACGCAGCGAGATCGAGGATGCTGCCGAGCTCGCCCGCCTCCTCGCCGGCTTTCGCGAGCGCGTCGAGGCCCTCTACGCATCGGCGGAGCCCGACAGCTCGACCGTGCTCGACGCCCGCGCCGCGCTCGAGCGGCAGATGCGCGCGTCGATCCGAGGCCTGCCCTGGCTCGTCTATGACGCGGAGAAGCTGGCCGAGCGGATCCGTCTCGGCGACGCCTGCCTCGCCCTGCGTGGGACCTACTCGGACGACGGCCCGAAGCACTCGGCGGTGCTCGAGGCGCTCGGCGGCGACCTGCGCCTCTTCATCGAGGCCCTGCGCGCGGCGGCGGATTCGAGGGATCCGCGCGCGGAGTTCTTCCGGATCGCGACGGCGCCCTGAGCCCGCCGCTCAGAGCTGGATCGCGCCGATCTCCACCAGCGCGCGGAAGACCTTCAAGCAGGCCTCGCTGTCCACCAGCGCATCATGGGCCCCCTCCAGCTCCTGCCCCGTGAAGTGCTGATAGGCCTCGGCCAGGGTCGGCCACTTGTAGGAGTCGTACTTGCCCGGGAGCTTGAGGATGTCCGTAGACTCCTCCTTCGTGCAGATCAGCCGCTTGCCCGCCATCCGATCCGGCTTGTTGCCCAGCCGATGGAGCGCCGTCAGCATGATCGATCGATCGAAGCTCATGTTGTGCGCCACGATGGCGTCGGCCTGCATGCAGAGCTGGTTGAAGAGCGAGCACGCGACCGTGGAGACCACCCCGTATCGCTCACAGTCCTCTTCGGTGATCCCGTGGGCCTCCTTGGCGCCCTCCTCGATCCTCACTCCCGCCGGCAGCTTCACCAGCATCGAGTGTCGGCTGTGCGGGCGCCAGGCTCCGGTCTCCACCAGGATCATGCCGAGCTGAATCAAGTCCGGCTGGCTCTCGTGCGTGGGGTCGAGCTTCCACTTCACCATCCCCGTGGTCTCTGTATCGAAGATCAGCGCCTTCATGAGCCCCTTCGCATCCATCCCTCGAGCCCGCGCATCCGCGCGCCAGCGGCCGGTTCGAGGGAACGCATCGAACGCGACCGGTCACTCACCCATCGTCGATGCGACGGATGGCCCCGCGGGCCGGTGAGGCGACCGGGACCGACGGCCTTCGACAGGCATAGCGTGCCGCCAATCGGTGCGGTCTGCACACTTTTCTTCCGCGGGCTTCTGGGCTTTACTGCGAGCGACCCGTGGGCGACGAGCCCCGCCGTCCCCCGATATCCGGTCGGGGTCCGGCCGATCTCGAGTGGGGCACTGGAGCCAACGTCACGAGCGACCGTCCAGCAGACTCCGAAGGTCGCGCAGACTCTGAAGGTCGAGCAGACTTCGAAGACAGGAGATTCGATGAGCAGCCGCCCCGGTTCCGTCCGCTGCGCCACGATGGGCCATCGCATCCTTCGATCCCTCGGCTCCGCAGCCGTGCTCGCCATCCTGGGCATCGTCTCCCCGGCCTTCGCCGAGCAGCCCACCGGCCGACAGATCATGGAGTGGGTGGAGGATCGCGACGACGGCGACAACGGCATCTCGGACATGGAGATGATCCTCATCGACAAGCGCGGCTCCGAGCGAAGGCGGCAGATCCGCACCTTCACCAAGGACCAGGGCGAGGATAGTCAGCAGCTCATGTTCTTCCAGACGCCCGCGGACGTGAAGGACACGGGCTTCCTCACCTACGACTATGACGATCCCGACAAGGACGATGATCAATGGCTCTATCTGCCCGCCCTCAAGAAGACGAAGCGGATTGCGTCGGGTGACAAGAAGGGCAGCTTCATGGGCAGCGACTTCACGTACTCCGACATGGCCTCGCGCGTGCTCGACCGCTACGAGTACACCGTGATGAAGGAGACCGAGGTCGACGGTCACCCGGTCTGGCAGATCGAGGCCATCCCCAATGAGAAGGAGATCGACGAGTCGGGCTATACGAAGAGCGTGCTCTTCGTTCGGCAGGACAACCACGTGGTGGTGCGCGCCGTCTCGTGGGTGAAGAAGGGCAGACGGCTCAAGTACCTCGACGTCAAGAAGCTCGAGGAGATCGACGGCATCTGGGTCGCCACCGAGATGCACATGACCACCAAGAAGGGCAGGTCCACGCTTCACAAGACGATCCTCAAGCTGAGCAACGTGAAGTTCGACCAGGACCTCTCCCAGGACATGTTCAGCGTCAGGCGTCTGGAGAAAGGGCTCTAGACTTGCGCCGGCGGCGCTTCGAGGGGTGGGCCGCCGCTTTCGGCCCGACCCTGGCGACGCACCTCTTCTGCCTCCTGATCGCCGGATCGGGCCTCCTGATGCCCGGATCGGCGGCGATGGCCGAAGAATGGGAGACGGACATCGACGATGCCCTGGCCGGCTTCGACGACGAGCCGGCGGATGACGAGCTGGAGGACGTGCTCGGGGGCTTCGACGCCGAGGACGAGGGCTCGAACGAGGCCGACGACGTGGACGACGTCCTCAGCGGCTTCGACGACGACGACTCCACGAGCGAAGGCAGCGGCGACACGGCTCCAGCCGACCGCTGGTGGGCGACCAGCGGCAGCGTGAGCCTCGGCGCATCCTACAATCTCCGAGAGCACTTCTCGAGCACGGGCACCGACTACAGCGGACTGCAACGCTTCCGCGCCCGGATGGACTTCCAGTTCGATGCCGACCTGCCCGCCCGCTGGGACCTCCGTCTCCAGGCCTATGGCTTCTACGACATGGCCTACGTCATCAACGGCCGTGAGAACTACACCCAGCCGGTGCTGGACCACTACGAGCACGAGCTCGAGATCCTCGACCTCTATGTCGAGGGGACGCTGCTGCCGGGTCTCGATCTCAAGCTCGGCCGGCAGGTGGTCAACTGGGGTCGCTCCGACACGCTGCGCGTGAACGACGTGCTGAACCCCCTCGACAATCGCGAGCCCGCCCTCGCCGACATCGAGAGCCTGCGGCTGCCCGTCACCATGGCGAAGGCGGACTACTACCTCGGCGACTGGAAGTTCACGGCCATCGTGATCCCCGAGGCGCGATACGACCGCAACCCGCCGCTCGGATCCGACTTCTTCCCGGCCTTCAGCTTCGACGACCTCGCGCCCTTCCCGGGCAGGGACGAGTGGCTGATCTTCGATCTGCTCGGAGGGGCGATCGATGCGGGTGTGGAGCTGCCGGACCGCTCCGAGTCTCAGTGGGGGGGGACGCCCGAGTTCGCGGGCGCGATCGGCGGCATCTTCAGCGGCTGGGACATCACGTTCTACGCATCGCGAACCTTCCAGAACCGCACGTCGACGGTGATCAACCTACCGGGCGGCGGCGGCCTGCCTTCCCTGTTCCTGGACGACGACCAGGTGACCCAGGTCGGCGCGGGCGGCAATCTCACTCTGGGCAGCTGGCTCCTCAAGGCCGAGCTCGCCTATCTCATCGACCTGGACTACTCCATGCCCGTTCCCGATCCGAGCCGCTGTCCCGACGGCCCGCTGGTTCCGGACTGCCTGCCCTACGACGTCGTGCAGCTGCAGACCGGCCGCATCGACAGCATGGGCGGCATCGAGTACTACGGCTGGACCGATTGGACCGTCGCGGTGGAGCTGGCTCATCGCCATCTGGTCGACTACGACCCGCTGCTTCGCTACCTGCCCAACTATCTGGACGAGAACAGCGTCGAGCTCGCCGTCCGCGTCGGCCGCGACATGATGAACCAGCGGCTGACGCTGACCGGCCTCGTGGTCGGCCTCTTCAGCGAGAAGGGCCACATCGGCAGCACGATTCGCCTGAGCGCGGCGTACGACGTCATGGACGGCGTGACCATCGACGGTGGGCTCCTCTACTTCGTCGGGTCCGAGCGAGTGCCCTTCGATACCTGGCAGGACAACGATCGGATCTTCGCCAAGGTGAAGTACAGCTACTGAGGGCGTCACCACCTGCGCGCGAGCTGCCGGCGCGCTGCCGATGGGACGTCCAGACGCGCCGCAAGCCCGGCCGAATCCACGGCGGACCCGCACGCTCGCGCCCGGCGTCCTCAATCGAAGAACGGCCCCCGCCGACAAGCAAGATCAGTCCCGGATCGATTCCCCCGGCATTCCACCCACATTCCACCCAGATGGAAGGGTTCGACGTGGCGTCCTGCAGCCCCACGCTCTCCGCGCCCGAAGCGGCCGATCTGGCCGAAGCGCTCCGCGACAACATCGAAGCCGTGCTGCATGGCAAGCGGGAGATCGTGGATCGCGCGCTCGTCTGCCTCATCGCGCGCGGGCACCTGCTGCTGGAGGACGTTCCGGGCGTCGGCAAGACCACGCTCGCCCGTGCCCTCGCGCGCAGTCTCGATGGCCGCTTCAATCGCATCCAGTTCACCAACGACCTGCTGCCCAGTGACCTCACGGGCCTCTCCGTTCCCGAGGTCGAGGGT